>JAEWLJ010000012.1 GCA_023393455.1 Methanobacteriota archaeon | reverse complement strand
ATCCAGTGGAAAGCCGTTTCATCCCCCTGGCTCAGGATGTGGCTCAGATGGCGGATACCTGAGAACTATGGGCTCCGATCGGGGTATACCGGGGGTTCGGAGATCTTTTTGGGATGACCTCTTCGGTTTTTTATCAGGCCTTTTTCTTCAGTTCGGCGAACTGCCGGACGAGCCTGGCGTTTTCCTCCCGGATCCTGCTGGTTCCGTCGGAAAGATTCTGCCCGACCGCATCTGCGATACGCCCGTGTTGCTCCCGGTAGATGGTATAGAGCGTTTCAATGATCGGCGCATAGTCTCCGCCGTCAGATTTTGCGAGCGCGTTCAGGTAGGCCGCCCGGTCTTCCAATCCCAGGTAGAGCGTTGGATGACCGGATCGTTCCAGGACTAAATTCATCAACGCCCGTCCAACCCTTCCGTTTCCATCGACGAACGGATGGATCATCTCAAATTTTGTGTGGAGTACTACAGCGAGTTCAAACGGATTCAGGTGCCGTTTATTCTGCCGGTACCACCCGATGAGAGCACGCATCTCCTCAGGGACGAGGATCGCGGGAGGAGGTTCGTAGTCCACCTGCTCGATGCCTACCTGGATGTTCCGATAGTCTCCCGGGTTCCGGAGGACCTCATTCATCAGTATTTCGTGGATCTTCCTGATGAGCTTCTCAGTTACATCCCCGGAATACCCTTCGAGGTATCTTCGGAGGTTGATGAAATTGAGGATCTCGTACACCTCATCCATCTTCTTCCCGGCCGGAGAGATGTTATGTTCCAGGAGTTCCTGCGCTTCCCGGAGACTGATGGTATTCCCCTCGATCGCCGTCGTGCCCTGAACATATCTGAGATACATCGCATCCATATAACGCTCGCTCTCATCGGGGTAGAGCTCCTTGAAAAGCCCGTAGAAGTAACGAAGAGTTTCGAGATCGACGGCCCGGGTTCTGTCGAGGGTGGTGAAGGAGTAATGCTCCAGCCGGTAATCGAGGTATGTCGTTAACCTGAGAGTATGGAGAACGGAGAGTTTTGACAAAACGTCTTCTCGGGCTACCGTTTCGAGTCTTCCGATGTATATCTGAAGCGGCAGCGATTTTGAGTTAACTTTGACCTTATCTCTGAGGTAGAGGTATTTATTGCCCTTGATTGTCTTTACCGTCAGTTCAGGCATGGCTTCATTCATCTCGGCTTCGATAGATGAAAAAGTTATTCCCGGGTTAACCGGGTTGCGCTGTAATCGCCGCCATTGAGAGCTAAGAGGCCCTGTTGAAATGCTTTCCACAACCTCTGGATAATGCTCGGTTGCCGATAGAGATGGGCGATGTGGGTCTCACGCGAAGCCGCGAAGTCGCGAAGGGAGACAGTTAATACCCATCCAGACTTCGCGTTCTTCGCGCCTTCGCGTGAGGTTTCGGTACAGGACTCAAGTGAGCCTCGCGCGAAGAGCGCGAAGCCGCGAAATCCGGTACCCGGGTGCTGCTGATCCCGCTTGAGGTCGTTAGACGAGGCTGCACTGCTCGATTCCAGATGTAGGAATGAGCGAAGTACTGGGTCATATCAAACGCTAAAGGTTGAGGACGCAGAACGTGACCGTGCGGCAGAAGGCATGGCAAAACTCGTTAAGGCAGAACAAGCAAGAGGTGTGGTAAGAGGATACGGAGTACGACCATGGAAGAAACAACAATCCATGAAATTGATTTTGCCCTCATCAATGAATTTTTCACAGAACTTGAACGGCAGGGACCCGGCAGCCCCGAAGAAACCATCAGGGCATTAGGTTTTATCGGAAATCTTTCAAACAAAACAAAAATTGCCGATTTAGGCTGCGGCACAGGCTTTCAAACAATGGTTCTGGCACAAAATACAGAAGCAGCCATCACCGCCCTCGACCTTTACGCCGGCTCGATTGATAAACTCAACGCAACAGCCACCAAACTCGGTTTGCAGGACAGGGTGAAAGGCATTGTCGGGTCGATGGATAATTTGCCGTTTCAGAACGAGGAATTTGATCTTATATGGTCCGAGGGGGCTATCGCCAATATAGGTTTTGAAAAAGGCCTGAATCACTGGAGACGCTTCCTCAAAAAAGATGGGTATGTTGCCGTAACGTATGAGTCATGGTATACCGATGAACGCCCCGCTGAGATTGAGAAGTGGTGGTTGGACGCGGTTCCTGAGATCAGCACGATAGGGCATAACATATCCATCATGCAGAAAACAGGCTACATACCTATTGCCGTATTTACGCTGCCTGAACGGTGCTGGATAGACAATTATTTCGTTCCGCAGAAAGCACGGCAAGAGGAATTCTTGAAGAAATATGCGGGAAACAAGGCCGTTGAGGATATGATTGCATTCATGAGGCGCGAGGCAGACCTGTATTCAAAATACAAGCAGTATTACGGATATGTGTTTTATATCGGGAAGAAGATATGACCACATTTCCGTGATCCCGAGAATTCGCCGGATCTCAAGTCCCGGAAAACCGGATCTGCAAGACTCTCGACCCTGATAGCGTCCGGCCGCTCGAAGCACGGCGGTATGGTTGCGCGGGTGCGGATCGTCGTGCCCGACCGCCTGGAGGAGGATCCCGAACCCTCCGCGAAGAAGGGTAAGGGCTTCTTTCAGGGCGGCGGCGACAAGATGAAAGCGTCGGTGGAGGAGGGGGAGCCTCTCACTTTGGCGGTTTGGCTTTTTTATAGTGGTCTGATGTGAACCCGGGTTGGTGGGCAGGCTGTGATTCGAGTGTTAGAAGCGCGAATAATGACATACAAGAGGAGTTACCCGCACCAACCCATGCACGGATACCCACTGGATATCCCGCGCACTGCCCGCCCCCTCCGGGGGCAGTGCGTGGCGATATCCCCTCGAAATCTGTGCCAGGGGATTAAACCTCATGGCCTGAACTCACGCACAGCGAGGCTTCATATTGCGCCCAACTGCAACCGCAACAGTCGGGCCATCCTGACCAGTCTTTCGGCTACCGATGTTAAGACCTCTGCTTCCCCCATCCCCCCGCTTTATCGCCCCGCCGGCCCAATATAATAGGAATGAAGCTGCTCTTCGAACTCTCCGGCGAACACCCCGACCTTCCCGTCGCGGAACTGGAGTGCGTGGGAACCGTCCTCGGCCGGGGGACCCAGGTCGCGGTCGCCGAGTGCCCGGACCCTCTCGCCGCCGGGCGGCTCGCCCTGACGCATGTGGTGATGGAGTACCTCGGGGAGTGCGAGGCCACGCGGGCGGCGTTTACGGCCCTCCTCCGCGACCTTGCGATCACGACCGAGAAGCCGTTCGTCGGCCGGGGGAAGATGATCCAGGGCGCCCGGATGGACATCGAGCGGCTCGACCTGGAGCGGCTGATCGGGACCCTCGTCACCGGCCCGGTCTCGCTCTCCGACCCGGTCGAGGAGTACCGGGCCGTCGTCTCGGATGACCGCTGCTACTTCGGCCGCGTCATCAAAAAGATCGACCGGGGAGCGTTCGAGGCCCGAAACCCCATGCGCCGGCCGTTCTTCCACCCCGGCGTGATGATGCCCCGGATGGGACGGGCGCTCGTCAACATCTCGCTTGTCTCGCCGGGCGAGACGATCTATGACCCCTTCTGCGGAACCGGCGGCATCCTCCTCGAAGCCCGGGAGATCGGCGTCCGGGTGCTCGGGAGCGACTTCGACCCCGCGATGGTCGACGGCTACCGCCAGAACCTCCCGGGCTCGGAGGTTATGATCGCTGACGCTACGATGGTTCCCATCTGCGACGGGGCGCTCGATGCGGTCGTGACCGACCTCCCCTACGGCCAGTCGGTCAGGATCCACGGCGAGAGCATGGACCGGCTCTACGACGGGTCGCTTGCGGAGATCCGCCGCGTCCTCCGGCCGGGGCGGCGCGCGGTCGTCGTCACGCACCGCGACATCAGGGGGATCGCCGCCCGCCACTTCACCGTCCTGCAGGAGCACGAGCAGCGGGTGCACAAGAGCCTGACCCGCCGGATCCTGGTGCTCGGGTGACGGTGCCGACCCCGGTTTTATGAGGTCGCCCGCCGAATTTTATACGTGGAAGTAAATTTTAAGCGATACGGCCTGTATCTCGTCCGGTGGCAGCTCTCGACGCCGATCCTCGCCGTGGTGCTCTACTGGCTCGCGGGCCTCGGGGCGCTCGCCGCCACCGTCGTCGCGAACCTCATCGGCGGCCTCATCTTCTTCTGGGTCGACCGGTTCATCTTCACCTCGGAAGCGCTCGCCGCCCAGTGGGAGGTCAAAGAAGAGGTCCGGTGCGTGGACTGCGG
Source organism: Methanobacteriota archaeon (assembly GCA_023393455.1). Classification (GTDB taxonomy): domain Archaea; phylum Halobacteriota; class Methanomicrobia; order Methanomicrobiales; family Methanoculleaceae; genus Methanoculleus. The sequence continues at coordinate 89,236 of JAEWLJ010000012.1, read as the reverse complement.
CACGGTCGCCCGGGGCTACCGCCTCGTCCGGGCGAAGAACTACGATAAGACCAACGACCCCGCGCCCGAGTTCCGGTGCGAAGAGTGCTCGAAGAAGAAGTCGGAGGAACTCAAGAAGCGGGGTGTGAAGCACTGAAGGGGAGGGGACCGACAGGGCTCAGCGCGACTTAGTAAGATAGTGCTGATGGGTCATCCTTCTTTCTTTTGCCGCACCTGCCCGTGTGCGGGTTTCCCATGGATATCGCCATTGGGGGATAGACACCACGGTCCAGAGTACGGGGCTTTTGCATCACACCAACCTGTTCTGCCATCCTCAGTCGAACACCCTGCATTTGAGATTCTTCTGTCACAACCCCGTCGCGATAAAACCCATCACCGCCAGCACCACGCACGCCCCAACCTGGACCGCCACGTTGTCGTCGAGCGGGGAGTAGGCCTCGATGATCCCGCCGACCGCCGCCACGACCACGGCCGCCCACCAGGGGATCAGGAGAGAGAGGGCGAGCGCGGCCGCGATGATCCCCGCAACCGTCCCCTCGATCGATTTGCTGCCGACGAGGGTGTGCTTCCCGAACCGCAGCCCGACAAGGGTCGCGACGCTGTCGAGCACCCCGACCGTGACGAGGCCGACCGCCGTATATTCCCTCCCGAAGACCGCGAGGCAGAAGAGCGCCCCGGCGGCGTAGGCGATGCCCCCCTTGAGCGGCACTTTCTCGTTCCGTTCCGACTCGTCCATCACCCGCGAGAGGACCGGGACAGCGTAGCCGCGGGTGAAGGCGTCGCAGGCGAGGAACTGGGCGACGAGAGCGGCGCTTGCGAAGATGAACGCCCCCCGGTCGTCCAGACTGAGAATTATCGCGGCGCCGAGGACTCCCATGAGCAGGTGGACCGTCTGGCGGAACGTCTCGCCCATCACACCCGGATAGCGGCTGCGGCAGATAAAGCATCGTGCGGGTGCCGGACAGCAGTCACCTTAAAATAGTCTCCTCCCATCCAACACCCCCTGAGGGAGAAGAATATGGCAGAGGTAAGGAAGTACGTCAACCCGCCCGCCGCCGAAGTGATATGCGAATTCCGGTTTCCCGAGGATACCCCCTGGGACCTGACCTACCCCGGCATACTCTACAACCACCTGAAGGAGACCTACCCGAAGAGGGACCAGCGCTACGTCCGCGAGGTGGTGATGCTCCTCGGCCCCGAGGGGCTCCGCGAAGAACTCCTGGTCGGCGAACGCTCGATATTCCTCGCCGAAGACGAGGGCTGCGCCATCCAGGTCGGGCCCCGCCTGCTGTCGGTGAGCTGCCAGAAACCCTACGTCCACTGGGAGGCCTTCTCGGCGCAGATCCGCGGGGCGTTCGACCGGTTCCGTGAGGTCGTCAGCGCTGACGCCATCGGCACGATGAACCTCCGGTACGTCAACCTCATCGAGATCCCGGAACGGGAGGTGACGCTCTCGGACTACTTCGCCTTCTACCCCACCCTCCCGCCTGAACTCCCGCGGGTGCCGGCGGGGTTCATCACCGGGTGCGAGTTCGCGTTCCACAACAACCGCGACAACTGCCGGGTGGAACTCACCGACGCCGTCCCCGGATCGACGGAGAACAACGCGTTCCTCCTCAACATCGATTACTACCTGACGGAAGGCCAGCAGATCCCGCCGGACGGAGTGGCAGACTGGCTCGAGATCGCCCACACCCACGTCCGGGATATCTTCGAGGCCTGCATCAAGGACACCCTCCGCGACCGCTTCACCATCCGGGAGGAGGTGCCGGTGGCGGCACGGTGATATCCCGGACCCTCACACCAGCATCCCGATGGTCCTGGTCACGGCGTCCGGGCTCGCATACCCCCTCTCCGGCAGCCGTTCGAGCGTTCGCAGGACGTCGTCCGGTGCACCGGTCTTTCGGGCATAGGCGACCAGGCTCCGGCGGGTCGCCGGGTACGGGGCGTCGCAGAGACATGCGTGAATGCGGGACGTGGTCATGGCAGTCGGTAAACCCATCTCAATCACCTCCTCTCCGGCCCATCTATGGGTGGGATCTATTTGACCGTACCCCTCTCCGGCCGGGATAAGACTATATGGGGGCACTGCCCCAGAAGAGCGAGTTATCGGGAGAAGGCGTATGATTCAGGCGCGAGGGAGCGGCATACTCCTGCATATCACGTCCCTGCCGTCGCCGTACGGCATCGGGGACTTCGGCCCGGCGGCATACCGGTTCGTCGATGCGCTCGAGGGAGCCCGGCAGCACTACTGGCAGATCCTGCCGCTCAACCCGACTGAGGCGGCGTACGCCCACTCCCCCTACTCGAGCCCGTCGGCGTTCGCCATGAACACCCTTCTCATCAGCCCGGAGATGCTCGTCCGGGAGGGTTACCTCAGGAAGAGCGAACTGGAGCCGGCGCCCGGTTTTCCAGAGGAGCGGGCAGCCTACGAGGCGGCCGCATGGTACCGGGAACGGCTGTTTGCGGCTGCATACGAACGGTTCCGCCACTCCGGGCCGGACCGCAGGTTCGAGACCTTCTGCGACGGGGCGGGATGGTGGCTCGACGACCACGCGCTCTTTGTTGCGCTCAAAGACCACTTCCACGGGCAGGCGTGGAACCGGTGGCCGGAGGAGATCCGGGGGCGGGAGCCGGGGGCGCTCAAAGAGATGCGCGAACTCCTCGCGGAGGCGATCCGGAAAGAGTCGTTCCTCCAGTACGTCGCCGCCCGGCAGTGGTCGGCCCTCCGGCACTACTGCATGGAGCGGGGCATCCAGGTCATCGGCGACATCCCGATCTACGTCGCCTACGAGAGCGTCGACGTCTGGGCGAACCCGGGGATATTTAAACTCGACGAGGACCTCCGCCCGACCGTGGTCGCCGGGGTGCCGCCCGATATCTTCAGCAAGACGGGGCAGCTCTGGGGGAACCCGGTCTACGACTGGGCCGCTCTCCGGGAACGGGGATACGACTGGTGGGCGGGCCGGCTCGCCCGGTCGGCCGAACTCTACGACCTCTTCCGGATCGACCACTTCCGGGCGTTCGCGGACTACTACGAGGTTCCGGCGGGAGATACAACCGCCGAGCGCGGCACCTGGGTCGACGGGCCGGGACCTGAGTTCTTCGAGACGCTCGCCCGCCGGTTCCCCTGCTTTGCCATCGTCGCCGAGGACCTGGGGGCGAACACCCCGGCCGTCCAGGCCCTCCTCGACCGGTTCGCCTTCCCGGGGATGAAGATCCTCCTCTTCGCGTTCGGCGAGGGGATCGCGGGAAGCGCCCACATCCCGCACAACTACGTCCATAACCTCATCTGCTACACGGGGACGCACGACAACAACACGGCGCGGGGGTGGTTCGAGGAGGAGGCGACGGATGCGGACAGGGAGCGGTTCTTTGCCTACGTCGGGCGGGAGGTGGGGGCGGATGAGGTTCACCGGGAACTCGTCCGGCTCGGGATGACATCGGTCGCGCGGGCGTGCATCGTCCCCATGCAGGACGTCCTCGGCCTCGGCGCCGCGGCACGGATGAACTACCCCTCGACCGCCACGGGGAACTGGGTCTGGCGGATGACGCCGGAGGAGTTCGACGGTGCGCCGTTTGCGTGGCTGCGGGGGCTCGCGGAACTCACCGGGCGGGGGTGAATCAGTACCGGGAGGTCAGGACTTCGAGTTCTTCTCGAACCGTCCGGCGGACCATCTCCTCGATCCTGGTGTAGTCGCGCTTCGCCTTCTCCTGCGCCGCAAGCATCTCTTCCATCTTCATGATCCCGGCTGAGAGGTTCTTCCCGTACTTGAGGGCGACCTCCAGCGCCTCTTCGTCGACCCGGACGACTCTGGACATATAAGGATGTTTTTCGGGCCGGGATTTAATTGTTACAGTTTGGTTACAGGGGCAGGGTGATTGTTACAAAACTGTAACAATACCGGAGAAGATGTAACATTTGTGTTACAACAAGCGATCGCCAGGTCCTCCGGGCGGGAGATGCGCATCATGTGGTCGGCGAGCCAGCGGATGTAGACCGCGTCCTGTTTCATGCTCCCCTGGTCGGCGGCGTTGCCGGCACCCGGTAGGTCCCGGCGACGACGTTCTGCGGGTTCCCACCAGAGAAGGCCCGTATGTTCTCGATGCTGGTCGCAAGGATCCGCTCGAGCGCCTCTTTGAACTCATCCGCCGGCGGTTCGCGCGAACATCGGCCTGAACCGCCGGGCGAGAGCGAGTATGAGGCCGAACGCGAACTCCGCCACCGTTGCCTCACCGTAGTGCGGCACGTTGCAGACGGCGATGTTCCTCTCCCGGCAGGCATCCACGTCGATGTGGTCAAACCCGGTCGATATCTCTCACTCCCGTGAGGCCATGTAGGAGGCGATATCGACCATCCTCTTTGCGTAGCCGGACTCGTTGTCGTACCAGACCAGAACCTTGACCATCCGCCCGCTGACGACGTTCGTCGAGAGTCCGTCGACGACGCCCGAGTGCGGGTCGCCTATGATATCGGCCGATACGATCGGATCGTCGGTGTAGGCGAGGTATCCCTTCATCGGTCCTTCCGCCGCCTTCTTCATCGCGGCGTTCACCTGATCCGTCGACGTCTCCCGTTTCAGTTCCGCGACGATATCGATGACGGAACCGTCGGGGATGGGAGCCCGGACCGCTATCGCGCCCATCTTCCCGGTGAGTTCGGGGAGGACACGCGTGGTGGCGACGGCGGCCCCGGTCGTCGTCGGGATGAGCGAGACGGCTGCGGCCCGCCCCCGACGCGGTTTCTTCGTGGCCCGATCAACCAGCGCCTGGGTGGCGGTGTAGGCGTGGATCGCCGTCGCCATCAGGCGTTCGACACCGAAGGCGTCGCTCAAGACCTTCGCCGCCGGGGCGAGCGCATTGGTCGTGCAGGACGCGTTCGAGACGACGGTGTGCTTTGCCGGGTCGTACGTCCCCTCGTTGACGCCGAGGACGACAGTCTGGTCCGCGTCGTCCGACGGCGCACTGATGACGACCCTTCTCGCCCCGGCGTCCAGGTGCTTTGCGGAACCCGCCCGTTCGGTGAAGTGTCCGGTGCATTCGAGCACCATATCCACGCCGAGGTCCTTCCACGGGAGACGGGTGGGATCCCTATCGTGGAGCACCCGCACCTCCTTTTGCCCGAACCGGATACGGTCCGCTCCTGCCTCGACCGGGAAGGGCGCCCGCCCGTGGACCGAGTCGTACTTCATCAGGTAGGCGAGTTCTTCCGTCGGGTTTGGATCGTTCACCGCGACGATCTCGATATTCTTCGGCGGATCGGTGAGGTAGTTGGAGAGGACTTTGCGCCCGATCCGCCCGAACCCGTTGATGGCAACCTTCTTCATGATACTTCCCCCTGTCGGAGAGGTGGCCCTCTGCGGGATGGTATATATGATCTTTGCCGCCGGCTATCCCGGCCCGGCCTGCCGGGCCACGCCCCGGGCGGCCGCTGCAATCTCCTCCGGGTCGCCGAGGTAATGGTGCCGGACGGCCCGTAGATCTCCGTCCAGTTCGTAGACGAGCGGGTAGCCGGTCGGGATGTTCAAGCCCGCGATCTCGTCGTCGGGAACATTGTCCAGGTGCTTGACCAGGGCACGGAGGCTGTTGCCGTGGGCGGAGACCAGGACGGGTCTCCCCGCCGCAAGGTCCCCCGTGATGTGGCTTTCCCAGCAGGGGAGCACCCGGTTGAGCGTGTCGTGCAGGGACTCGGTCGCAGGAAGGCTCTCCGGGTCGAGATCCGCGTAGCGGGGGTCGAACCGCGGGTGCCGTGGGTCGTCCCACGGGAGCGGCGGCGGCCGGACGTCGTAGGCCCGGCGCCAGAGATGCACCTGCTCCGCGCCGTACTTCTCCGCGGTCTCCTGCTTGTTCAAACCCTGCAGGGCGCCGTAACTCTTCTCGTTTAACCGCCAGGACCGGCGCACGGGAACGTACATGAGGTCGAGGTCGTCCATCAAGATCCAGAGCGTCCGGATGGCCCGCTTCAGGACGGAGGTGTAGGCGACGCGGAACGTATACCCGCCGTCCCGGAGGAGTTCTGCCGCCTAATGGGCCTCTTTTATACCCTGCGCCGAGAGGTCGATGTCGGTCCAGCCCGTGAACCGGTTCTCCCGGTTCCAGGTGCTCTCGCCGTGCCTCAGCAGGATCAATGTTGCCATAACACTCTTCTCCCGCACCCGGTAGGGGACGCTCCCGGATAAAACCCCTGCACATGCAGGAAGATACCTGGCGAAGGATGCCGGAATGTCAAAAAAGCGGATGGAGAGCCAGCCACTCGCCTCCCGGCGGCATAAAATAACAGAACCCGGATAAACCATATTATCGCCAGGTTTGACAAACCGGCCACGTATAGGTTCGATTTATTTCGTAGCTTACAATTCATTTATCACTCATTCCCGCCCATATGCTGTTGTATGGCACCGAACAGAAGAAGGAACAGAAACTACATCCTCACGACGGCGTCGCTCCTCGTCATCGTCGTGGCGAGCATCATCGCTGCAGGGTGCATGGGGAGCACAACGACGCCGGAGGCGCCCGCGGCGCTCCCGGGGACGTCCTGGACGCTCGATTCATACCTTGCCGAAAACGGCACCATGATACCGGTCCTTGCCGGCACGACCGTCACGGCGACATTCAGCCCTGACGGGAACTTCGGCGGGAACGCCGGGTGCAACTCCTACGGGGCCGGCTACACCGTGGACGCCGCGAGCCTCACCATTGAGCCGGCCATCCGGACCGAGATGTACTGCAACGAGCCGGAAGGCCTCATGGACCAGGAGGACCGCTACCTCGCGCTCCTCACGGACGTCGCCTCCTACCGGATTGAGAACGACCGGCTGATCCTCGTGGACGGCGAGGGCAACGACCTCCTGGTCTTCGAGAAGGCCGCCCCGATGCCCGACCTCCCGCTCGTCGGGACGAAGTGGGTGCTTGATTCCTACAGCACCGGAGGGGACGCAATCTCCTCGGTGATCGCCGGGACGACCGTCACCGTGACCTTCGGACCTGACGGCAACGTCGGCGGCAACGCCGGGTGCAACCACTACGGCGGCGATTACACCCTCGACGGCGAGAATCTCTCGGTCTCCTCGCTCTTCAGCACCCTGATGTACTGCGAGACGCCGGGCGTCATGGACCAGGAGAGCGCCTACCTCGCCCACCTCGCGAACGTCTCGTCCTACCGGGTCGCGGGCGACCGCCTCATCCTCATGGACGCGGCGGGGACGGAGACCCTCTTCTTCGTGCAGGCCGAGGAGGTCCCGCCGGCGCCGCTCACCGGGACGGAGTGGACGCTTGAGTCCTACAGTTTGAGCAGCGAGGCCGTCTCCTCGGTGATCGCCGGGACGACCATCACCGCGGTCTTCTCTGCCGACGGGAACGTCGGCGGGAACGCCGGGTGCAACTCCTATGGGGCTGGCTACCAGGTCAACGGCACGAACCTCACCATCGAAGCGCCGATCAGCACGAAGATGTACTGCGGCGAGCCGGAAGGCGTCATGGAGCAGGAGAACCGCTACCTCACCCTCCTCGAGTCGGTCGCAGGCTACCGGATCGACGGAACCCGGCTCGTCCTCACCGATGAATCCGGAACGACCCTGCTCACGTTCAGCGCTGGCCGGCCCTGATCCGGCTCGCCGCTCCCACCCATTTTTTCCCGCTTTCGGCGGTATAAGACAACTCTCAAAAATAGTGGCAGGCGCTGCGGGGAGAGTTACGCCGGATACGACCGCCCTTCTTCCTGGTCCTCCGCCGGAAGTGAGTAGTGCATCTGGGCTAAGACCCACGCGTGGCCGGTCCCCCGGAGCACCGCCGTCATCCGCCCGTTCAGGGTCTTCTCGGCGCCGCCGGCACCAGAGCGGCAGGCCATATCGGCCATGACCCAGGCGACCGTCCCCTCGGCACCGATACGGACGTCGGAGAACTCAAGCGCAACCGTCTCGGCCTGAGCAAATTCGCGCTCGAGGTGGTGGCGGTAGGCCTCCCTCCCGATCACCTTCTCGCCGGCGTCGGTCCCGAGACCGCAGAAATCAGGGTCGGTGAGGGCCATGATGCGCTCGATATCCTTCTCTCCGGTGGCCTCTGCAAGCCGCCGGAGCACCGCCATGATCTGGCCCTGCGTCTGTTCGCTGACAATCATAAAGAGTGGTCATCTCGAGAAGGAGATACGTTTTTTGGGTCTACGCACCGTCCAACGGACCGGTTGCGGTCCCTTCCTGTCGACCTGATGAACTCACCGAACTCCGACGACCGGGCGGCCCGGATGAGGCTTGCGACGCCCTCGTCCGCGGCAAGTTCCCTCTGGACCACCAGATCGCACGACTCGTACCCGAGCGGGGTGAACCGGAGCCCCGCCTCCCGTGCCGTGCTGGCCGGGCAGACCCCTGCGTCCGCAAACCCGCTGGCGACGGCCGTAGCAACGGCGCCGTGCGTCCGCACCTCATGGCCGTACCCGGCAACGCTGCCGGCATCGAGCCCCCGCTGCTCCAGCCAGGCATCGAGAAAGATCCGCGCCGCCGTGCCCCTCGGGCGGTTGATGAACCGGAGTGGTGCGACGTCGTCCAGGTCGACGGCAGAGGCGATCCCGAGCTCCATCCGGGCCACCTGCACCCGCAGGAGGTCCACGCCCGGAAGGTACCGGAGCACCAGGTCGTTCCATGCCGTCCCGGTCTCCGGGAGAGCGATCGAGGCGGCATGACAGGTCTTCGCCCGCACGGCCAGCACCGCTCCGATCGTCGAGGCGTTGCAGCAGTGGAGGTGGTAGCCGAGGTCCGCGAGGCAGTTCTGGAGTTCGGCGAGGGCGGGGTCGCGCTGTCCGACGCAGACGAGCGTCCGGGCGATAGAGGTCGCCGGGACGGTGAGGCGGACACGCATCTCTTCGCCCGCCTCGACCCCCTCGTGAGCGGCGGGGATGTGGAGGTAGCCGTTCGCCCGGACCACCGCCATCTGGATGCCGCCGGCCCGGGGGTGCGGGGTCGCCCAGCAGGTGCCGCCCACCCGCCCGACCGAGACCGGGATGAACTCGTCGAACCCGAGATCGGATGCCAGTCTTCTCGAGAGCCGGACGTCCAGTTCCTCGGCCGGGGGCGACTCAAGCCCCCACCACGCGAGCAGGTTCCCCGCAACCTCCCGGAGGATCGTCTGTGCGGCGACGGGATATCCCGGCATCCCGAGGACCGGTTTGCCGTCGATCTTCGCGAGCAGCGCCGGCTTTCCCGGCCGGATGGCGATGCCGTGGAAGACGATCTCCCCGAGCCCCCCGGCGACGTCCCGGGAGAAGTCCCGCGTGCCGGCCGACGAGCCTGCCGAGAGGATGACGAGGTCGTTCTCGGCGACCGCCTTCTGCACCGCCTCCCCGATCAGGTCAGGGTCGTCGGGGACGATCCCGTACCGGCAGCAGGTCGCTCCCATCCGGGTGAGGTAGGCCTCCGCCATGAGGGTGTTCGTCTCCATCGTCTGGCCGGGCGCGGGCGCCACACCGAGCGGGACGAGATCGCTCCCCGTCGGGATGATCCCGACCCGAACCGACCGGACGACGACCCGGGTTATGCCGTAGGTCGCAAGGGCGCCGAGGTCGAACGGCCGGATCTGGTGGCCCTTCGGGAGGACGAGGTCGCCTGCCCGGACATCCTCGCCGGCATGCCGGACATTCTGCCAGGACGCGGCGGACTTCCTGACCCGGGGTATGCCGCCGTCGTCCCAGGTATCCTCGATCATGACGACGGCGTCAAATGATGGGGGAAGGAGATCGCCAGTATTGATGCGGAGATAGTCATGAAGAGGCAGCGGCCGCTGGTCCTGCGCCCCGAGGGTCTCCCTGCTCTTCACCGCATACCCGTCGAACCTCGCGATATCGGCCGGGGGGACGGAGTACCCGGCGTACAGGGGTTCGGCCGTCACCCGGCCGACCGAGAGGGAGAGCGGCACAGTCTCGGTATGATCCCGGGGGGGGAACGCCCGTTGCATAGCCGCGAGCGCATCGGGAAGCGGGGTAAGGTTCAGGTAACGGTGTGTCATCCTCTTTCTCCTGCCGATCTGGCAGATATGATGGTTGTCATAGTACGCTGGAATCTGTCTATCGCGGCGGGGAGTGGACCTCGCAGTCGAAGAGCGATCCCGGGGGGCATGCCAGGATCTCCTCGACGCTCGCGGGCACATGCCGGAGATGGAAGACCGCCTCCCCTCCGGGGGAGGCAAAGGCGTAGCAATCTCCGCCTCCACACCGTAACCGACAGTTCCCCGGGCGCGCACCGGTGATCCCGACGAGCGCATCGGCGATGCAGGGATCGGTCCCGATCGTGACCAGGACCTGCGGCACCGCAAGGTCGCTTGCAAGGATGCGCGTCGCCTCCTCCGCAAGCCGGACCGCGACCGCCACGCCGGGGCAGAGTTCGCCGTGATAGTTCACGGCCTCGCGGACGAGGCCGGCCCGGTACTCGGCGGGGCCCATCTTCCGGATCTTCTCCGTCCGATCGTGGCCGGCCGCGGAGAAGACGCAGTCCCATCCCGTCTGGTAGGGTTTGATGTCGATCACCGGCGTTTCGTCGATCACATCGACGTTTTCGAGCAGAAGAAACCGGTCGTCCCGCATCCCGCGCAGCCGGACCACCGAGACCGAGAGGGGGTTCGGCCGCGCCGGAGAGCGCAGAGAGAAGACGCCCTTCTCCGGCAGATCCACCGAGACCTTCCGGGGAACCGCTCGGAGGACGTCCCGGCCGGCCTCGTGCAGCCAGCAGACGAGGATCAGGTGCGAGTTCTCCTCGATACCGAAGAGTCCCCCGGAGTACCAGGGATAGATCTCGATCTCGGCGTCGACGCCCTGGACCGGCATATCGCTCCTTGAGCGGATACCGGAATGCACGAGTCCGATCGGAGAGAACTCCATAGGGTAATACTGCCTCCCCGTGAGAGGAGGTCTCCTCAGTATGCTACCTTCTCGTAGTAGGACTGCGACCGGCAGTCGGAGCAGGCACCGTCGACGAGCAGGTTGTCGGGAACCATCTCACCGCAGATGGAGCAGATCGCGGACCTCCACGGCCATTTCTGGGGCACTTTCACCCGCACCCGTTCGCAGGAGAGGAAGTCGCGCCCTGCATCGATGATCTCGTCGATCAGATCGATACCCCGGGTTCTCGGGTCGAAGAGCGGGTCCTTCGTATACCAGAGAGCAAACGCCGGAAACTGCTCGATCTTATCGCCGTCGACGAAGATCCGGAACCCGTTCACGTGGGGGGCATCAGCCGGCCCGTTCATGGTGATGGCGAACTTCCCGATCGGGAGCACCCTGAGGCGGTGGTTGCCGGTCGTGCAGTGGGCGATCACCTGCAGGGCGTCGGGCAGGCACTTCGTCGTCTCGCAGACGGCATAGATCTTCTCGCCCGGGGGAGAGTTCAGGAGTTCCAGGGCATAGTCCACCATGTAGACCCCGACCAGGAGTCCCGGGGCCGCATAGGTGTGAAAGTCGATGCATCTCCGGAAATTATCGATCAATTCCGGGGTGGACCCTTTGGACTTGAGCCGGGTCTCGATGTCATCCCAGGTGTGATTCAGTCTCGGTTGCACGGAGATGTAGTTGGACAGGGTAGATTGTAAACATTTTGGATCGGTAAACCAAGTATAATATACTCAGAACGGGTTGTTGCGGCGTATCACTGATGAAATGGAACCAAATTGTATAATCATCGATATCATGGTCGACGTCCACGGTGCCGGAGATTGGGTCGGGGAAGTCATCAACTATATAGCATGATAAACTGGAAAAAGTTAAAAGAGTAAGTTTAAATTTATATACTACTTAGTAGAGTAAAGCCACTATTAACATGCCCGCATTATCCGGACATGCATGGCAAAACCGACGTTGAATGCAACTATCGGGAGAATTCACATGGCTGACATTAACGGCAAATTACGTTACGTTCCCACAACCTGCCCCTACTGTGGCGTAGGGTGCGGGCTCAACCTCGTGGTGAACGAGGGCAAACTCGTGGGGGTCGAACCCTACAAGAGAAGCCCGATCAACGAGGGCAAACTCTGCCCCAAGGGAATAACCAGTTGGGAGTTCGTCCAGAGCCCCGACCGTCTGACAAAACCCCTCATCAAGAAGAACGGCGAGTTCGTCGAGGCTTCCTGGGACGAGGCGTATGATCTCATCGCCTCGAAGTTCACGGAGGTCAGCGACAAGTTCGGGCCGGACGCCCTCGGTTTCCAGGTCTCGTGCCGGACTCCGAACGAAGAGTGCTACATCATGCAGAAACTCGCGCGGGTGGCCTTCAAGACCAACAACATCGACAACTGTGCGCGTATCTGCCACGGGCCGTCCGTTGCGGGGCTTTCCCTCTCGTTCGGCTCCGGTGCCGCGACGAACCCCTTCGAGGACGTCAAGAACGCCGACGTCATCTTCATGATCGGCGCGAACAGTGTCGAGGCGCACCCGCTCGCAGCTCGCCGGGTTCTCCAGGCCAAGAAGGCCGGCAAGAAGGTCGTCGTCTGCGACCCGCGTTACACGCCCACGGCACGTCTGGCCGACGAGTACGTCCGCTACAACCCCTCGACCAACATCGCGCTGATCAACTCGATCATGTACTGGATCATCCAGGAGAACCTCCACGACAAGGAGTTCATCGAGAAGAGGACGACGGGATTCGAGGACCTGAAGAAGACCGTGGAGAACTACGCCGAGGTCGAGTCGATCACCGGCGTGCCGACCGAGCGGGTCAAGGAGATCGCCCGGGTCTACGCCAACGCAGATAACGCGGTGATCATCTACTGCCTCGGCATCACGGAACTCTCCACCGGCACGGACAACGTCCGGTCGCTCGGAAACCTCGCGATGCTCACCGGCAACGTCGGGAGACCCGGTGTCGGTGTCAACCCGCTCCGTGGCCAGAACAACGTCCAGGGCGCCTGCGACATGGGTGCGTACCCGAACGTCTTCTCCGGCTACCAGAAGTGCGAGGACGACGCCACCAGGAAGCGCATGGAAGAACTCTGGGGCGTCACCGGGCTTGCCAGCAACTACGGCGTGACCCTGACCGAACAGATCACCCAGTGCGGCGACCCGATCAAGGCGATGTACATCTTCGCGTTAAACCCGGTCGTCTCCTACCCTGACTCGAACCACGTCATGCGGTCGCTCGAGAAACTCGACTTCCTGGTCGTGCAGGACATCTTCATGACCGAGACGGCAAAATACGCCGACGTCATCCTGCCCGGCGCATCCTTTGCGGAGAAGGACGGGACGTTCACCAGCGGCGAGCGGCGGGTCAACCGTATCAGGAAGGCCGTCGACACCCCTGGAGACGCGAAGGAAGACTGGCAGATCTTCGTCGACCTCGCCCACAAACTCAACCTCAACGGGTTCGACTTCAACTCGCCCGAGGATATCTGGGACGACATGCGCCGGGTCACCCCGTCGATGGCCGGCATCTCCTACGAGAGGATGGAGAAGCCCGAGTCCGTCCACTGGCCCTGCCCGACCCTTGAGCACCCGGGAACCCCCATCCTGCACCGCGAGAAGTTCTCGTCGGCCGATGGTCTCGGACACTTCTTCGGTATCGAGCACCGGCCGCCCGCGGAGGTCGCCGACGCCGAGTATCCGTTCACCCTGATGACCGGACGTCTGATCTTCCACTACCACACCCGGACCCAGACCGGTCGGGCGAAGATCCTCAACCAGGAGGTGCCGGAGGCCTACGTGCAGATCAACAAGGATGATGCAGCACGGCTGAGCATCCAGAACGGTGAGAAGATCCGGCTCCGCGGCAGGCGCGGGCAGGCAGAGGCTCTTGCCAGGGTGACCGACGAAGTCGGGCCCGGCGTGCTGATGATGGCGATGCACTTCGGTGGAGTCGGGTCTGTGAACCAGCTGACGAACACCGCGCTCGACCCGCTCTCCAAGATGCCGGAGTTGAAGCACAGTGCTGTTGCCGTTGAGAAGATCACGGGGGTGCAGTAAATGGCTGGAAAAGGAGATATGGTATACGCCTGGACGACGAACGCCGATCTCGCCAACGTGGCGGAGTGCGGCGGTGCGGTGACCGGGCTCCTTAAGTACGCCCTCGAGAACGACATCGTCGACGCGGTTCTGGCGGTGAAGAAGGGCGTGGACCTCTACGACGCGGTTCCCACGGTCATCACCGACCCGGCGGAGATCGGACAGACGGCAGGCTCGCTCCACTGCGGAACGCTCCTGCTCTCGAAACTGATCAAGAAGTACCTGGACGGCGCCGAAGACATGCGCCTTGCCGTGACGGTGAAGGGTTGCGACGCGATGGGCGTCTATGAACTCGCGAAGCGCAACCAGATCAACCTGGACAACCTCCTGATGATCGGCGTCAACTGCGGCGGATCTGTCAGCCCGGTTCTTGCCCGGAAGATGATCACCGAGAAGTTCGGGGTCGACCCGAACGACGTCGTCAAGGAAGAGATCGACAAGGGCCAGTTCATCATCGTCACGAAGGATGGCGAGCACAAGGGCATCTCGATGGACGAACTCGAGGAGGCAGGCTTCGGCCGCCGCGGCAACTGCCGCCGGTGCAAGATGAAGATCCCCCGCCAGGCGGATCTCGCCTGCGGAAACTGGGGCGTGATTGGCGATAAGGCCGGCAAGGCCACCTTCGTCGAAGTCTGCTCCGAAAAGGGCGCAAACCTCCTTGATGCGGCTGTCAAGGCCGGAGCCGTCGCCACCGAGCCCGCGAACCCGAAAGGTATCGAGATCCGCGGCAAGGTCGAGGGCGCGATGCTGAAACTCGGCGACAAGTGGCGGGCGCGCTACTTCGAGGGGCTCGGCGAAGGCAAGGAGCGTCTCCAGACGATCATGGAGGACTCGAGCCGGTGCACCAAGTGCTACGCCTGTATCGAGAACTGCCCGATCTGCTACTGCGTGGAGTGCAGCACGAAGAAGCCCTACCTGGTAGCGCCGGGTGTGCTCCCCGTGCCGTTCATGTTCCACCTGATCCGCTACGCTCATGTGGCGGACTCCTGTGTCAACTGCGGCCAGTGCGAGGAGAACTGCCCGATGGAGATCGCGAACTCGCTCTACATGCACGCCCTGCAGGTGGACATGGAGAAGATGTTCGGTCACACCCCGGGTGTGAACATGGAGCTCCCGGTCCTCGCGCTCGTCGAGGAACAGGCGGAACGCCAGCGGCTCTCCGCAACCGGCAGCGACCAGATCTACAACGTATTCAAATAATCGCGCATTCCGGCAGGCGGTGAGGGGGTGAGACCCCTGAGCCTGCCGGTGCCCGACCGTTCGGTCGGGTGTGTGGTAATCTTGAGTTCCATAAAAGCCTGAATGCGCCCGTGCTGGGGTGCAGAAGATCTGTCTGGTGATACCCGGCGGCAAAGAAGGATTCCCCTGTCATCCACGCCGCCGGGCAGCCGTAATAACCTCTTTTCTCCGGGCATATAGACGGAGAACGGTCGCGTAGCAGGAACCGCCGACCGGAAGACTGAACTGTCGCGGTTTCGTACCAGACTCTATATGCGATTCGTATGCCCGCTTATTGTCGTTCGCGACATCGGGGTCTCCAGGGCGTTCTACGAAGAGGTGCTCGGCCAGAAGGTCGGCTACGATCTCGGTGAGAACGTATCGTTCGAGGGCGGTTTTGCGATCCACCTCCGGTCGCACTTTGCCGATCTGATCGGCGTCGACGCAGACGATATCATTCGGGGATCGAAGAACGCCGAACTCTACTTCGAGGAGGACGACCTGGACGCCTTTCTCGAAAGGCTCAAAGGGATGGACTCCGTGAAGTACGTCCACGGGGTGATCGAGCAGCCCTGGGGACAGCGGGCCGTCAGGCTGTATGATCCCGATCTGCACATCATCGAGGTCGGCGAGCCCATGGAGAGCGTGGCCAGAAGATTCCTCAGCAGGGGATTCTCGGTCGAAGAGACCGCACAGCGCATCTCGATGCCCGAGGAGTTCGTCCGCCAGTGTGTAGGGCGGTAAGACCGGTATGATATAGTCCTCTCCCGTGCATATCTGTAGCAGGATCGGTTCTGCCGGGTAACGCCCGGCCCGATCCGGGACGCCGCAGGTGTCCTGAAGTGAGGAAGCATGTTCAAGAAAATTGCCTGTATCCGTATCGGCGGGGGGCGCGTCACCCGCGATGCCGCCGAAGAGAAACCGGTTGCGATCTTCGTGAACGGCCGGCACCTGACGACCGTTGGACTGAGCCCCGGCGGTTTTGAGGATTTCATCACCGGCTACCTCTACACCGAGGAGATCATCCGGAGCGCCGACGAGATCGAGTCGGTCAGGATCGAGGAGAACCGGATCAGCGTCATCACGAAGAACATCTTCAAGCGGGTCAGCGTAAAAAAGACCATCCTCTCCGGGTGCGGGGGAGCGGTCTCCTACATCGACACCCAGAAACTGCCCGCGATCGAGTCCGGGATCGTGGTTGCCGTGCCTGAGATCGAGAGCGCCGCTGCCGCCCTCACCGGCCCCCTCGATTCGGTTGTTCTTGCATCAAATGGCCGCGTCGTCGCCCGGGCGGAAGACCTCGACCGGCACAACGCCCTTGACCGCGTGATCGGGAGGGGGCTCCGTGACCGTCTCGACCTCTCCCGGACGGTTGCGGTCGGCACCGGCACGGTCACCTCCGAGATGGTCAGGAAGTGCCTCATGGCAAACATCCCGTTGCTCGCCTCCACCGGCGCCCCGACCGCCCTCGCCGTGAAGGTCGCGGAGGAGACCGAACTCTGTATCGTCGGGGCCGCAGGGACGCCGGAGATGGCGGTGTATACGCATCCGGAGAGGATAGAGGGGATGGGGGCATAAGGGGCCTCGCAACTCCGGTGCCAGTTCTTCGTGCGAGGCCACGAAGGGTTTGACCGCCAACACCCGTGCTTTTCGCACCTGACGGTGGTCGAACTCCCGGCCTGCGGAGGCGTCGTTCCCCCCGGGTAATATCCCCTTAGTCCACCTTATGATGAAATTCAGGAAGGACCGTGCACGGCTTCCCCCCGGTTATCGCCACGCACTGCCCGCCCCCTCCCATGGGGATTTTCTCTCGCTCCGATCACTGCGTGTGCCTAAAATAAAATATTGGGGGACAACCGTTCCGATCGGAACGCTGCGAGTAGCACTTACCGAAACCTGAGGCCGTCGAAGACCAGACGGGGTTAGAGGATTGAGAAGACCCCTTACCGGCCCCGGCTGATCTCAGCGACGGCCGCGATGAGGAGGTCGATCTCGTGCTCCGTCGTGAAGGCCGCCATGCTCGCCCGCACCGTCCCCTCCGGGAGGTTCAGGTGCTCCATCAGCGGCTGGCAGCAGTGGTGCCCCGACCGCACCATGATATCCGCATCCTCGTCGAGCATCTGCGCGGCCTCCTGCGGGTGGACGCCGTCGATCGTGAACGAGACGACCCCGATCCGGGCGCCCGGTCTCGGTGCGGCATAGACCGTGACCCCTTCGATCCCGGAGAGCCCCGCGATCAGCCGGGCGGTCAGGCGTTCTTCGTGCCGGTGGATCTTCTCCATCCCGATCGCCGAGAGGTAGTCCACGGCGATGCCGAGCGCGATCCCGCCGCCGACGTTCTGTGTCCCGGCCTCGTAGCGCTGGTAGCCCTCCGCGGGGACGTAGCCTTCGGCGGTCACGCTCGCGACCATGCCCCCGCCGAGCATCGGCGGCTCGATGAGCAGGTCCCGCATCCAGAGGACCCCGGTTCCCATCGGCCCGAACATCTTGTGCCCCGCGAAGCAGAGGAAGTCACAGCCGAGTTCCCCGACGTTCACCGGCATGTGCGGCAGCGTCTGTGCGGCGTCCACAAGGAGGAGCGCGCCGTGCTCCCGGCAGAGCGCCGCTATCTCGGGGACCGGCGTCGTCACGCCGAGGACGTTTGAAGCGTGGGTGACGCTGACGAGCCGGACGCCGCCCCGGGCCAGGGTCGCCTCGAGTGCGGCAAGGTCGAGCGCGTAGTCGGCATCGATCCCGATCACGTCGAGCGCGACGCCCTGCTTTGCCAGCGCCCTCCAGGGGAGGAGGTTAGAGTGGTGTTCGAGGATGGTGGTCACCACGCGGTCGCCCGGCTTCCAGGAGAGGCCCTGCGCGACCATGTTGATCGCGTCCGTGGCGTTCTTCGTGAAGACCGTCACCCCCGCCTCCCCGCCGATGAACCGGGCCACCTTCTCGTGGGCGTGCCAGTAGCGCTGCGTCGCGATCCGGGTCAGGCGGTGAACCCCCCGCCCGACGTTCGCCCGGTAACGGTGCTCGAACTCGACCGCCGCCTCCACCACCGGTTCCGGCGAGAAGGTCGTCGCTGCGTTGTCCAGGTAGATGATGTCGCCGAGGATCGGGAAGTCCTTCCGGATATCATCCGGGGTGAACTCGTCTTCTGCCGGCGGTGCCGGCTCATGGGTATCCATACTCTTCATGCTTGCCACCCGGGACTCCTTCTTCACCGGCCCCTCCTTCAGGGTGAAGTCCTCGTTCACGGCGATCCCCCGCTCCCGGCAGACCTCGCGCATCTTCGGGGGCAGCGCCCGCCACCGCCAGAGTCCCCACTGGTGGTAGGCGTCCGGCAACCCGTTCTTCTCCGCCCACCGGATAAGGAGTTCGTCCCAGCGTCCTGTCAGTTCCGGGTGCATCTCCCGGAGCCCTTCATACTCGCTCTCGAGCGCCGACGGGCAGAGGTAGCAGCCTATCCGCTCAAGACCCATCGCGTAGAGAGGGTTCGTGGGGACCTCCTGCCACCAGAGGTAGAGGAAGACCTCGAGCGCCCGCCAGTTCCGGATCGGCGAGATGTTCAGTTGCAGGGGGTTTGCCGGGTTCTGGCTCGTCTCGTCGAGGTCGGCACGGTTCCAGGACTCGTACCAGCGGTTCCCCTGGATGGTGACACAGGGGCCGGTATCGGCGAGGTAGATCTTCAAGGGATGGAGTTTCAGGAGTTTGCAGCACCAACGGTGGTCCTTCCCCGGCGGCCCTGCCTTCTCGACCGCCTGGAAGAAATCACCGCCCTTCCGGATGATCTCGACGCCCTGCGACGCCACGAACTCCACCGTCTCGGGGAGTTCGAGGCCGGTATCGATGAAGAACGCCTTCTCTACCCCTGCCTTCCGGGCAAGGTGGAGGACGGCGGTGCTGTCCTTGCCGCCGGAGAACGAGACGTTTGCGCACGGCCGGTCGTTGATGTGTTTCTTGATGGTGCGGACGGCGTTACGCTCAAGGTTCTTTAAGTGGTAGCGGTTCCTCTCGATCACCACGTCCCAGTCCGGGTCGAGCCAGGTGCGGGGCGCAACAGAGACGAGTTCTTTCACCCGGACCTGTCCGTCCTTGACGACGCCGGTCCCGAACCGGTTCTTGTAGGCGATGATGGCCGTCCCGTCGGGAACGGCGGTAGAGAGGGCGAACCGTTTCCCCCCGATGCGGCCCTTATGCGCACGCACCGCGGGCTCGGCCTCGAGATCGATGATGCCCCGGGTTACATGCGGGAGGACGTACGGGAGCGCCTCGGGGGCGATATCGAGGCTGAACTTCCGGGTGACCGGGTCGAACGCGAGCCAGCCGAACCGGTCGCCGTTGACGATCACGAGGTCGGCCCGGTCGGCGCCGCCGGTCTTGTTCAGGAGCACGACGTGGGGCAGGGGCACGTCGCCGAACTGTTCGGCAAGAAGGCGCTGTATGAGGGCCATATCCGCTGCGAGGGCCGGGCGGACGTCGTGCGGCTGCAGGAGTTCGATCTCCCGGACCCTCGTCTTGCAGGAGCAGGTGCGCCCGATGAGGGGGACGTTGCACTCGTCGCACCAGTAGAGAACTTTTTTTACTGCCGGTTCGCGGTTCACGTGATGAATAGTTGGTTGCTTGCAGACATTAAGTGAACCGGTGGAGGGGGGCGCCGGGGTGTAGCGTCCCCTCACGGCCGCCACAGGAGCCGGGCGAGACCGGCCCCGAGGACGACCAGCAGGACCCCCGAAACCGCGAAGATGGCGGTCCCGGCGTGCCGCTTCGCCTGGGCGCCGGAGAAGTCCCGGCCCGGTTCGGTGACGTTGACCGGGGCGCGGGCTCCGGCGCCGGAGACCGGGTCGATGGCGACGAGCAGGAGCATCCCCTCCGGCAACTCCGAGGAGGGCACCGTCCCGCGATAATGCCGGGTGGTGTCGTCGGGGGTCGCAGGATCGTCGCCGGGGATCGTGTAGCCTGCAACGAGCGAGCCGGAAGAGGTGTTGTAGATCAGCACGTCGATGCTTCGCGGGGGGCGGTAGAAACTCGCGTCCCGGCTCCAGGCGGCGGTGAGAAGGAGGTCTTCGTCCCCGGAGAGGGTGGCGTCCGATGTCGAGAGCGCAAGAGAAGGGAGCGGCGGGGGCGTCGAGCCCGAGACGGAGCAGGGCATGAGGAGGAGGGCGGAGAAGGCCACCAGGAGAAAGAGACCGGCCCGGGGCGAGCGGGCCGGCCTCCCATACGGCTTCATACCGCGGTATCGGCCCGGCAGGAGATAACTTTTCCCCGCCGGCAGACGTGCAACCGCTCTCGCGAGCGGACCGGTGGTCACACAAAGATTTATTCGTTCAAATGCGAATTATTTAAAGATGGCGTCGCGCTGCGTAAACAACCTGGGTGGAGTGGTGCTCCTCAAGGACGTGAAACCCGAAGAGGTTAACGAATACGTGCGGAAGAACAGCAAAGAGTACTACGAGATGACCCCGGAGTTCGTCTTCAAGGACATCCGGGTGCTCTTAAAAGAGCCCATGCTCGTCGGCCTCCAGCTCCGGAAGAAGAAGGTCCTGCTGCCGTTTACGAAGCCCTGCCCCGGTTACGGGACGATGCTCTTCGAGATCGCGGCAAAGGACGCAGACATCGAGTTCATCCGTAGCAACCTCGTGAAGGTCTCGGAGTGAGGCACGGGGCGGGAGTCGCCCTGCACCATCCGTCCCGCATACCGCCGGGCGGGCTGCTCCCGACAACCGGTCTATGCGCTCACCCGGCGGCCTTGCACTTCTTCTATCCCCCTTATGCCGTCTTCCCCCGCCCTTCCCGGGCAGCATAACCGATCGGTATATACCCCCTGATGGGAGAAACTTATAGCGATCATCGTGGGCATCAAGGAGTGGGTAGTCCCTCAGGACAAGGCATTTTTCGACCTCTTTGACGAGATGGCCGGGACAGTCGTCGCCGCGGCCGATCTTCTCGTTGATTTCGTCGAGAACTTCGAGGATGTGAAAGAGAAGTGCCGTCAGGTGAAGGAACTCGAACACCAGGGAGACGACATCACGCACCAGATCTACGAGCAGCTGAACCGGACGTTCATCACGCCGCTTGAGCCCGAAGAGATCTCCCGCCTCGCCTCGGCGCTGGACGATATCCTCGACTACATCGACGGCACCGCACAGCAGATGTACAGTTACGGCATCGCCGAGACCGACGACTCGATGATTCAGCTTGCAAAACTGATACAGTTGAGCGTCGTCGAGATAGAGAAGGCCGTCGCCGGCATACGGTCGATCAAAGACCCGGGCCTGATCGAAGAGCGATGCATCGAGGTGAACCGCCTGGAGAACATCGCAGACAACGTCCTCGGCCATGCCATCATGGACCTCTTCAAGACGAACGATGCGATCACCATCATCAAACTCAAGGACATCTACGAGAACCTGGAGATGGCGACCGACAAGTGTGAAGATGTTGCAAACGTCCTCAGCGACATCGCCATCAGGCACACCTGACTGTTATGGATCCGATCGTCATCCTCGGGATCGCTCTCGCCCTCCTCTTTAACTTTTCAAACGGTTTGAACGATGCCGCCAACTCGATCGCCACCATCATCGCGACGAAAGCCCTGACCCCCCTGCAGGCGGTCCTCCTCGCGGGGGTCTTCAACCTCCTCGGCCCTCTTCTCTTCACCACGGCGATTGCCGCAACCATCGGGCGCGGGATCGTCGACCCGGGTATTCTCACGCCGACGCTGATCCTGGTGGCCCTGGTCGGTGCGGTCATCTGGGTCTTCATAACATCGTTCCTCGGGATCCCGGTATCGAGCAGCCACGCCCTGATCGGGGGCCTCCTCGGCACGGGAATCGCTGCGGCGGGGACGGGGGCGGTGCTCTGGCCGTCGCTTGATATGATCGAGCAGGTCCTCTTCTACGGGCTCACCGGCGCGGTCCTCGGTGCGGCCGTCACGGGTGTGGTTGCGTATCGTCGGGGTGACTTCAAGCCGTGGAACCTCCTCCTCGGCGGACTCATCGGGGTGACGGCGGTCATCCCGTTCGCCATGGCAACCGGACTGCTGAAGATCAGCGGCATCCTCGGGATCCTGATCTTCATCGTCGTCTCCCCGACGCTCGGGTTCGTCGTGGCGTTCGGCCTCAGCACCGTCGTCGTCAATGTCTTCCGCAACTATCATCCGCGGCGCCTCTCAAGCCTTTTTCGGAACCTCCAGATCTTCTCGGGGTCGTTTCAGGCGATCGGCCACGGCGCGAACGATGCCCAGAACGCGATGGGCATCATCACCGCCATGCTCCTTGCCGGCGGGCTGATCGCCGAGTTCTCGGTCCCGCTCTGGGTCATACTGACTTCATCGCTCGCCATGTCGGTCGGGACGCTCTTAGGGGGCTGGCGGGTCATCGACAAGATGGCCAACAAGATCACGAGGATCCGGCCTTACCAGGGGTTTGCTGCATCGGCGACTGCCGGCAGCGTCCTCTCGCTGATGACGATCTTCGGCATCTCCGTCTCGACGACCCATGCGACGACCGGCGCGATCATGGGTGTCGGCGCAACCCGCGGCTACTCGGCGGTCAAGTGGGGAGTGGTCCGCGAGATCGTCACGGCATGGATCCTGACCATACCGGCGGCGGCGATCGTGGCCGGGCTCTGCTACGTTGTCGGCCAGGCGGTGTTTGGCGCGATTGTTTGAGGGAGGCGCCCGCGTTCCCCATACCCGTGGGGACGAACCGGTACTGTGCCCCAATTGTCATAGGAGATCATGCGCTCAATGAGCGGTTATCAATCGGAGAGAATAGCCTCTCTGTCTTCTCAGATATCTCCCTCAGCCTCTGGAGAGAGGGGTTTCCCCCTCTTCACTCCAGCGTCCCGACGGTGTCGGCCCAGGTCTCGACCCTGGTCCGGATCGCTTCGTCCTGGTAGGACGAGATCCGGACGGTCTTTCTGGTGAAGGTGACGTAGTAGTCGTCACCGGACGGGTCGTGGCACTTGAGCTGCGCGTAGTAGGTCTCTGCGGGACCGTTCCGGACGGCCTCGCCGCCCATCGCGGCCGCGAGGGCCGCGTTGTCCATGACCTCGGCGGCGTTCGCGTTGAACGCGGCGATCGTCGGGGACTGGATCGAGACGGTCCCGACACGCTTGCCCTCACCGTTGAGGAAGTTCACCTTCGCGGTGTAGTGCTCGCGGTTGCGGACGACCGCAGGGATGGTCTGGCCGCTCTTGGTCGTATACCCGACGCACTCGAAGGGGTTGTCGTCGATGACCATATCGACGAGGGTGTTAAACGACGTTACGTCGGCGATCGGGACGGCGAGGTCCCGGACCGCCGTTCTGTTCACGGTAGTCGGCACAAAGTCTGCCATGGTTGGTTCTCCATGCCTGCCAGGCTTCCCGGGAATGTGACAGACAACTATAGGGTTGGCCTGTAAGGGTATCAGTCTGACTTTATCGGGGAGGGCGAATTGGGCTTTGATTCTGGAATATATTCATTACGGTCAGGCTTTTTCTCATCGGCGTCCTACTGTTCTCCGGGAGGGTTACCAGGATGACCGAGGAGAAGACCACCCGGGAGCTCGTTTACGAGACGAACCGGGACGTGAAGTGGATCTGTAAGACGCTCGCGCGGATGGAGGCCCAGGACGAGGAGTTCGAGGCGCGGATCCGGGCGCTGGAGGGCTGGCGAGCGGAGAAAGTGGGGGAAGAGCGGCGGCTCTCGACGGTGAGCGCCGGGGCAGGCGGGGTCGTCGGCGGGGTGGTGGCGGTGCTGGTGAAGGTTTTGGGAGGGTGATCGACCACAGAAAGTTCTTGTGCGTGGCGCCGCTATCGAACATAACAACGCAGTATTAGCGTAGAAGCCTCTCGAAAAAATCCTGTTTTCACTTTCACTATGCGCACGGCCGCCGCTTAAGTAACAGGCTCCCGAGGTTCCTTGTATGAGAAAGCGACTCCTCATGTCCGACCAGACGCTCTTTCGGAGTATCGATGTCTTCGAGATCGACTACGTCCCGGAGCTCTTCAACTACCGCGAGAGCCAGCTCAACGACCTTGCCTACCAGGTCCGTCCCGCGCTTGAAGGCGGGCGGGCTCTCTCCGCCGTCTGCAGGGGTCTGCCCGGGACCGGGAAGACGACCAGCGTCCTCCGGATCTTTGCCGAACTCGAGCAGACCACGAAGAAGATCCTGCCGGTCTACGTCAACTGCCAGAACGACCGGACGAAGTACATGGTCTTCTCCCGGGTCTATGCAGCGGTCTTCGGCCACGCTCCGGCGCGGACCGGGATCTCGATCAAGTCGGTGATGGACGCGATCGGCGGCGCCCTGCAGCGGCGAGAGATAAGCCTGATCGTCTGCCTGGACGACGCGAACCTGCTCCACTACAACAATACGCTCGGGGATGTCGTCAACTCCCTGCTCCGGCTGCACCAGGACTATCCCGGCGCCCGGGCGGCGGTCTTTGCGACGGTGAGCGACATGGACATGGATCTTGCGAGTGACCTGAGCAGGTGGGTCATCTCGCCGTTTCGCCCCTCAGACATATACTTCCCGCCCTACGATGCCGGGGAGATCCGGGGCATCCTCCAGGAGCGGATCCGGGTCGGGCTCTATCCCGGCGTCTTCTCTGTGCCGATGCTCGACCGTATCGTTGAGCAGACGATGGAATCCGGCGACGTGCGGGTGGGACTTGACCTGGTGAAGCGTGCGGTGCTGAACGCGGAGTGCGCCGCCCGCACCGAGGTCATCGAGGAGGATGTCACGGTCGCCTATGAGCAGGCAAAGCACATCCACCTCGCCTGCACCGTCCGGGCGCTCTCCGCAGACGAGCGGCTGCTGCTCCGGCGGATCGCGGAGTTGTCGCAGGAGGAGAGCGGGCCGCTGGTCTCCGGCGCGATCTACGGCCGGGTCGAGGAGACGCCGAAGGTCGGCTACACGGTCTTCTCCCGGCAACTGCGAAAGCTTGACTCCCTCCGATTGGTCGACCTGATCCGGGTGCAGGCCGGCGGGAGGACGAGCGAGGTTGCGTTGCGCTATGAGCCGGAGAAGGTGGTGCAGGTCTGCGGGAAGCGGGGGGCTGCAGGGGAGTGAGGGGGGCGGGATCTGTTTGTGATCCAATCTTTTTTGGCATAAGCCCGGCCGGTGAGGTCCGGATTTGAATCGGTTATAGCGAGATGGCCGGCGGATCCGCCGGTCAGGAACCCATGCAATCGTGAATGAGCACTCTTAATACACTCTCCCGCCACGAATAGGTATATGGCAACCCGGCAGGACGCGGAGCAGCCGGACAGGACGCCGATTGCCCTGATGAACGGTGAGTCTCGAGCACGATATCGGGGTGGTGCGGACGAACTACGACCTTGCGGAGGGTGAAGAATGACAGGAGTGGATAACACGGAGGCAGAGACGGCGTGACGGTCCAACCCTATGTCCCGGAGCCGCTGCCCCCGGCCGGCATCGACTGGGAGGCCCATATCCCGCAGATAGCGTCGGCGAACCGCGCCCTCGCCCGGTACGACGGCATCCTCCAGGCGACCCCAAACCCACGGCTCCTCCTCTCCCCGCTCCTGACGCAGGAGGCGGTGCTCTCGTCGAGGATCGAGGGAACCCAGGCGTCGCTCGAGGACGTCCTGCGGTTTGAGGCGAACCCGAGGGAGCCGATCGGCGATGCGGCGCTTGCCGATATCCAGGAGATCATCAACTACCGGGAGGCGCTGAATACTGCGGTGGAAGCCCTCAAGACCCGGCGGCTGGACTTAGCCCTCGTCTGCGACCTGCACCGGATCCTTCTCTCCGGCAGCCGGGGCATGGACCGGGAGCCGGGGTGCATCCGCACGATCCAGAACTTCATCGGGCGGGACGCCCAGATCGAGCACGCGATCTATGTCCCGCCGGCGCCGGAGGATCTTCCCGGGGCGCTCGGGGACTGGGAGGCCTACCTGCAGAGCGGGGAGTTGGACGTTCTCGTCCAGGTCTCGGTCCTGAAAGCGCAGTTCGAGCTCATCCACCCGTTCTGCGACGGCAACGGGCGTATCGGGCGGATGCTCATCCCCCTCATCCTCTACGAGAAGGGGCTGATCGGGAGCCCGATGTTCTACATCAGCGCCTACCTCGAGCGGAACCGGCCGGTCTACTACGAGCGGCTGCTCGCGGTCTCGCGGGACGGGGACTGGAACGGCTGGATCGCGTTCTTCCTCCACGCCATCGAGGAGCAGGCGGGGGCGAACGGCCGGAAAGCAACGGCAATCCTCGACCTTTACGACGAGATGAAGCAGACGGTGCCGGAGGTGACCCGGTCGCAGTATGCGGTCGCCGCGCTCGATGCGCTCTTTAAGACGCCGGTCTTCAGTTCGGCTGAGTTTTTCGAGCAGGCGGCGATACCACGGAGGGCGGCAGAGCGGATCCTCCAGCAGCTCCGTGAACAGGGGATCATCGCCGTCCTTACCGAGGGCGGAGGGCGGCGTGCCGCGACCTATGCCTTCCCGCGCCTGCTCGCCATCACCGAGGGGGACCGGTTGTGAATACTCTGGTATCCCCAGGCCGTTTCGTGTAGACCAGAACCCCGATCCGATAGACAGAAACCATGCCCCGGAGGTGGTTGTGGGACACTCGTGACCCACACCGGAATTTGTGCGACACCTATGACCCACAAAAAACTTTGTGCGACACAGAGTGCATTTTTGTGTCGCACAAAACCGGTGGTGCGACACCGGTGACGCATAACAATCGGACCCGGCCGGCCGCCGGGTTTGCGGGAGGAGCGCAGCGGATGGCGAGGGGTTTGCGATCGACCGGGCATTGGTGCGGGCGACGTCGGCGGGGCAAGCCGTTCTCGGGCACCGAACCCCGGCAGAGGGTGATCAGGCGGCCCCGTCATCAAGCATCTGCCTGATTGCGCCCCGGAGTTCCGGGATCTTGTTCCTGACAACGTCCCACACGATCTCGTTATGGATCCCGAAGTATGCGTGGATGAGGATGTCGCGCATTCCTGCAATCTTTCTCCAGGAAATATCGGCGTGTTCACGTTTCAGCGGTTCGGGGATGAGTTTGCCTCGCCGATGACCATGAGGTTCCGGATCACTCCGTCCTGCACCAGGTCGTCTGCCAGGAACCCCTCGTAGTCCATTCCCCGGGTATACCGCTCAATTCTCCCGATAGCCTCAAGGGTATCATTGAGATAGAGGTTATATTCCCGGGACATACCGAACGCTCCGGAGGATATGCGGTGCGAGAGCCGGCTTTATGGCATCGCGGTCGACGAGGTCGACTCTTCTCCCGAAGAGATCTTCGAGGAAGAACTTGAGGTCCATGTACGTGTCAAAGGAGCGCCCTCCTTCCTTGAACTCGATGAGGATGTCGATATCACTCTCTTCGCGCTCTTCCCCCCGGGCAAACGACCCGAAGACCCCGATCCGCCGAACGCCCAGGCTCCTGATCCGTTCGCGGTGTTCCGCCAGCGCACCGAGGATGCCGTCAGCCGTAAGCATACCGTATCATACTCCTGTTACCTCCCCGTCAGGATAACGCTTTTCCCCCGGGTTGCCGGTTGTAGGGGCGTCCCGGCTGGCATTCACCGGCTCATCTCTGCTGCCTCACCGATAATGGTCAGCATGCGCTCGATCTCGGCGCGCTCCAGCCGGGCGTAACACCCCGCACAGACGTTTGTCTCTGTCTCTCGCGAGCGGTAGACCACCTTCCCCGTATTACAGACATCACACCGGCCGAGTTCAGTCTTCACCTCCTCAAACGCCCTGTGGTCGAGTATCCCCGGGAGCGCCTTGTGACGTTTGCAACATCAGGAGGGGCCCTGTTGCAAACGGTCACCTGAAGGTGGTAGGGACTCGTCCTCTCTCCTTCGCCCCTGTCCCCCAGCCAGACCGCGAGCTCTGCCACCCACTCCTGGTAGCACTCGGCGTCGAACTGGAAGAGCACATTGTAGATCTTAGGGAGGTAGTCCCAAAATGATCTCCGGACCTTCGGTACACCCTTATCAGAGTACTTATTTCCCCGGATAACTGCTACCTGAACTATTCCTGGGCAAAGATGGTGAAACAGCTTTCTATGGGATATGCGCCTGGGTGGGGGAGGGACCGGGAGGGGGTGTCCGCCATTGGCGCTAACTTACTATATGGCAGCAATGCATTTCTGTTGGTATCGGCGAGTTTTAAGCAATTGGCGAACTTTCATCTACTACTCTCTGAAGGTTCTTTCCAATGAGATTCCAGTGATCAACACCGTTTTCGGAGGGGGATAACTATTATCGCATGCCACCATGTTCTTGAGACCGAGATGCCCAAAAATATGCCCTATTTTATTGAATTGAGCGCTATCCCCTTGAATATCCATATCCTAAGTAGCGCCTATGGAGGTGTCCCCCTCCCGATGGAAGCATTTTGGGACAAGTTCAGGATCTCCTACTTCTACTATCATCAGACTGTGTTTGAGAGTCTTGATGCACACCTTTGACTCTTTAATGAGATCGGCGGTGCTCCTGATACCAACAGGGTATACATATATTTATATCTTTCATAAATAAAGTATCTCAAATCGAAGGAGTAACATGACTTTAGCAACTGCGTTAAATTCATATAATGATGAATATTGGGACTTTAAAGATGCAAAAAACGACGGAATACATAGTATTACAAATTATCCGGCACCTATGGTTGCCCCAATGCAACATGAACTATTAAAACTCTTGCTGAAAGAAAATCCTGCCTATCAAAAAATGCTTGATCCGTTTCACGGCTCGGGAGTAACACTAGTTGAAGGGCAATCATTAGGGCTCGAGGTATGGGGGGTGGATATTAATCCATATGCACATATTATTTCACTCGTAAAACTCGAGAAATATGATCCACAAATAATCAAGTTTGCAAATCATGAAATAGTGCAACGAATTGAAAATCTGAGAAAAAATAATCTTGCAACTCTTCATTCTTTTGACAATATTCAAAAGTGGTTTCGTGACGATGTTATTAATGATCTCCGCGTTATTCGAGCAGCTATAACCATGGAACCTAATTCAAAAGCGCGTAGATACTTTTGGCTTTGTTTTGGAGAAATAGTTAAACAATATAGCAATACTCGAACTTCAACTTTCAAATTACATCTTAAGGAAGCTAAAAAAATTTCTGAAATGGAGAACAATGTTTTCAGTGATTTTTTCCAAAAAATAAGGGAAACGTACAAGTTAATTGGCCACCCAAAACAAGGGCCATTTCAATTGATTTGCGGTGATTCTATAGAAATAATGAAAACTTATGAGCCAAACTCTTTTGACATAATCTGTACATCACCGCCTTACGGAGATAATGCAACGACAGTAACATATGGCCAGTTTTCTGTATTACAATTGCTTTGGATTGACAGCAATGATTTCCAATATGACTCAAGTTATGTAGATAATTTTTCTAAGATCGATTCGATGAGTTTGGGCGGCACACATTCTACAAATAATGCATTTTACTATTCTCCCGTTGTTTCGTCATATGTATCTCAACTATCTCCTCATAAGCAAGCCAAAATAAAGCGTTTTTATAATGATTATGAAAATGCATTTCGATTAATGGCTCGTCTTTTAAAAACAAATGGCAGTATGGTTTTAACACTAGGTAATAGAACGGTTGATCGCTTGGAGTTTCCATTTATTGAAGTAAATAAAGAAATCGCACAATATTATGGACTGGAATTAATCCACATTATTAATAGAAATATCATAAATAAAAGAATGCCTATTCGCGTTTCAAGATTATCAGATGGTAAACCCGTTGATTCAATGTCAAAAGAGACTGTATTATTGTTTAGGAAAGGAGATCACTGAAATGCCTGAGATTCAAGCAAATATCCAAGCTGGAAGATATGAAGATGTTTTAGCAGCGGTGCAAAGTCCAGTAATTGCGTTAACAGAGTTAGTAAAAAATGCTTCTGACTCCTGCCTTAATAAGCACGACCCAATAATTATTAACATTAATACAGAAAACAGGGTAATTACGATTACCGATTTTGGAGAGGGTTTGTCAAAAGATGAATTAGAACATTTGGGGGAAGCTGGTTATTCATCCAAAATGGTTGGTGATAAGATCCACTCGCCAATCGATAACCCTTTTTCAGGGAGCAAGGGATTAGGTCTTCTTACAGCCTTCTTTATTGCAGATACTCTTGAAATAGAAACCTATTCAATTTTAGATAGAAGATCATACTATCTTGTTTGGAAAAAGGGAGAGCAAAAATATACATACGTTGAAGCAAAAAGTGAATTTAAGGGGACTATCGTTACTTTAAAAAATATTGAACCCGCCAAACTTCAAATGATCCTTCTGCCAGAAGAAAAAATTAAACTCTTTATGGCTTCAATTAGATTTTTTACAGGTCATGAAAATCTGCCTCGTATTAATCTTGTTATTGATGGGATGGAAGAATCCCACTATCCTGCAGAAACCCTTGAGAGTTACTATAACAGAAATAAACGTGCTAATAGCGGATTTATTGCAAAAGCCAGTTTTAGCTATGAGGACAATCAGATTACCTTATCATATGAAGATAACATATCAAATTTTTACACATTCAATGGAAAGAGCATTGACCTCAGAGATAAGCGTACTGTTGATCGCTTTGTAAGCGACATTCGAGCTCCTGAAAGTGGAGTAGCGCCTATAAAAAGTGTCTGCGAATCAAAGGCTTTTAATGAGCAGTATTTGCCGATCGAACTACCTGCTTTTTCTGGGGTCTTTTACACATGGCGACACCGGAAGAATGATGATCTAGAACAATGGCCGGTAGGCGTCAGGATATATATTAACAACTACAGTTTATATCGATATCTTGATAAAGAAAATGATTGGCTCACCCTCTCAGAAGTCAGTCAGAATGTTAAAGCGACTAACTATAAATTAAAAAATACATATGGATATTTAGATATCACGAATTATAACGAGCATAATGAGGAATTAAAGATATCTAAGGAACGGAATGATTTCTTCGATTCAATGGCCCAAAGAAAGTTCATACATATTATGCGCGATATTATTGTGGGTATTTTTGCTAGAATAGATATAGCAGTTAAGAACCCACCAATTCAATCGGTGAGTTTAAGAGACAGTAATGTTACTGTGAAGGTAGGGGAGACGTTTAATTTAGAGAAGGCGGTAATATGCGATAATATCGGACTAGATGATATAGATTTGGATTTTGATAAATCTCAAATCTCTATAAGTGACGATTGGATTGTTTCAGCGGATCGAGCTGGCTCTTATGAGATTAAGTTAAATTTAGATGATAAGTCGCACACACTCACAATTCATTATAAAAGTGTAATCCCAGAATTTGATTTACAAAAAAGCACAACTACCATCTATAAAGGGAACTCAGTAAACCTAAGAGATTTCATCGCAATTTCAAGCTGCAAGGATGTTACTCCTGATAGTATAATTATACTCTCACAGAATAAAAATACAGTTATAAGAAATGATGTATTCGACAGAAATAATTCAGTTGGTCAACATATTGTACTTTACCGTTATGAGGAATTTCAACGTACACTATCAATTACCGTTAAAGAAATAGAGCATCAACCAGGATCTGGCGCAAAATCTCCGAGAATAGATATTTTATTTCCAAAACTTGATGATCTACGTGCGCATTCATTTAAGTTGCCTGAGTTAGTCGATGCCATATCATCCCACTATGTGCAAGCACCCACTCTTTGCATGGCAGCGATCCGAATACTGATTGAATCGTCTGCTAAGGAATTCTTCGAACATCTTGTCGATGAAGAGATGACTGAGAAGTTTCCGAATTTGGTTAATAAGGTAATGAACATACGTGCTTGTCACCCTAACAGCCCAGATTATAAAAAATATATTAGCGTGCAAGACCCAGAGTTCATTGCCAAATTTCAATGTATATCCACTGAATATCAACTACCCTTGTCTAAAGATATAAAAACAAATATTAATGCTCATCTCAAAGAAATATCTCTTGATATGTTTGTACACAATCCAGCAGTTGTCGCAACTGATACGACTGTGTATAGGTCTATGCAAATATTTGCACCTTTGCTGAATTACATTTTTGAAATTTTATTAGTGGATATTCCTGAAAATCATAATGAGGATTGAATAAATCATGTGGTTTAATATTTCGACCAGAGGTCCAAGTTAGTGCGAAAGGTGGGCTCATAATGTGCTTACAGGATAAGCACATCTCACAGCAGGCGAATGTGGATTATCACGACGGGGAACTTGAAAAACAATGCACAAACCTGAATACCCTGAGGTATGTGCTTAACTGGGCGGGAAGTCAGGGAGAAATTTTACGTCCCTATTCGACAGAGCAGAAAGGACTACCCCCCACAGCCGCTATCTCTTCCTCAGTCAGCCCGTAGAGCGCATACACGATCTGGTCGATCTCCGCATCGGCCCGTGCACACTCTGCCCCCAGCTGCGACTGTTCCTGTAGGGGTACATCCCCGGCAAGCGCTCACTTCATCGCTAGGAGGTCATCGACCGTGCTACTGAGAGGGGGTGCCACGCGCCGGGGACCTCGCCTTTGATGGCCGCGGCGATGAGCCCGGGGTGATCGATCGAGATGATAGACTCATCGATGAATTCAACAGAAGGGGACACAGAAGGGAGGGTTCGGGAAAGTACAAGGATCTTGCGGTTGGTAATTCAGGGGAGAGGGTGGATTAGCGCGAAAGGTGGATAAGATATTACAGGAAACCAGTTATTTTTTTGGGCGATGCTTTTCAGGTTTCCAGTTTTTAGAGTACAGGTCAGTAATTATTCTATTTGATTCTTCCATAAGCCTGATTAGATTGACAACGTGCCATTCATTAAGTTTCTCCGCATTTAGGGGCCAGAAAGCAAGAAATGATATGTTTCCTACTTTTTGGTAAGTATATTTTATGCTAACGGGGTTTGCATGCATTAAGTTCGAAAGCTCACTGTAATAATTAATTAGCGCTATGTCATTAATCTCATTCTTAATCTGATCTATACGAATTCCGCCCCCCGCCTTCCCCATAAACCTTAATATATATTTTGGGTTAATTTCAACGTACTTCAGCAAAAACAAAGTATCAGAAAAAGCTCGCATTATTGGTATTGCCGCCATTGGATAACTGAACCCCATAGTAAGGACCGCCGCTTGGAACAATTCATTCTGTCTTGTGGCTATTAATCTCGCAAATTGATGTTCAATGTCCCCCTTGTCCAAATACTCGAAACACAACCTATGATGATTGCCTCCTACTTCCTTAAGTTTCGGAACATATGGTTTTAGATTTTTATCGCGAGACAGTATGTTTGGGCCACTAATATTCACATTTTTTTGTTTCTTTATAATGGAGTTAATTTTCAAGTTTTGATAGGTATCAATAAGTCTACCAATTGTGTTGTACATAAGTGCTCCAATCATAGTACATCAACAGTTTGCAGACCCTTTTGAGATAGCCTCATCCAGACAGTCATTACAATTACCAAACTCCCTGGCTCTGGAGCAGAAAAAATCACCTCGCCCCCTCCACAACCGCGATCTCCTCCTCCGTCAGCCCATACAACTCATACACCAGCACATCGATCTCCCGGTCGGTCGCGTCGATCATCCCGGCGAGCACCTCCTTCTCGTGCGGGGCCTTCGCCGCCGCGAGGCGCCTGTTCAGGTCGAGCATCTTCTCGACGAGGGCGACCATGCGGTCGTGGCGGGCGACATCGGCGGGGTTGGCAGGGTCGATGGGACGGATGGGAAGCATTTCAACGTATTGTGAGAAGAAACGCAGGTAGCCGCCACGGTAGACAGCAGCCAGATAACGGTAATAATAATTGATGACTTGGGAATTGAGCAGCCCTAACAAGAATTTGTCGCTGTAAAACAAGTTGTAGCACGTATTTGCGTCAAAAAATCCTCCTGTCTCATCAATCGTAAAGTTAGGCCGAGGAGCGATGTCGGGGAAGATGAGTTTCGGGCTCTCAAACCGATCATAATAGTCGCAAGCGCGAAGTTCCCACCAGTAATCTCCCTTATCGCATCTCTTTTGTGCAGCAACTTCAAAGGGCTGTAGATAGGCAGCAACTGCCGGATAGTTATTCTGGATCCACTCCCACTTATTACGATAGTCTGATCCCTCTTTATTAGATATCCCTTTCTCAAAAAGGATCAGATAGCGGTCTGATTTTGGAGGAGTGTAGCGTTTCACATCACGTCCTGCCAGAAACGGCTTGATGATCTCCGCACTCCGCGGATCCGCCGCGATCAGCCGCTCCCTCGTCGCCTCGTCGATCACGAAAGCCTCGTTCAGCCCGGTCAGGACACCCCTATAGATCTTCCCGTCCACATACGTCCCCAGGGGCACCCCGGCGGCCTTGATCTTTTCAAGCAGCACCTGCGTCTTCTCGTCAGCCAGGGACCATCCCCCATCGTCCAGATAAGTCAGGTTTACCGGGTACGAATGGCCCTTCACGTACTCCGTGAGGTCGGGGTAGTCCAGGTTCTCCACCTGCACGGCATCAAACCGCTCGCGGGGAGACCCCGCCCCGATCCGGAGGATGCAGGGATAGGTCGTTGCGCTCTCAAAGACCGGGAGATCGCCGAAATCGACGATCTCCTCGATCCGCCGCTCCTTCAGCCACGCCCGCAGCGGCTTCCCGTAGTTTGCCCGCATCCACTTGTTCGGCAGGATGTAGGTGAACACCCCCCCGGTCGCAAGCAGGTTCACCCCCCGCTCGACAAAATAGACGTACAGGTCGGCGGTGCCCTGGTAGACACAGTAATGCTCCTTGAAATAGGCCTTCTGCTCCCTGATGCTCTCCTGCCGCACATACGGCGGGTTCGCAATCACCACATCGAACCCCGGGTTCTGGCGCAGGAAGACCTCCGAGAAATAGAGTTTCCAGAGGAAAAACGGCTTCACCCTGTTCTTCCGGTATACCGCGAGTTTCGTGCAGGCGTCCGTGTTGCCGCTCTCTTTTAGGGTCTCCTCGATCAGGTCCCACTCCATCTGCTCGATTGTGGCCCGATACTCGTTCTTCTTCGCGCGGTTCTGTTCGTTGAAGAAGAGCCGCTGGTACTTCTTCAACTCCCGGAGTTTGCGCCGGGATACTTTGACCCTGTGGGAGACTGTCTGATCGAAGGTTATCTGCCGTGCGGCCGTCTTCGGACCCGCGAGGACCTCTTTCTTCTTCTTCTCCTGGCGCGCGATCTCCCGCCGAACCCCGGCCGAATCGCCATCCAGTGCTCCTGTGAGGATCTGGTGGAGTTCCTCTCCCAACTCCTCTATCCGGGCATCGATGGGCGCTACCAGAGTCTCCCGGTCATCGTCGGGCTCACTCAGCAGCTTCTCATCAAAGAGACTGACTCCCTCGAATTCGTCCACCAGGCTGTTCCCGCACATGATCTTATGGTCGAGGTTCGGGAGCGGCCGAATAATCGCGATATTCTCCTCGTCCACGATAAGGGAGAGCCAGAACCGGAGCTTGGTGATATCCACCGCCGACGAATCAATATCCACACCGTAGAGGGAATTTTCTATTGTCTGCCGCTTCAACTCGTATATCGACCGGTTCAAACTGTCACCCGCAAAGAACGGCGTCAGGGTGGAACGGGCCTTCACGATCTCGTTCATCATCCCCACGGGGAAAGCACCCGAACCCACCGCCGGATCCGCCACCTTGATCGAGCAGAGCAGCGTATCAAGTTCAGCGTAATGGTTCCGGACGGATTCTGGCAGGGTAAACCGGGCATCCCGGAACCCCTCATCGGCCTGGCCGCCGGCCTCCTGCGCATAGATGGTCATCCCGATAGTGACATCGCCACGCCTGATGAACAACTCCAGGTCATCGCGGGGGATACTCGTGTGGTTCGCAAGATAGCCGATCAGGCTCTGCTGGCACATATAATGCACAATATCTCGCGGAGTGTAGAACGCCCCCTTCGATTTCCGGTCGATCACATCGAGGAGATTCTCAAAGACCTTCCCGAGCATCTCCGGGTCGACCGCCACCTCCCGCTCCAGGGGCTCGTCCTCTTTGATGGTGAAGTTGAACTCGTCAAATGTCTTCAGAATGCCTCCAAAAACCTCGTTTTCTATCCGCAGGTAGGTGCTAACCCAGTTGTAGTTCTGGATCGGCTCGAAGAGACCGCCATTCAGGAACGGAATCTTGCACCTGAACCTGCTGTAGTAATCCTCGTTTACCGAGCGATCCTCTGCAAGCGCCTCATAGAAGAGCGGCTCAAGGATATCGTTGAAGAAACTCTCGTAGGGAACAATCTCCCTGTCATACAGGCGGCGCATGAAATCCTTCGGCCCCGTGCCCCACTCTTGGAACCGCCCGGTAGCGGGGTCCTGCCTCACCCCGAGCCATCCTTTCTTCTGGAGGAAATAGAGGAAGACGATCTGGCCAAGGAGTTTCTTCGAGAAATCGACGGTCGATATCTCCTTCTCCTCGAACTCCGCCTTACAGATTGGATCGGCGTCGAGCGCCCGCTCAAGCGACTCCTTCAGGTTGAGGTAACAGCCCTTGTACTTCTCGAAGAACTCCTTGGTGACGTTCTCGACGCTGAAGCTCTCCTCGATATCCGCAAGAACCGGGGTTCCATCCTTCTCCCGGATAAGATGGAGGAACCGTTCCCTGCAGGTATGGTTCGGCTCGTTCTTCCCCACGAGATACGAGAACCGGCGTGCAGGCGTCAATTTCAAGCTCGTGCGGATCCTCCCGTCGTCGCCCGTTCCGAGCTCGTACTCGAGCCTGACAAACGAGAAGCGCCAGTCATCGTGGTCGTCGCCGTAGAACGCGACCAGAGCCGCATCCCTCCCTTCGTTGTTGAGGAACTTCGCGATGAAGTTCCGCTGCATCGTCCTGGCGCGATCGCGGGAGGTCGACCTCATCAGCCTGACATAGAGCACCCCGACGGTATGTTTTCCATCAACGTAAGTTCCGATACTGTACGCCTCGTCGATATAACTCTTGAACTCGCGCCAGATCGGCAATCGCTGGGGAAATATCCGGAAGTCGTCGAAGAGTTCCTGGATGAACCTCATGTACCGGCCCGGATTGAAGGCATCCTTGAAGACCCCATCAATGAGCCTGACAGTCTCCTCTTCCTTCATGAGAGATCACCTCCTGCAAAATACCCGGAGAGGATGACCTCTTTAGGCCCCGATATATCCACAGGCCCAAATGTCGGGCGGAAGAACTCCTCGGAGATCTCTGATTTGATCTTTGCAAGCATCGGAAGAGGTTCCAGGGTAAACTCAATTTTTTTGAGGATCTTCTTGATGGTCGCCTTCGGGAGCGCCCCGTCCTCTATCAGCCGGAGAACCTGTCCCACGTATTCTTCGTCTTCGTCCGTAAACGCCGGCGAGTGCTGGATCGCTCTCAGGATGCCGGTGAATTTGACCTCGCCCCCTTTACTGGCACGTGAGGGTGCAATGGTGCTCTCGATGGCAAACACATCCTCAAAAGCGGCTTTGTTGGATTCTAGCAGCGAGTAAAAGTCCGGTCCGATAACGTGCTTCTTCGTCGATGCCTCTGCCCGGAGAAGATCCGCCGCACGCAGGAAATCCACCTCCCCGGTAACAGCCTCCGCCCCTCTGACAGTCGTCTGAAAGATTTTTCGGAGTTTCCCCCGCCTGAAGAACGTGACCACCGAACGCCCGGACCCCCCGGATGCGCGGCCACATCTCGCCTTCTTCGGGAGGTATTTGATCTTTTTAAAGAGATCGGGATCAGAATCCCGTATCTCGCGCAGGAACGTCAGATACCCGAGTTCAAGATCTTCCTCTTCATCCTCTCCCGTGATCGTCTTCCGGGACGTCAATTTCGTAAAGAGATCGTGCGACTTGATCTCCTCGTCGGTAAGGAGAGGAGCATCGTTCCCAAGCATCTCGATAAACGCTGCTATCTTCGCCTCAGCAGCTTCCTGCAGGCCGATCTCCTCGTTGATAGGGCCTGCAGGGAAGAAATTGAAGATATGGATCTTCTCAAACTTCGTATCCACACGGTTGATGCGGCCGACCCGTTGCATCATCCGTGTTGGGTTCCATGGAATGTCGTAGTTGATCACCACGTTGGAGCGATGAAGGTTCACCCCCTCCGAGAGAACCTCTGTCGTCACCAGAATACGGTAGTCATCCTTCGGGCGCCGGGCCTTCGCATCAAAGTTCTCGATGATTGCGATCCTCTCACTCTCTGAGGACGACCCATGATACTCAAGAACAGAGTCTCCAAACCGCCCTTTCAGGGCATCCGTAAGATAATCCGCCGTCTCCTTTGCCTCGGTGAAGATGATGCACTTCTGGTCTTTGAGCCGGGGATCCGTTGAGAGCACCTCAATAAACGCATCTATCTTCGGGTCGCCTTCAACAGTATCCCACAGCGTTCGCAGTCTCTTGAGGATCTCGAGGTCATACTTGAGATCCTCCAGGTACGCCGGAGTGAAACTGGATGACGGCAGACAATAGACCTTCTTATCGTCGATGAGAGAGGCGACTTTATCCATGTTATCCTCTTCAAGAAGGTCGAAGATCACGTTCGTGTGCGTTGTGCTGATGTAGACATTTCCTCTCTCGACCTCCCGGATGAATACTTCATAATACTCGATGAAACGACTGATAGACATCTTAAACGCGAAAAAACTGCTTTCCAGCCTCTTCAAGAGCATGATCTTCATGAACTTCATCATGTTCTTCTGGGCCAGCTCCTCAGGATGCGAGGTCCCTTTCTTCAGATACAGGAGCGGTGTGTAGCGGGAATACTTGAACTGGTTCACGATCAGATCGATCGACTCCAGAAAGACCGAGTCCGTATGATCATCAAAGTGGTAATACACCGGCTGAGGGTCCTCAACCTCAGGGAACTTGAGGTTCTGCCGCTTCAGATCCTCGCTGTAGTACGCAGCGATACTCGCCCGCGTGCGCCGGACCATCAGGTACTGGAGCACATTCTCACGGATATCCTCGGCATTTTCCCTGACAACCCTCATGTATTCTTCGCGATCCTGCTGCCGGTCAAGCCCGTCAAGCCGTTTCTGGAGGGTATTGAAATATCCCTGGAGGTTGCGCACCTTCGGGTTAGGCAGGGTGGATTTTTTGGCGTTCTGGAAGAGTTTAATCTGGCTCAGAATATCGTTCGGAGAGTTGTTGAGAGGGGTTGCCGTTACCAGAATCACCCGCTTGCCCCTGCAGATCCGGTACAGGCTCTCATAACTCTGGGTCATCTCATTACGGAACCGGTGAGCCTCGTCGATGATCACGTTCTTGTACCGATCGGCCCCCCTCGCAAGGACATGGTCCAATTTCCCAACCGATTCAAAATCTGCCTGGCGCACGCCAAAATCGAGGAAGACATTCGGCCATGAACTCGGATTCTCCCGGTCTATCAGGACGGGAGGGGCAAGAACGAGTGTCCTCCCATCAAGTTGCTGGGCAAGGAGGGTTGCTATGTACGTCTTCCCGAGGCCGACCACATCGGAGATAAAAACGCCACCGTACTCCTCAAGTTTTAATTTTGCGTCCTGCACCGCGTCCTTCTGGTACTGCAGGTCCATGAACCCCTCAGGGATGTACTCATTCCCGGTCTGTTGTTTATCGAGATTGATCTTCTCCTTCAGGTATTCATAGAGGAATTTCAAGTAGAGTTCGTACGGGGTGATAGAGTCATTGAGCCAGGTCTGGGTCCGTATCGTCTCGACATAATTCTCCGACATATCGGCCGAGTTTTCCCAGAGTTCATTGAACTTGTTAAGCGCATACTCGTAATCCCCCCGCATCTTGAGTTCAACGTTGAACTCAAGATTATCCTGCAGCCCGGATTGAGAGAAATTGCTTGAACCGGTGATAACGCGCCCCTTGTCCCTGTCACTCTCTTTGAAGGTCATTATGTAGAGTTTTGCATGGACCTTCTCTGAGGGGTAGACACGGATCTCAAGTTTTCCACTCCTCAACCACTCAACGAAGGTCAGAATGCCCTTTTCTACGTCGAAAGCGTCTTCGGACTGATCCAATTCTTCTTTGACCATGCCGGAGTACTGATGTTTAAGGTCTTTACTGGAAAGAAGCAACGTAGGATGTCCCTCAAATGAGGCAGCCTGGATAAAATCATACGTTGTTTTGTTGGTGCTGATGCCGATGAGGATTCTGATCTTCTCGGTATTTTCCAGAGCCTTCTCGAGAGCATAGAACCCGCTTGAATAGAAGTATCCAACAAGACAGTCAAAAAGTGTGGTATCTTTAACGAGTGCATTAAAACGATCGAGTAACGTATTGCCATTCTCATTAGTGATAAAAGTCAGATCTGAAGACATTGAACACGCCTATAACAAGAATAATAGTTATGTTATGATATAGTTGATGAAACGTATCTCGCCATATGGGAGGTAGTTTTCCTTCCCGGCAAGATCGTATGAGGGAACTACCTCTCCGGATTAGTTAAACGGACCTACTAGGCAGATAGGATCATGTGAACGGTCTCCACTCCGTGAACGTTTTAACTATAAACGATCAAATCCCACCTATGACCCACTGGATCGCCTCCTCCAACCGCGACAACGCCAAGATCCTCGAAAAGAAGCATGTCTGGGGAGTACCCCGGCGGAACAAAACCCTCATGCAGCGGGTGAAGCCCGGCGATACCATTCTCGTGTATGTCCGGCAGGAGAAAGAGGGCGACACCATCCTCCCTTCCGCTATAACCGGCGCCTACGAAGTCGCCTCCGAGCCCTACGAAGACCACGCCCGCCTCTTCATCACCCCTCCGCAGATGGGCGACGAGGTCTTCCCCTACCGCATGAAGGTCAGGCCGGTGGCAGTCTTCGCAAAACCCCTTGAGTTCAAGCCGCTGATCGGGGATCTCACATTCATCACGAACAAAACGATGTGGAGCGGCCACCTCAGGATAGCCATGCGCGAGATCCCGGAGGAGGACTACCGACTCATCCTCAAACGCGCCGGAGTGGAGGCGTAACCGATGTCCGAGATCACCGGCGTCACCTTCCCCGTCCCAAAACACTTCATGCCCCGGTTCTTCAAGGACAAAAAGACCGTCTTCATCAAACCCGCCACCGTCTTTAAAGAACTCAAGCCGGGCATGAGACTCGTCTTCTACCAGTCCCGCGAGGACACCGGCTACGTCGGGGAGGCGACGATCAGGCGGATCGTCATCAACGACGACCCCCTCGCGTTCTTCGAGACGTTCGGTGATGCAGTCTTCCTCACCCGGGAGGAGGCACGCGCCTACGTCGCGAACCAGGAGCGGTGGCAGGGGGTCAGGGTCAGGAAGGAGGTGCCCCGAAAGCGGCCCTGGATGGCCCTCGAACTCGAGGATGTCCGGGAATACAAGACTGTCAGAAAGCCTGAGCAGTTTGTCCCGGTCGGAGGAAGGTATCTCCGGGAGTAAGTCCCATATCTTTTCGGGAATGAAGATCACCAATATCGTCGCTTCCGGCGACCTTCACCAGCCGGTCCCATTTGAGCGGTTGCCGGAACTCCCCGATACAAACTACCGATATAATCCTGAGAACTACCACGGGGCCTACATCCTCCTCTCCCGAGGGAAGGCCACCATCTACAGGAGCGGGAAGTACATCATCTACGGCCTTGCGTCCCTCGACGAGGTCGATACCTCCTATCGGGAATTCCTCACCCGTATCTCGCCCCTCATCGACCCTTCACTCGCGTCGCCACCGGAGGTCAGGAACATCGTCGGCATGGAAGACTTCCAGATCGAGATCCCGCTCCTGCAACTCGTCGCCGCGCTCAGGATGGAGCAGGTCGAGTACGAGCCCGAACAGTTCCCGGGTCTGATCTACCGGGGCGACGCAGGGACCGCTCTCATCTTCTCGTCGGGGAAGGTGATCTTCGCCGGGTTCAAAGACCTGGACTCGATGGAGGCGTTCGCGTCCGGGCTGAAGGCAAAGATCAAGAATGTTGCGTAGTCCCGCGTAGACCCGGTGTAGAGGCACCATGCCGTCGATCGCCGTGACGATTGGACGTCAGGGAGCACCCTGCAGTCGCCGATGACCGCACTGAACTGTTTCCTGATCTCGGTAGCGGGGTTCGTTCATGCTTGGAGTGCCGGTGCCTTCTGATTCCCGAGAACGGAACGTCGCCGCTTTCCGGCGCAGGCGACTCCCCGTCGTTTGTGCCACAGGCGGTGGCACAATTTCAACCCCGCCGGGGCCGCCGCGAACCTCGTAGTCGATCCTGTCGGGCGCGTGGGGATCGTCGCCCTCGCCCCGGACGACGATCGCGGCTCCCTCTCGTGCGAGAGGTATCGTCCAGTGCGCTACCATACCACACCCATGTATCCACACGTTATCCGCACCCGGCAGGGTCGCCGAAAAGTTGGTGACCGCCCGTCCTTCGCGTTCACAGAGACCGCTCTCGATCTGGTGCACGAGCACGTTCCGCGACCAGCCGTTCGCGATGGTTTTGTGGATGTACCACTCCCGGGCCGCCGGGTCCTTCACCTTGTCAAGCAGCGTGACCGTGTGATACCAGGTAATTTGTGCAAGCACCTCCTGCACAATTGCCTCGTCCGGATATGCTCGTGCAAACGCGCTCATGTACTTGAGGTTTCGCGAAGAAAAAGCCTTTTATATCCGGAAATTCTCTCCGAAGGTCCGCCGAAAGCCGGTCGATCACCTTCGCTCCCCAGCCCTCCTCCTGCTGCCGCTGTATAATATCCCGCCCGATCTGCCAGTAGAGCAGGATCAGTTCCCGGTTCACCGAGAGGGTAGCCCGAACCTGGGCTTCACGAACCCGTACCTTCAGAGCGGAGAGAAAGGCAGGATAGCCGTCAGGGAGAATGTCAGCAGTGTTCATAATCGATACTCCACACCGGCACTTCATCCGGCCATGCCGATTCTGAAAAACGCTCCACAAGATCCGCCCCTTCCACTGTCATTAGGTTTACATTGGCAGTACCCCAATGAAATACGTATCACCGCACCCCCTCCCTCGCGTTCCCCTCCCGCACCAACCGGGCATAACACCCCTCGCAGAGGCTCGTCCGCGCCTCCCGCGAGCGGTAGACCGCCTTCCCCGTATCGCAGAGATCACACCGGCCGATCTCGACCTTCACCCGGAGAAACTCCCGGGGATCGAGGACCCCCGAAAGGGGCTCTTGCGGCATGGCCCCCCGCCTTGCACATCTTTTCAGCGGAGTACAACCGGCGATGCCAGCAGGATGGCGACTGAACGGCGCCGGATTGAGGTTTTCGCCCCGCGATGCCGGTATCCCGGGATCGGTTCCGGCATTGTGGGTTTCACACGCACACAGAGACCCACTCACCACGGAACCGGTACCGGGGACTGTGGGTATGTTCTGCTGTACTTCAGTACCGAGAGGGAGACGCCTCTCTCTATCGGTACAAAGATCGGCCAATCCAACGTCGTTTCGAGCCGCTGGATCGTTGCACCCGGTGCTGGAATCCTGCGGTAACCCTGCTGCAATGTCGCAACCTTCGGTCCGCACGGACCGGTCCGGTGGCCGCCCCGGGTCATCGGGACCACCATCCCAGCCCCCATCCAGCCAGACCCCGCCGCCATGAGCCCAGCGCCGGTAGACCGTGCAGTCGAAGGAGAAGAGGTGCTCCCGCCGCCGCATCGCGTATCCTTCCACATCCTCCGTGACCATCGTATCGAAGAAACTGACCGCCGGGCACTTCTCAAGGAGGCCGGAGTAGGCCGTCCCCCGGCTCGTATACCCATGGAGGATACGATAGGTCTGGTGGTACGAGAGCCCGAGCGCCTCCTGGAGCATCCTGATCGTGAACTGCTCCCAGCCCATCGTTGCCACCGTCGCGAGCGCTGCGGCCTCGTTCTTCGTCGTCTTCGTCTCCTGCCCCCCGGTCTCGCCGTTGATCGCCGCATAGACCCGGGCCGCCGCGGCGAAGTCGTCCAGGTTTGCCCTGATGCCTCCATCATACGCCTCTCTCTGGAAGCGATGGATGAGGGCGGAGGCCTTGATCAGGTCAAAGAGGATACCCGGGTTGCGACGGTTCGTCGTCGCGGAGAACTGCACGCTCCGGGCATACGGGATAGAGACGTGCGGGCGAACCGCCTTGAGGATCTGCCAGATCTCCCGGCAGACCACGAGATCGGGGTCCTCGCCGTCGCCGCCGTCCTCCCTCGCCTCCCGCTCCTTCATGTACCGGAGCACCCGCTCGTCCTGTTCGAGGGAATCATCGATCCAGACCGTGAGCATC
Source organism: Methanobacteriota archaeon (assembly GCA_023393455.1). Taxonomy (GTDB): domain Archaea; phylum Halobacteriota; class Methanomicrobia; order Methanomicrobiales; family Methanoculleaceae; genus Methanoculleus. Next base: position 44,896 of record JAEWLJ010000012.1, on the reverse strand, counting down.
CGGTTCGCCACCTGGTCGTCCCCGGCATCCTCGACCTTCGCGAGCCACCAGACGCACCGCTCCGGGATGCGGCAGATCTGGAGTTTCCGGTCGGTGGTCACCGTCTGGTGCTCGATGCTCACCCGGAAGTTCGCGGTTGCGGCCTTGAGAACTTCCTGCAGGTCATCAGAGAGGGAGACATCATCAAAGAGGAAGACGGTCCCGGGTTGGAGGCTGCCGTTGTAGTAGAGGGCCTTGTCCGAGACCGTGCCGGCGAGGCGGTACTCCTCCGGGACCTGCTGGAGCATGGTGGTGCAGGCGTGGCTCTTCCCCTTCCCGGAGTTGCCGGAGATGGCGACATGAAGGCCGTTCGTGTTCTCGACCGATTGGGACGCAAGAGACATCACGAGACATTCCGCGACCGTCCGATCGCCGACATGGCTCTTGTTGAAGGTCCCGAGGAGGAACGCGAGCGGGTCGCCGGCCTGAAGGATCTCTCTTGCCCGGCGGCGGTGCTCATCATCCACCGGTGCCGGGGGTGGGGGGGATGCGGGTGCTGCCTCCGGCCTTTTCCGCTCGTACCTCCCCCGGAGTTCCGGCCAGCGCTGGGCACCCCCGCCGCAACTGGCGTGGTGGCAGCCGGCGAAGATGGCGCCGTTCGCAAACTGGATCGCAAACGCCCCGTCCTTATGCGCCGACGAGAACGGGCACTCCGCGAGGACGTAGAGGGTGCCGCCCAGGTAAGGTCGCGTGCTCCGGACGGCGATGCCGTGGCCCGCGAGCCAGGCGGCAAGGTCGACCCTCCGGGAACCCTTCTTCGGCTGTGATGGTTCCTCCCGGGGGAGGATCCCGGCGAGGCGGTCTAGCCGCTCTAGCGGAACCACACCGATCTCCGGTGGAACCGCGAGGATCTTCGCCCGCCGGTGGGGGCGCTCGGGAGTGTTGTCGCCCTTCCGCGAGAGAGTTCCGTAGAGTTTCCAGATCCGGGCGGCGTTGTGGTTCGCGGTATCGACGGTGACGGCCTCGTTCGAGAAGAGGGCGTCGAGGGTGGTGAGGCAGTTCTTCACGAGCGCGGTTGCTGCCTCATTGTTTGGAAGGTCCACCCGGTAGAGGAGGTGGGCGCCGTTGCCCGAGTCCGCCCGGAGGGGTTCCGGGAACCCCTGCTCGGCAAGATACGCCGCGATCCGCTCCGCGACAGCGAGAGCCGCGTTATGCTCCGCATCGGTCGACGAGACCCCGCTCGGCCGGACCGGGTCGATGTCGACCGGGAGCCAGCGCCGGCGGATGATGTCGGCATCAGCCGTGGTGGCGTCTTTCCGCGAGAGCCGCATCTTGATCCGGTTCGCCCGCCGGGCGAGGAGGGCGGGGTTGACGGCATTCAAGGTGACGTAGATCCCGGCGACCGAAGGGTCGGCGTCAAGGGCCTCGACGGCCCGGGCGAGGCGCTCGTAATCGTCGAAGTAGCCCGAATGTGTGACGCCGTCGGCGAGCGCCCGGACCTCGACCACACCGCCGGGGGCGAGGATCTTCACCACGCTTCTGATCCCCTCGATCATGCTGTCACCCCGGGGACCAGGGGGAAGAGGGGAGCGGAGATGGCCTCCCCGCGGGCGACCCGCTGGAAGCTGACGAGCGGGATGATGTAGGAGCCGACACGGGAATGCAGCATCACCGCTCTTCCCGAGGCGTTCATCGCCGCATGCCCCTCGATGGCGACTCCCGCGGCGGGGGCCTGCGAGCGGTCCTCGACGATCGGGATGACCCGGCCGTAGAAGAGGAGGCTCTTCAGGTCATCCGCCTCGATCCGGTAGCGCTCGGCCTCGACGGCTATCTGGAGCGCTCCGTTCATACCGTGACTGAGGGTACCCGCTTCCGGGGTCATGGCCGCCCTCGCTCAACATGTATTGAATACTGGTGGTTCCGGGTCCGGCGAACGTTGATCTCGCGGACGGCTCTCCCATACCGCCGGATTGCATCCGCCACCGCCCGCGGGATGAGGAAGAGCGGGACAGTACTGACACGGTCTTCCTCAGATGGTCTTATCACTCCGGACGGAGAAGAGTTGGTGGCAGTCCCGTGTGAATCGATGTTGGCGCACGTTTCATCCCGTGGGCTGCCGTCTTTCTGGTCTATGCTTTGCATTCTGTTTCCTCATCGCGTGGTGCTATCAATCTGACTTTATCCTCAACAACTTCTCCCGGACGAGTTTTGCCATCGGGTCCGGGAGATGGGTCAGGTGGTTCCTGGACGGCCTCTTGCCGCTCTGCTGAGATGCCGTAGTTCTGACATTGGTCGCCGGCGCCTCTCGCATAAAAATAGATGCATGTGAGATGATATGAGCAAGAACCGCGCGAAGTGTGAGTGAGAATCCCTTCAGTACCCGGTTCGTGTCCACAGACCCGCGCCACATCTCGTATGGAGCACCGGTTAATTGGCAGATCACCTGCTGAGCCCGGGCTTATCGGATACTACGGTAGCGCTATAACAATGGGTTCCCATCCGCAGGGCACCGGGGGAAGACCCGACGCCCCCTCACTTCTCCCCGTCCGAGAGTTCCCGGTAATACCGGCAGAGGTCCGCGACGACGCACCGGTCGTGCTTCGGGTTCTGCGCCGTGCAGACGGCCCGGCCGTGGCAGATCAGGAGGTAGTTGATCTCTCCCCAGACCTCCTCGGGGAAGAGGGCGACGAGGTCGCGCTCGATGATAGCGGGGTTCTTGCTGTCCGTGAACCCGAGCCTTTTTGAGAGCCGGGCGACGTGGGTATCGACCGCGATCCCGACGTTGATATCGAACGCCTGGGAGAGGATGATGTTCGCGGTCTTCCTCCCGACCCCGGGGAGCGTCAGGAGTTCCTCCATCGCCCGCGGGACCTCGCCGCCGAACTCGTCGACGACCTTCCTCGCCGCCCCGACGATGTGGCGCGCCTTCGTGCGGTGAAACCCGATCGTCCTGATGAGCGGCTCCACCTCCTCGGGCTCCGCGCGGGCCAGAGCCTCCGGCGTCGGGTAACGGGCAAAGAGAGCGTCGCGGATGGCGTTCACGGCGCGGTCGGTCGTCTGCGCCGAGAGGACCGTGAGGACGAGCGTCTCGTACGGGTTATGAAAGTCGAGAAAATGGCGCCGGCCGTCGACGACGGGATACTCCTTGAGAAGACGGCGATAGACCTCGCAGGCGGTCGTGCGGTTCATGACTGATGGGGCAGGGCAGATTCGAACTGCCGTCAAAGCGTCCCAAACGCTCTAGGATGGACCAGGCTACCCTACTGCCCCTGTACCTCCATACATTAGAGAGCCGGACAAAAATAGTTGCCGATGAAGGAGAGGATCAGGAGAGCAGGGGGGTCGAACCCTCTTCGCAGACGACGGTGCCGACGAACGCGCCCTCCACCACCGCCCGGAAGAGGGTCTCCGGGTCGCGGCCGTCAAGCACCAGGAGCGGGATGCCTGAGCGCTCGATAACCTTTCCCGCCACGATATCGAGCACGATGTTCGCGCCCGCATCCATCCGGCTCCCGGTGATGATATCGAGGAGTTCCTGCGGCGTAAGGCGCTCGTACCTCACCGCCCCGGGGTCCTTCTTCGGGTCGGCGCTGTAGATCCCGTCGACCGACGTCGCGTTGATCAGGAGATCGGCGCCGACGCTCTCGGCGAGGACCGCGGAGACCGCGTCGGTCGTCTGCGCGGGGGTGATCCCGCCCATGACGACGATCTTGCCGGTCTCTGCGAACTCCCGCGCCTCCGTATAATTCTCCGCAACGCGCGGATAGGCGGCATCCCCGAGTCCGGTGATGAGAAGACGCGCGTTCAGCCGGGTCACCATAATGCCGAGCTCGTCTGCTACCGCCTCCCCGGCGCCGAGATCGCGGGCGACACCGATGTACCGGCGCGCCTCTCCGCCGCCGCCGACGACGATGAAAACGCGGCACACCTCGGCCATCTTTTTCAAAACAGACACATATCGACCGATATTGTTCGATTCAAGCGAAGGAACCAGAACCGAGCCACCCAGAGATACTACGATCTTCTTCATCCTACCTTATTATTATCCCTGATTTACTCATATACCTGTTGTGAAGAGGCTCTACTGTCCCGTATGCAACTCTACGGACATCTGGCCGGTCACCGGCGGCTATACCGGCTGTATCTATCGCTGCAAGCGGTGCGGCTACTCCGGAGCGCTGGTCGTCGAGTATGATGACAGAGAGCCGGACGACCGGTAGCCCGCAATAACTATCATGGTTCCCCGCACGCGGTGATCATATGCACGAGGCGCGACTCTACCGGAAACTGGAGGAGGGCACCGTCCACTGCTCCCTCTGCGCACACCGGTGCATCATCAAGGAGGGCGGGCATGGGGTCTGCGGCGTCCGCATCAACCGCGGCGGCACGCTCTATGCCGCCACCTTCGGCAAGGTCATCGCCGAGGCGGTCGACCCCATCGAGAAGAAGCCGCTCTACCACTTCCTGCCCGGAACCCTCTCCTACTCGCTCGGCAGCATCGGGTGCAACTTCCGCTGCGAACACTGCCAGAACTGGCAGATATCCCAGCAGACGCTGGATATGGAAGGGCTCAGGGATATCAGCCCGGAGCAGGGCGTGGAACGGGCGGGCCGGTCGGGCTCTGCAAGCATCGCATGGACCTACAACGAGCCCGCCATCTGGCACGAGTACCCCCTCGCGATGGGGACGCTTGCGCGGCAGAAGGGGATCGGGACGGTCTACGTCACGAACGGCTACATCACCGAAGAGGGGCTCCGCGAGCTCGCAGGGACGCTCAACGCGTTTCGCGTCGACATCAAATCGTTCTCCGACGCCTTCTACCGGAAGGTCTGCGGCGGGCGGCTGCAACCGGTCCTGGACGCGACGGCGCTTGCAAAAGAACTCGGGATGCACGTCGAGACGGTCACGCTGGTCATCCCGGGGCAGAACGACTCGATGGACGAGATGGAGACGCTCATAGAGTGGGTGCTCGAAAACCTCGGCCCCGAGACCCCGATGCACTTCACCCGGTTCCATCCCGACTACAGGATGCTCGACGCACGGCCGACCGATATCAGGGCTCTGGAGAAGATCTACGAGCGGGCAAAAGAACTCGGGCTCCACTACCCGTATCTCGGCAACGTCGGCGGCCACCCCTACGAGAACACCTACTGCCCCGCCTGCGGCAGCCCTGTCATCGAGCGGTCGGGCTACGCCGTCCGGATAACGGGGCTTGACGACCATACCTGCACCGAATGCGGCGGGCGGATCGAGTATGTCTCAGAGATCCGGTGAACGCCGGAGGTTCCTGACCGACCGGATGCTCGGAACCCTCACCCGCTACCTCCGGTTCATGGGCTACGACACCATGAGCGCAAACACCCTCTCTCCCGGGAGCACCCGGGAAGATACCCTCCTCCTCGAGATCGCCCTCCAGGACGACAGGATCCTCCTCACCCGCGACCGCGAACTCGCACGGCGGGGCGCCGGGCAGGCGGTCTACATCGAGTCCGAAGCGATCATGGCCCAGATCCGGCAGGTTGCCGGCCTCGGGCTGATCGAGCCCGAGATCCGGCTGAGCCGCTGTTCGCTCTGCAACACGCGCCTCCGGCCGGCAACCCTGCGCGAGATCCACGAGGCACGCTACGCCCCGCGGTCGACCCGGGGAAAAGAGTTTTCATGGTGCCCCACGTGCCGGAAACTCTACTGGATGGGCTCGCACGGCCACCGGCTCGAGCAGCGCCTGAGAGAAACCTTCTCTCCCTGACCGGGCGCCTGCAGCACCCCCGGCAGGATTGCGGAACCCTCGCCTTTCAGGCCATTTCTTGAGAATCCAAAGGTATATCAACGTTCAGGGAGAATGAGGCGCGACGGCATGGGCCGATCACTCATCGGCCGGAACGCCTGCAACGGGGCCGGGATAGCATTTCAGGGAGAGGACAATGGAGAGTCAAAAAATAGCATTCTTCTGCTGGGAGTCGCTGTATGCGGAGCGGGTCGGCGGGCTCGCAAACGCTGCGACAAACCTCGCCGAGACGCTGGCGCGGGACCATGAGGTGCATTTCTTCACCCGGGGAGAGGAGAGAGACGCCGAGATCAACGGGGTGCAGTACCACTACTGCCGGCCCTCAGGGGAGAACATCGTCCGGTACTGTGCCGACATGAGCCGGAAGATGCTTGAGCGGTTCGGCGAGTTCGACACGCAGCCGTTCGACCTCCTGCACTTCCACGACTGGCACGTGGTCGACGCGCTCCAGCGGCTCCGGAACAGGGAGACGATCTTCACCTACCACTCGACCGAGTTTGGAAGAAACGGGAACAATTTCAGCAACGAGTGGCCTTTTACGGAGATATTCAGGATCGAGCGCTACGGTGCATCGATTGCAAAGCGCATAACCGCGGTCTCCTCGGCCCTCCGGCGGGAGGCCATGACCCTCTACGAGATCCCGGACTGGAAGATCGACGTCGTCCATAACGGCATCGTGCCCGACCACTACCAGGCAGACGTCGATCCGGAGACGATAAAACGGCGCCACGGCCTTGACCCCGACTCCCCGCTGATACTCTTCATCGGGCGGCTCGCGTGGCAGAAAGGGCCCGACATGCTGGTGGACGCAGCCCCCCACCTCCTGCGGGAGCACGCCGACGGCCAGTTCGTCTTCGTCGGCGACGGGCAGATGCGCCGGGGCCTCGAGACCCGGGCCCGGTCTCTCCCCGTCCGGTTCCTCGGGCGGCTCTCCGACGCGGAGTACGTCTCGCTCCTCAACGCAAGCGACATCGTCGCCATCCCGAGCAGAAACGAGCCGTTCGGGCTTGTGCTCCTCGAAGCATGGAGCGCCGGCCGGTGCGTCGTCGCCTCCGACGTCGGCGGGCTCTCGGAGAACATCGAGCACGGGACCGACGGGGTCAAGGTCCGCCCGCGCCCCGACTCGATCGCCCGGGGGCTCTCCCGGGTGGCCAATTCGCCGGAGAAAGCGCTCGCCATGGGCCGGGAAGGGCTCGACAAAGTGAAGAAAGAGTTCCAGTGGGACCATGTCGCCGGGCGGATGGAAGGCGTCTATAAAAAACTCGCGAACTCCGAGACGATCCCCTGCTGATATCACGACAGCATGGCGGCCATAAGGTGCTCCATCAGGCGGAATGGGTCGGACGAGACGACCGGCGTCCCGGCATAGAACTCCATCCCCCCGATATCCGATGTCCGGGAATGGAGGTCGCCCCGGTCGACCACCCACGTGACGTAATACCCTTCTTCCCCGAGCGGGGGCATGTAGATCGCCGCGTTGTAACTCTGCACCCCGATATTGCGGTAACACTCGAGCACCTTTGCAAGAGCCGGGGCGATATCGCGCGGCGACTCCGTGACGATCGCAACCTCGTGCTCCTTTCTCGGGGCGAGGTGCGCCATGACCCGGGCGCCTTTGTAGACGAGCCCGAGGCCGATAGCGGTGTGGGCGGCGAAGAGGTCGTCGTAGTACTCGCTCCCGTAGCGGCACCGGTACTCATCGCGGGCCCGCTCCAGCCGTGCCGGAGCGGCGTAGGGGATGTGGGTGAGCAGCACCTGGGCATGGTTGTGCACGATGCTCGCCCCCGCACGCCAGAGAAAGTTCCAGACGACGAAGGGGTAGACCGCCCGGGGGTTGGTGCGGTTCGCGTCCTGGCACCACCGGATAGCCACGCTGATCATATCGGCGACCTGCGGTTCGCTGGTGACGAAAGGGTCGTTTTCCTTTGCGATGATGACGGCGTGGAGGTAATCGTACTTGGCGATGTTGCTTGCCGTGACCCAGTGGTCGCCGTCGATCCGCCCGAACGTATCGGCCGGTGTCTTCTCCAGAGGGTCTGCGAACGGCCCCTCCGCCGAGAGCGCCGAAAGATCCCGCGTCTCCTCTGCGCGGGGGGTCAGAATAGGCCGGCGTGCCCGAACGGAGTTAAACAGCGTGCTCTCGCCGGTCTGGTTGTTGGTCACCCTCACGATCTGTTGCGTCTCGATATCGCCGTACTTCTCCCGCACCCATTCAAGCATCGCGTCGGTGAGGACGAGGTGTCCGGGCTCGACGTACCAGGAGTATATCCGCGAGACGAGTTCCTCCATCTCCGGCGCGAGTTCCTTCACGATCCCCGGCAGCCGGGTTATATCAAGGCGTATCATAGGCTCCCGGTATACCGGCCTTCCACCGATAAAGATTCGCATCGCCCGGGCTGACCCGGTCGCGGCCCCGGTGTACCGCGGGACGCACGATGGAAGATTTATTGGTAACGGATACCGAATATAATCTAAATAAACGGGATTTCAGACAGCACCTCCGATAACGTATTTTACCGGCAGCAGAAATGGCATTCTTTGATAAATTCCGGACGAAGATCGACGGGTTACAGCAGGCGAAGGACTACCCCGGCCTGGTTGCGGTTTTGAACGGCGAAGATCCCGGCAACCGTGCCGATGCAGCCCGGGCTCTCGCCGCCCTCGGGGTTCCCGCCATCCCGGATATACTCAGGGCGCTCGAGCGTGCCCGTCCCGCGTCGCGAACCCGGATGACCGAGTCGCTCGTCTCAGTCGGCGCACCGTCTATCCCGCTGCTCCTCGCCCTGATCCTCCGGGCCAGCCCCGGCCTGCAGGCATCCATCTCCCGCACAATCGCGGAGGCGGAGAACTCGATGGCCGATATGCTGATGCCCGCACTGCACCACGAACAGCCAGCAATCCGGCGTGCTACGGTGATCGCGCTCCAGGGGGGGGGCAGGAAGATGATCCCGCCCCTCACGAAAGCGCTTGGTGACGCCAACCTCTCGGTGCGGAAGGAAGCCGCAAACGTGCTTGCCGCGATGCAATGGTCGCCCGAAGACGCCCAGGAGAAGGTGCGGTTCTACTACCTCAGGGAGGACTGGAAGGAACTTGCCAAACTCCAGGGAGCGGCCGTCCCGGTTCTCCTCAAGGCCCTGGGGAGCGAGAACCCCCGGATACGGAGCGAGTCGGCGCGAACCCTGGGAAAGATCCGCGACGCCCGGGTTGTCCCGCCGCTCATCAAAGCCGTGAAAGACCCCCAGCCGGACGTCCGCATACGTGTCATCGAGGCGCTCGGGGAGGTCGGCGACGACCGGGCGAAACCCCCGCTGGCCGACGCCCTGAGCGATCCCCACCACCAGGTCCGGATGGAAGCGGCATGGGCCCTCGGCAAACTGGGCTGGGTGCCGCAGAGCGACCTGCAGAGAGCGGAGTACCTGATCGCAGGCGAACGGTGGAAAGACCTGATCCGGATGGGAAGACCGGCCATCCCGCCGCTCATCCGGGCGCTGGGGATCGGCTACTCGGGCGTTCGCACCGGTGCGAGCGAAGCGTTGCGGCAACTGGGGCAGCCGGCACTCAACGCCCTGCATATGGAAGCCTCGTCGAGAGATCCCGCACGAAAACAACAAGCCCTGGCTGCCCTCGATTACATCCGGCAACGCCAGGAAGAAGCGACCCGGACCCAGCCCGCACTGGAGGATAAGTCCCGGTACAGTGAGGAACTCAAAGAAGGACTTGCTATCCAGAAACGGTTCGAGAAGCAGTTCGGGCGCCCGAACTACGCCCCGAACGAACCGGTCAAAAAACCCTCGCCACCGGCCCGGGACGAGACGCCTGAGATACCCGTAGAGCAGACGCAGGAAGAACCCAAAGCGGCCGTGAGCCTCAGCGACCTCATCCAGGAGAGCCAGCAGGCGGAGGCGGCGTGGGCACGGGTCAAGGCACGCTGGAAGGCCGATCTCCAGGCGGCTCCCGAAGGTGCGATCTCGCTCGACCAGCTCATCCCAACCGAGTTTGAGCAGGAGATCGCCGAGGCCGAAGAGGAGAACCCGTTCGCCTACCAGCCCGAGGAGGAAGACCGGGAGCCGCAGGAACTGGTGATCCCGGAGATCGCGAAGGAGCCGGTTGAACCGCCCGAACCCCCCGAGCCGGTCCCCGAGAAGACGCAGCTTGAGATCTGCCTTGAAGCGTTCAGGAGCAGGGACCCCAGCATCCGGGCCGCGGCGGTCGCCGCGCTCCAGGGCATGGGGGAGGAGGCGCTCGGATACATCATCGAAGCGCTCTCGGACCCCCACTACAGCGTCCGGATCGCCGCCGCGGAGGCGCTCGGCGATATGGAGGACCCGGACGGTGTCGAGGCGCTGGTCAAGGCGCTCGGCGACGCGAGAGAAGACGTCCGGATCGCCGTCATCCTGGCGCTCGGCCGTATCGGCGACCGCCGTGCGGTTGACCCGCTCATTCACCTCTTCCGCGACAGGTACCACGGCGTCCGGGTCGCTGCGGCGGATGCCGTCGCGGAGTTCGGCCGTGGCGTACTCAGGGAACTCGAAGAGGCACTGGACGACCCCTTACCGGTCGTCCGGGTGACGGCGGCGAAAGCGATAGGGCTCATCGGCGCAACCGAGTCGGTCCCCGTCCTCATCACGCATCTCGGGGACAGTGCGCCGGACGTCCGGTGGAGCGTTGCCCGGGCCCTGAGCACCTTCGACGCCATGGCGATCGAGCCGCTCTTCCTTGTGCTGAGAACGGGCAACAAGGAGATGAGGCTTGCCGCAATCGACGCCCTCTGGGAGATACCGGACGAGGGTGCAGGCGATGTCCTGCGCTACGCTCTCGACGACGAAGACGAGGAAGTGAGGACAAGGGCCGCGGCCGCCCTCAGAAAAAGGCAGGTGATCGACGTCTGGCGGAGGACGCTCGGCAGCCAGGTCGAGGAGGAGGAGCGCACCTCGAAGAAGACGAGGAAGGTCCGGGTGGAGGATAAGAAGGCGTTCGAGCAGTCGGGCCAGGAGAATATCGACACCCTGATCGGCGCGCTCAAGGACAAGGACTGGCAAGCGCAACTCAGTGCCGCTACACGTCTCATCATGATGGGACGCCCCGCCGTGGACGCCCTCATCCATGCACTCAGGGGCGAAGATTCAGAGATCCGGTCTGCTGCCGCCAGTATCCTCGGCGACATGCGCGAGGCCGCGGTCACGCCGCTCATGGATGCCCTGCGCGACAGCGACCGGTACGTCAGGATCGTTGCCGCCCGCAACCTGGGCCAGATCGGGAACAAACGAGCTATCGAAGCCCTGCTCGGCTCCCTGCACCAGGACCACGACATCGAGGTCCGGACGACCGTGGCGGAAGCCCTCGGCTACATAGGAAGCAAGGAGGCGATCGAGCCGCTGGCCCTGGCGTTGCGGGACAGGGATGAGGGAGTCAAGATCGCCGCCGCACGGTCGCTCGGCTACATCGGCGACCTGAACGCCTTAGAACCGCTGATCATGGCGCTCCACGATGTGGACGACCGGGTCAGGTACGCCGCACTCGAGGCCCTGAAGAATCCCGGCGAGACGATGCGCCGCCACCTGATCGACGCTCTCCGCTCGGGGGACGAGACGTTCCGGGCGGGGGTCGCCGAGGCGCTGGAAGCGGGCGGTTGGAGACCGGAGACCGGCGAAGAACGGACGCTCCACCTCATGGCACAGGGGCGGTGGGCCGAGGTGGAATGGCTCGGGGCCGACGCGCTTCCGGTACTTGCGGAAGCGCTCTCCGATCCGTTGATCGAGGTGCGGACGAACGCCGTCCGGGCTATCGACCGGATCGGGGGAGAGGGCGCTGTCGCCCCGCTGATTCAGGCACTCGGGGACGACGCACTTGCGGTCAGAAAACGGGCCGAATGGGCCTTGATCCAGATGGGCGAGGCGGTGCTCCCGACCCTCGACCAGACGCTCAGCGAGGAAGCGCAGCCGAAAATCCGGGAGGGGCTGCAACGGATCGTCGAGGGGATCGGCATGAAAGAGATGGGGAAGATCTAGGGTATCCGCCCGGCTTCTCTCCAGTAGTCGTACTCGTGGTGCCAGCGATCCCTGTTCGCCGTGACCAGCGCCCGCATCCGATCCAGCATCGCGGCGTGGAACTCCTCCTGGTCGGGGTAGGTCTCCTTCTTCTCGATGGCCCGTGCAAGTCTTCTCCCGAGTTCGTAGGCCCGCCCCTCCGCAGGCACGATCGTCTCCGGGTCACCGCCGAGAACCACGCCGACGCCGCCCACGGTGTTCGCGCCCAGGGTCTGGAGGACCCCGTTCAGGTACTCCACAATCTCGTCCGCCCCGGAGCCGCCCGCCGTGGAGACGGCGCACCCGTACTTCCCGATGAACCTCTGGCAGTGGATGGCGTCCGCCATCCGGTCGAGCATCGTCTTCATCTGGGCGGTGACCGAGTTGATGTAGTTGGGCGATCCGAGAACGATCCCGTCGCTATCGAGCATCTTCCGGTAAAGTTCGGCAAAATCGTCTTTCCTGACGCATTCCCCCCGTTCGTAGCAGACCGTGCACCCGAGGCAGTACTCGATCCGGAGCTTCGCGACATCCACGAGTTCCACCTCCGCTCCGGCGCTCTCTGCCCCGTCGAGGACGGCCCGAACAAGCCGGAGCGTCTGGCTCCTCGAGGCGCGGGGGCTTGCATTGATTCCAAGTATCTTCATCTCATCTCCTCTCTAAACCCGTATCCCGGATAACCCTTACCCGCAGCCTCACGGAATATCGTGCGTGACGTCGATCTCGGCATGGTACTGCCGGTCGCAGTCGCCGGGGAGCGGGTTGGTGGTGAATATCTTCATCTCGCCGGCCTGGAACCGGGGGGCGAGAACGGTCTCGGTCGCCCGGATCATATTGCTCTCGTCGTCGACGAGCATGAACCGGACGACGACGTTTCGTGCGGGCCCATCACCGTCGTTGGTCACCCTTCCCGTCACGGTCCAGTAACAGGACCCGTCGGTGCGCATACGCTTCTCGGGCGTGGTGACGTCGGCTGAGAACGACGGTCTCGGCCCGGCGGGGGAGTAGGTGGTATAAGCGCCCGGTGTCGCCGCCGGGGTCGGGTCCTCCGGCTCCGGCTCTGCGGAATTCCCTATGCAGCCCGCCGTGACGGCAGCGCCGAAGAGGCAGCCGAGGAGGATAAGGATGACAAAACTCTTTCCCGGGAGAGGGTCTTTCATGATGGTTCATCGACCGGCGGGTATATAACGGATGCGAAAATGTATCCCGAGCCGGGGAACGATTTATCTGCTCTCCGGGCAATGGCCGGGACGATGATCAGGGAGGCAGAGACCACCGGGAAGGTGACGGTCTGCAACGCCGTGACCGGGGAGATGGAAGAGGTCGAGAGAGTCGTCAGATCCGACGAGGAGTGGCGGCGCCAGTTGACGCCGGAAGAGTTCTCCATTGCACGTAAGGCAGGGACGGAACCGGCCTTCACCGGGAGGTACCACGACTGCAAGGAGGACGGCCTCTACGTCTGCGTCTGCTGCGGCAACCACCTCTTCTCCTCGAAGACGAAGTTTGAGTCGGGGACGGGCTGGCCGAGTTTCACAAAACCGATCTGTGACCAGAACATCAGGACGGATCTCGACACCCGGTTCTTCATGAACCGAACAGAGGTGCTCTGTCGGCGGTGCGACGCCCACCTCGGCCACGTCTTCGACGACGGGCCGCCGCCGACCTACCAGCGCTACTGCATGAACTCGGCATCGCTCCGGTTCGTGCGGAAGAAGGATCTCTCCGGCCGGCCCGAATAATTATTCCCTGGCAGCGCCGACCCACTGATCAGTGACCGCCCAACCATCCCCCTGGGACGAGGACTACCGGAGGCGGGGAAGTCTCTGGGGAGGAGCCCCGGCACCACTCCCCGATATTCCCACCGATGCCGCCGTCCTCGAGATCGGCTGCGGGAACGGCAAGACCTTCGAAGCCCTCGCCCGGCGATCCTTCCGCGTGACCGCGGTCGACATCTCTCCCGAAGCCGTCGCCCTCGCCCGGCGCCGCCCGGGAACGGCAGAGGCCGACCTCGCCGTCGCGGACGCCCGGCACCTGCCGTTCCGGGACGAGGCGTTCGACGCGGTCTTCCTGGTTCACGTCGCGGGCCACCTGCCGGAGCCGGGCAGAAGGGCCATAACTTCCGAGGCCGCCCGGGTGCTCAGGCCCGAAGGCACGCTCTTCTTCCGGTGTTTCTCCGTCGAGGACATGCGCGCCGGGAAGGGGAGAGAGACGGAACCGTGGACGTTCCTCCGGGGCGGGGGCATCATCACCCACTACTTCACCGAGGCCGAGACGGTGGAACTCTTCGCGCCGCTCGCAGTGGTCTCGGTCAGGACGCACCGCTGGCGGATGCGGGTCAGGGGAGAGGATCTCCCCCGGGCCGAGGTGGAGGCGGTCTTTCGGCGGGAGGAGTAGGTCTGCACCCGGGCGGCCGAATTCCGGTTGGCAGGTTGGTATATTTGAGGTTGACAGGATCCACTTTTCCCCTTTGCCCAGATGTACTGGATCGCGGGATCTCGCCATTGGCAAAACGACGTTCTGAAGGGACGGAGTTTGAGAAACCTGCGGGTTTCGAGGCGCGAGCGCAGCGGAGCTTGAGCACCGATAGGTGCGAGGGCGCATCCTCCCGGTCTCTACTCCATTGAGGATGAGGTCGTCCCAAAAGACAAACTCTGGACTCGAAGACCTTTGGTCATCTTATTCTCCGTTCCGTTGGAACGTCGCACTTTCCGGGCCATCGCATCCTGCAAACTGTCGTTCCCATCGGAACATCGCATAAACTCCATGCACGGATTTCCATCGCCTATCACCACGCACTGCCCGCCCCCTCCCCGCGAGCCGCCTCCCCCAATGGCGATACCCAATGGAAAGCTGTTTCACCCTCAACGCCTAGAATAGGCCTCATATGGCAGATTTCTAGGAATTATGCTCTCCGATTAGGGTATGCCGAAGGTTTGGATGAGAAAACCGAAAAGTTTTGATCAGGATCTCGAGCACCCGGAGTGCGCAGGTCACCACCGCCCACTGCACAGGGACAGGCGGGCATAGATACGGTACTCCCATAACGTTACGCTCCCGGGCACAAGTACCAGAAGGGCACACCACGGCCAGTCCCACCCTCCGCCCCTCCAGCGGCCGGAACCAACGATAGACATATCTTTTTACCCGCCCGGACCGACCTATAGGTACATGAATACGGGGGAAAGCGGGAACCGCGGCGGTCGATGCGGCTGCTCCCGGGCGCCTTCGTGCAGCATGGTCAATTTTTTTGACATTCAGACACAACAACAGATGAGGAAGAGAGGTCATGTGTATTGCAATGCCCGCTGAGGTACTCGAGATAAAAGAGGGCAACATCGGCGTCGTCGACTTCGGCGACCTGCAGCAGGAGGTCAGGCTCGACCTCGTCGACGTGAAGATCGGGGAGTTCGTCCTCGTCCACGTCGGGTTCGCCATCCAGCGCCTCAGCCGAGAGGAAGGGCTTGAGACCCGCGAGGTCTTCAGGCAGGTCTACGCCGCGATGGAGGAGTGATGCACGAGTACAGCATCGCCTACGACATCTACACGACCGCCCGCCGGGCGGCGATCGAGAACAACGCAAAAGAAGTGAAATGCGTCTCGGTGGATGTCGGCAAACTGGCGATGGTGAACCCTGAACAGGTGGAGTTCCTCTTCAACGTCATCATCGAGGACGACCCGCTCTTCTCAGGGGCACAACTCTCGTGCCACAGCGTCGAGGCCCGCACCCGCTGCTCCTGCGGCTACGAGGGGGACGAGCGGTTCGTCTGCCCGGGATGCGGAAAACTCCCCGAAATCGTTAAAGGAATGGAAATTGTGGTCACCAACATCGAGATAGAAGTGGACGAGGAATGAAAGTCAATCTCATGCACGGTGCCGGCGGCGAGGTGATGGGCGAGCTCCTGCGCGTCATCACCAACCTCGAGCACAACAACGCCGGCGGGATCGGGCTCGAATCGCTGGACGACGGCGCGGTCATCCCCCTGAACGGCCAGAACATCGTTTTTACGACCGACAACCACGTAGTCTCGCCGATCTTCTTCCCCGGCGGGGACATAGGGCGGATAGCCGTTTGCGGAACCATAAACGACCTCGCGATGATGGGCGGTCGGCCGATCGCGCTCTCGTGCGGGATGGTCATCCCCGAGGGATTCGAGGTCGCCGACCTCGAGCGGATCGTGGCGTCGATGGACGCGGCGCTCGGCGAGTGCGGGGCAAGCCTCGTCACGGGAGACACCAAGGTGCTGGAGCGCAGCGCTCTTGACACCATCATCGTCAACACCGCCGGCATCGGCATCGCCGAGCGGGTTGTGCGGGACAACGGCCTGGAGGTCGGGGATACGATCATCGTCAGCGGCACCATCGGCGACCACGGGATCGCCATCATGGCCCACCGCGAGGGGTTCGACTTCGGCGGTCAGATCCACTCCGACGTCGCTCCCCTCTGGAAACTCGTCGAGCGAGCGCTCGCGGCCGGGGATATCCACGCCATGAAAGACCCGACGAGAGGCGGGTTTGCGAACGCCATCAATGAGATGGCGAGGAAGAGCGGTGTCGGCGTCGTCATCGAGGAGGAAGCCCTCCCCTTCCGGGCAAGCGTCCGGAGCGCCGCAGGCATGCTCGGCCTCGACCCCCTTGAAGTGGCGAACGAGGGCAAGGTCGTCATGGGGGTCGCCCCCGAGGATGCAAAGGCCGTCCTCGCGGCGCTCCGTTCGCATCCCTACGGGCGTGACGCCGCGATCGTCGGCGAGGTCGTCGAAGGCTCGAACGTGGTCATGCGCACCGCCATCGGCGGGGAACGGTTCATCGAACCGCCGGTCGGCGACCCGGTTCCGCGTGTCTGCTAGCCGGCAACCATACCCCTTTTTAACCCGGGCCCATATACGCGTGGTCTCATATGGAGAGGCATGAAACGATGACGGACAAGGCGGAGATCGAGGTGCGGATGGTGCACGACTGGGACGTGGAGACGATCGCCGACCTCTACCGGGCGGGCGGCTGGTGGAACGAGAGATGGGACCCCGCCCATCTCGCCGCCCTCATCGCAGGGAGTTTTGCCTTTGCCGTCGTCGTCGACCGGGCGACCGGCAGAGCCGTCGGCATGGGCAGGGTGATATCGGACGGGGTCTCGGACGGCTACATCCAGGACCTGGTCGTCCTCCCCGGATACCGCGGCCGCGGCATCGGAACGATGATCTTATCTGCACTGCTCGATCACTGTACGGCTAAAGGTGTCGCCTGGGTCGCCCTCGTCGCCGAACCCGGGACGGAGCCGTTCTACACCGCGATCGGGTTTCGGAAGATGGAAGGGCACATACCCATGCGTTGGAATCCAGAGGACAGGTGAGAGATGCTGAGATTTACCGACTTCAAACCCGTGAGCCTGGACGATCGCGACCTCTTCGCAAAGCACTACCGGCAGTACCCCCAGGTGCACAGCGACAACACCTTCGCGAACATGGTCTGCTGGAACCACTATGCGGACTACCGTTTCGCGGAGGTCGAAGGTTCGATCGTCCTCTCGAGCACCATCGACGGCGTGACCGCGTTCCGGGTACCGATCGGTCCGAGAAACCCGGAACTCCTCGATGACGTCATCGACCTCGCGCTCCGGGAGGGGGGCGAGATGCCCCTGTGGGTTCTCGACCCGGTGGATTGCGAGTGGTTCCGGGAGGCCTACCCCGACCTCCCGCTCCACGAGGAACGGGACTTCTTCGACTACATCTACCGCACAGATGACCTCGCCGAACTCGCCGGAAAGGACTACGCCACTGTCCGCCGCCAGGTCAACCGGTTCGAGCGGGAATACGCGTACACCGTCGAGAAGATCACGGAGGAGAACATCGAGGAGGTCTGGGAGTTCCTGGTCGTCTGGTGCGAGTGGCGGGACTGTGACTCCGAACCCCTCCTCGCTTACGAAAAAGATGCTATCCTCTTTGCCGTGAACAACTTCTTCGCCACCGGGCTCGAAGGCTGGCTCGTCAGGATCGGCGGCACCATCGGGGCGATATCGATCGTCGGGCCGGTCAACGAATCGATGGCGGTCGTCCACTTCGAGAAAGCCCTTCCCGAGACCTACAGAAACATCTACAAGGTGATCACGACCGGGACGGCGGCAGCCCTCCGGGACCGCTACCCCTACGTCAACCGGGAGTGCGATATGGGCGTCGCCGGACTCCGGGAGTCGAAGACACGCTACCATCCCGCATACATGGTCGAGGTCTACTACGTGACCAGGGACGACCTGGAGACGTGCCGTCGATGACCGCCGACCTGGTGCTCCGGAACGTGACGCTCCCGACAGGGAGACACGCCGACATCGTCATCGCCGACGGTATCGTCCGGCACGTCGGGGCCGCGGTGCGTGCCGACGAGACGATCGACTGCACCGGATACACCTGCCTCCCCGGAGCGGTCGATATGCACGTCCACATGCGGGGAGGGGCGCAGAGAGAGAAGGAGGACTGGCGGACGGGGACGACGAGCGCGGTCGCCGGCGGGGTGACGGTCGTCGTCGACCAGCCGAACACCGTCCCTCCCCTGACCACGCCCGAACTCCTCCGGGCGCGCATCCGCGAGGCGAGGGAAGAGGCCGTATGCGGGTTCGCGGTGAACGCGGGCGTCGTGCCGGGGGCGGATCTCGACGGGATGTGGGATGCCGGCGCGATGGCGTTCGGGGAGACCTTCGCCGCTCCGTCGAGTTACGGCGAGGGGCTTGATCCGGAGACGCTCAAGGGGTTGTTTGACCGCATCCACGCCCTCGGGGGTGTCGCGACCGTCCACGCCGAGGAGGTCGCCGGCCGGCCACCGGCGACGCTC
Organism: Methanobacteriota archaeon; assembly: GCA_023393455.1. GTDB lineage: Archaea > Halobacteriota > Methanomicrobia > Methanomicrobiales > Methanoculleaceae > Methanoculleus. The sequence continues at coordinate 26,290 of JAEWLJ010000012.1, read as the reverse complement.
GCCGACCACGACCGCGCCCGATCGGGCGAGGGGGAGAGATGCGCCATGCAGAAGGTCGCCGGCCTCGCCCCGGCAGGACTGCGGCTCCACTTCTGCCACGCGAGCACCGCCGCCTCGGTCAGGGCCGCACGCGGCACGGTGGAGGTGACGCCGCACCACCTCTTCCTCTCGCGCGAGAACTTCGATCCGGGCGAGACCAGAGCACGGGTGAACCCACCCCTCCGGGACGAGGAGACCCGGCGCGATCTCTGGTCGTGCTGGGAGAGGATAGACGTCGTCGCCTCCGATCACGCTCCGCACACGCGCCACGAGAAGGGGGTGCCCTTCGAGACCGCGCCCTCCGGCATCCCGGGGGTCGAGACGATGGTGCCGCTCCTGATGGCGGCGGTGCGGCGAGGGCGGATCACCCTCGCCTCGGTGATCGAGAAGACATCATGGAGGCCTGCAGCCATCCTCGGCATCCCGCGTGCGGGGTTCGAGCCGGGCGACCGGGCGGACTACGCCCTCTACCCGGACGAGATCACCCGGATCGACGCCTCGCACCTCCACGCAAAGTGCGGCTGGTCGCCGTTTCAGGGGCTCGACGCGATCTTCCCGGAAGTAGTGATCGTCGGGGGAACGCGGGCCTACGTCCACGGCGATCTCCTGGAAACCCGTGCAGCGTGGTACCCCGGGCAAGGATATTTACCCTCGAAAAATAAATAATACAAGGCCGATAAAGCGCACCTTATAGGTCCCCGGGTGATCATCTGGCGAGACGCCCGGACATGATCCGCGGGACAACCCAGGTGCGCGACAGGCACGCCCGGCATATGGGTTCGATCGGGTGAGGAACGGCAAAAGCCACCTGTGAACACCGATCGTTAGTGTCGGGCGACATCCCTTTCAAGAGGACTTTTCTCATGGAACTCTATGCCGAAGCCGTCGCCGAGACCCCGCACGGGGTGACTATCACGCTCGACGTCACGGCGGGTGCAAAACGCTCCACGTTCCCGGCCGGCTACAACGAGTGGCGGCGGAGCATCAAGTGCCAGATAGCAGCCCCTGCGGTCGGCGGAAAAGCGAACCGCGCGATCACCGACCTCCTCGCGAAGACGTTTCGGGTGCCCCGAGCCGACGTGGAGATCATCACCGGACATACGTCTTCTTCAAAGACCGTGGCAATCGCCGGGATATCACAATCTCATGCTCTCACGTGCCTGAACGCCGCCACGACCTGAGCAGGTGCAGACGGGAAAAAACAGGAAACCCGTGGCAGGGCGGCCTTTGCCGTGAACGGCCGGTAGAGCAGGATATGCCGGAACGCTCTCTTTTGGGGCCGTGAGTTTAGGTTCATCTCGACAAAAAACTTGCGCCGAACCCGCCATCTGATTTAAGTAATTGCACCCTAGATATATGATTAACCGTACGTCCGCGCAGACCAGAATCCGTGCGGATACGGCATCAGACTTACCCATACTGAAGGAGGCCAGACTCCATGTATTCACCGGATACCACGAAGTATCTTATTCATCTTATCCTGCAGATCGAGGGGGTGGTAGATAAACCCGACGTAGTGGGCGCCATCTTCGGCCAGACCGAAGGGCTGCTCGGCGAAGACCTCGACCTGCGCGATTTACAGAGAACCGGCCGTGTCGGCCGGATCGATGTCCAGATCACCACGAAACGCGGAGAGACAAAAGGCGAGATACTCATCTCGTCTTCACTCGACCGGGCGGAGACCGCGCTCCTTGCTTCGTCGCTCGAGACGATCGATCGGGTCGGCCCGTGCACGGCGCACGTGAAGGTCGACCGCATCGAGGATATCAGGGTGACCAAGCGGCGCAGGATCATCGAGCGTGCCAAAGAACTCCTCCTTGAGGACTTCGACGAAGGCTCCATCAACAGCGACGATCTCCTCGACGAGGTCAGAGAGACGATCCGGATCGAGAAACTCGAGTACATCGGCGAAGAGAGGGTGCACGCGGGGCCGAACGCCGTGGACTCCGATGCCATCATCCTCGTCGAAGGACGGGCAGACGTCATCAACCTGCTCCGCTACGGGATCAAGAACGCCGTTGCGGTCGAAGGAACCAACGTCCCGCGCATCATCGTCGAACTCTGTTCGCAGAAGACCGCGACGACCCTGCTCGACGGCGACCGGGGCGGAGAACTGATCCTTCGCGAACTCCTCCAGGTCGCCGAGATCGACTTCGTGGCCTACAGTCCCCGGGGCAAGAGCGTCGAGGAGATGACCCGCAAGGAGATCGTCAAGGCGCTCCGGAACAAAGTGCCTGCAGTGGGGATCATCGACCAGCCTCCCGCCGGGGAGAAGATCGAGGCGGCTGTGCAGGCGGCCCCCACCGTGGTTCAGGCTCCCGCCGATGTGGAAGAGGACGAGCAGCAGCCGCGCCCTGAATGGGGCTCGAAACCCCCCTCGACGCTCGGGGAACATATGGCCGACGTCCGGGACAAGAAGATTGCGCGGTTCCTCTCACCCGACTACACCGTCCTCCTGGAATCCAACGCAACCGACGTCGAGGGCGCACTCCAGAACCTGAACGGCGACGTCGAGGGGGTTGTCGTCGATCGTATCATCGACCAGAAACTCCTCGATCAGTTTGGCGGGAGAGACTTCGAGTTCGTGGCTGCCCGGGACTTTAAAGGCATAATAAAGCGCCCCCTCTCCATCAGACTCATCAAGATCGGGTGACGGTTATCACCGGTGCAAATATATATATATTTATATTCACCATTTTTATCTCTGGGAGAGAATATGCACAAGGAAGAGTTGATAGCCTTACATGGGATTCTTACCGAGATTAAAGACTTTTTTGAGTTGCAGAACCCGGACTTGAAATTTTCGCAATATTACGCATTGAAGATAGAGCCTTCTCAGGTGCATAAGAGCAAAATGGAACATAAATACGCAATATTCGTCCTGGGAACAGAGATCGCGAACGCCATGAAGGACGTGGAGTTCTCGTCGTCGGGCCGGATCTCCGCCCGGATGAAAGAACTCGCCGAGAAGACCTTGAAAGAGATAGAGTATCTCCAGTGATCCCGTATCCCCGACTCGGTGCCGGGACCAGAGGCCTCCTCCCCTTCAGGCACGCATCTCGCGCTCGCGCTCGATGAGGTATCGAGCGAGCAGGTTCGGGATGGGTGCCGCCATACAATGCCAGTTCGGCGTCCCGTTCACCTCGAGGACGGTGTAACCCCCGCGATCGAGGAGGAGATCGACCCCGCAGTAGTCGATCCCGATCGCCGCCGCTGCCGCCTCGGCGACGGCGCGCATCTCCTCGTCGATCGCGACCGCCATCCCGGTCCCGCCCTGGTGGATGTTGTGCATCAGGGTATCGGAGATGCGGGCTATCGCGCCGACGGCCTCGCCGCCGAGGACGAAGACGCGGAAGTCCCGGTCGTTCTTCACGTACTCCTGCAGGTACCAGGGCCCCGGCCCGAGTTCCCCGGGCTCCGTCACCAGCCGGATACCGTTTCCGTCATACCCGTAGAGCGGTTTGTAGACGATCTTTTTGTGCCGCAAAAGGAACTCCCGCGCCCGCTCCTCCGACCGGGTGTAGGCCGTATCCGGCGTCCTCACATTGTTCGCGAGGAGGAGTGCCGTCGTCATCACCTTGGATGCGCAGGCAACAATGCTTGCAGGAGTGTTGATCACCCGGTTGGTGAGCGAGAGGACGTTCAACGTCTCGAACTGGTGTCCGTCCTGCCGGATACCGCAGACCCAGATCAGTTCGTTCTCAAGCCCGGAATCGAGGGGGTCGACTTCACCGAGATCGAGAACCCCGTATCGGGCGTCGGCTTTCTCCAGTTCCCGCATAACAGCGCCGGTCGAGTTGTCGTCCGGCGTATCGGTCGGTTTTGGTACGATGTAGATCATGTGCCTCACATCCCGCTCCCGGAGCGGCCCGTTCACGGTCGGGGAATATTCAGTACCATTTTGTACCTTGACGGATATAACCGGTAGGGACGAGAGCATGCAGAAGAACCGGGTATGCATCATCGGGTGCGGAAACCCCTTCATGGGGAACGACGGGGCGGGAATCTCGGTGATGCACCTATTTGACGGGAGATTGCCTGGGGTGGACGTCATCGACGGCGGCACCGGCGGGTTTGGCCTGATACCTCTGATGGAAGGGTACGAGAAAGTGGTGATCGTCGATGCGATGGTGGGTGTCGGCGACCGCATCGGGGAGGTCATCGTGTTCGATGCCCCGCCGTCGTGGGACCTTCCGGCATACGCGCTCCACGACATCGGGATCGGCGAGGTGGTGACGATCGCCCGGGAACTCGGATATGCCCGGGATATCGTGACCGTCGGGATTGAAGTAGGCGAGATCCAGGCGTTCAGCAAGGATATCGACCAGGAGGTTGAAGAGGGGATCCGGGCTGCCGAGCAGACGATCCTCACCATCCTCAGGGAGTGGACAGGTGATCAGGAGAGCAGATCCTAGATAGACATCGCCATACTACCTGGAATATTACATATCGGCGCCTCTTACGAGGGGAATAAATAACAAGATTTATCATATACCACTAGGCTAAAACACTTTGAATGCAACTGCCACGCGGCCGGTTCCATCGTCTGATCAAATCCACGACAACCCGTGCCCTGACAAATGAGATCAACGCAGAAAGGTTCACCGGGATCTGCACGATTGTTCTGCGTAGCGAGACCGCTACCCTGGTGCTGAATGACGGTGAGGTTGTGCTTGCTGAATATGGGGGCATGAAAGGGCAGCACGCACTGGAGACGGTGCTGGATGGTGAAGAAGACGAGGTGGCGGCAGAACTGAACCTTCTGACGCCTGAACAGGTGCGGCTCGCCCTGGAGTTCAATCCCCTGTTTGCGATAGAGACGCCCGGAAGATCCGGTCGGCCGTCGGCAGGGAAAGGCGCTCCGGGAAGAGCGGCGCCCGCCACACCGAAGAGTGCCGATGCGGCCTCTTCATCCCGGCGTCGCCCAAAGCCGGCCGCGGAGGTGCATCAGATCCCCATGCCGGGAGTGAAACCCGCGCAGGAAAAGGCCGAGGCGCCTCAATCAGGAGGTGACGAGATCAATGAGCTCGTCCAGAACATGGAAGAGATGGACGTCGAACAGCTGGTCGGCAGTTTCAAACTGAACTGCAAGGACATGCTCAAGAAGATCCATCTCGATCACCTCATCAAGGACAAAGAGACCTAACCTTCAGGAGCTGGTAACAGAATGGATTCAACAGGCATTACCCAGTTTATCCTCATCCTCCTCACGATAATAACGGTAGCCGGTTTCACCGGCATTACGTACTACCTTGCAGAGATCTCCCGGGCACTCAACCGGCAGAGTTCTCCAGAGGCTCCCATAACACCGGAGGAATCCCCGGATCCGGATTATGCCGAACTCATCTCCGCGCCTCCCGCAACGCCGATCGAGCCCGCGAAGATGGGGAGCCTTGGGGAGACGCTCGGTGCGATCAGCGAGAAATACAGCCTTGCATCCCTGACGCTGGCAACCGCAGACGGTCTTTTGATCGGATCGACGAAGCCCGGCAACGAGGACGAGGCCGCGCGATACAGCCACCTCTACTCGCAGGGAAAGTTGCACGACGAGGAAGGAGTGGAACTCCTCGGTGTCTCCTACCGCGGGGAGACCGTGGTCGGCATCGCCCACCCACCGGAGCATCTCTCCAGCGAACAGACGAACGCACTCGAGCAGGATATCCGGGAAACCCTGCAGCACTGGGTGTAAGATCAGAACAGCGAGTGATCACCATGGTAAAAGTATACACGATTGCGTCCGGTAAGGGCGGTACCGGCAAAACGACGGTCACAGCAAACCTGGGCCCGATGCTTGCCCAATACGGAAAGAAGACGTGCATCCTGGATGCCGACGTCGGAATGGCGAACCTCGGGCTTGTTCTCGGGCTTGAAAACCTGCCGGTGACCCTGCACGAAGTGCTGGCCGGCAAAGCGCGCGTCCGGGACGCCATCTACGACGGGCCGTTCGGCGTGAAGGTCGTCCCGTGCGGGCTCTCGCTGCAGGGCTTCCAGCAATCGAACCCCGACCGCCTCAAGGACATCATGACCGACCTCGTGAGCGAGTTTGACGTCCTGATCCTGGATGCTCCTGCAGGGATCAGTAAAGACGGCGTCATCCCGCTGACGATTGCCGATGGTGTGATCCTCGTCGTCAACCCCGAGATCTCCTCGATCGTCGACGCACTCAAGACAAAGATCCTGACCGAGACCGTCGGCGGGCATGTCGAAGGGGCGATCATCAACCGGGTCGCGGCCGCCGGGAATGATTTCAACAGCGCACAGATGGAGAAACTCCTCGGGGTCAGGGTCCTCGGGATCATACCGGAGGATCCGAACATCCGGCGCGCATCCGCAGGGAGAACGCCGATCGTGGTGAAGTACCCCTCTTCCGGAGCGTCCCGTGCCTTCAAACGCCTTTCCGCCAACATAGCCGGTATCGAGTATACCGAGGAAGAGACAAAACCTTCCCGGGAAGGCTTTGTCGACCGGCTTGCCCGCGCCCTCTTCCGGGCAAAAGAGTGATACCCGCAGCCTGTAAGGGCTATCATATTCATCACCGTTTTTTTATCCGGTCTCGCACGGGGAGTAACACAGACCCGGCCCCACCATAAACGGTTCTGTCTACGCGGGGCTGTCCGGGGAGAGAACGTCCTTGCCGGCCGGCACGGCGGCATGATCATTTCCTGCATGAGTTCTAAAACACCTGGTACAGCCCCGGGGGGATTAAACGCCGCAAATTAAGAGATATTCTCCTAACAGAGAGATGCTCTTAGCGAGCAAAGTATATACTTTTTAATAGCAGGAGGTGTTAACCACTTCCTGAGGCTCGTAATGGAGATACATGTGGATAAGGACGCGTGCGTAGGGTGCGGCCTCTGTGTCAAGGACTGCCCGATGCATGTGTACGAACTCCAGGACAACTTAAGTGTCGCGGTCAGGCCGAACAACTGTATGGGATGCCTTTCCTGCCACGAGATCTGCCCGGCCCAGGCACTCGAACACCGGGGCATCTACGCTGCCCGGAGACACTACATCGACATCAAGGTCTGTGAAATGCTTCGAAAGGTGATCTGATGAGCGCTGGATACATCGATGAAATGCACGAGGCCTTTCACTCTGATCTCGTCTACCGTGCCGAAGATATTCCCCTCGACTGTTCCCCGAAACCAAAAGATCTGGAACAGACGCTCCACGGCTTGATGAAACTCAACGGCCTTGTTATCAGGTCGCTTGAAGAGATAGCCGGTCGCGGGGCAAACGCCGTCACCTACCGTGCCGGGAAGAAGTTCGGCCACGAGATCGCCCAGTACTTCCAGAAGCGCGAGGACGTGGAGGGAGCACTTCACGAACTCTCCGACCTGCTCCGGGGCCAGTACTCGTTCGAGGTCTGGAAGCCCGAGGACAAGGAGACGTTCATCATCGAGGAGAACGGCGAGACGTTCATCTACCTCGTCTTCCACGACTGCATCGTCCGCCAGACGCTCCGGCGCAACGGTCTCGACCAGGGCGGCCCGCTCTGCCAGACGCTCTTCGGGTACGTCGTCGGCGCGGTCGAGGAGATCACCGGCAGGAAAGCCAAACTGGAGATCGTGCACACCGGCCCGAACGCCTGCCTGAAGAAGCTGATCCTGAAATGAGGCGAGGACGATGAAGATTGCTATTGAAGAACTGGCAGGATGTTCGGGATGCACGATCGCGGTGCTTGACCTCCACGAGATGCTGCTCGACGTCGTCTCCGAAGCGGATATCGTCTACTCCCCGGTGATCATGGACGTCAAAGAGCCCCCCGAGGGTATCGATATCGCGTTCGTGACCGGAGCCGTCCGAAACGAGGAGAACCAGGAGCGACTCGAGAAGATCCGGAAACGGTCGAAGACACTGGTCGCATTCGGAACCTGCGCCTGCTACGGGGGCGTCTCGGGCCTCTCGATGCTGAGCTCGAACGAGGACATATTCTCCCACGTCTACCGGGAAGCGGAGACGACGAAGCCCGACGGGGTTATCCCGACAGACGTGCCGCCGTTCCTCTACCGGGCGTTCGCGGTGGGAGATCTCGTGAAGATCGATTACTACGTCACGGGCTGCCCGCCGAAGGAAGCGTTTCTGAAAGAACTTCTCCCGGCAATGGTCGCAGGAAACACCCTCGAACTCTCGCGCAAGTCCGTCTGTTCGGAATGTGACAGGACGATGGGGCAGGTCGATAACTGGACGCTCAAGCGCCGGCACGAGGGTATTCCCGACCGCGAACACTGCCTGCTCGGGCAGGGCTACCTCTGCCTCGGAAGCGTCACCTTCGGGAGATGCGGCGCGTCGTGCCCGAAGAACAACGTCCCGTGCCACGGGTGCAACGGCCCTTCGCTCGATATCCTTCGCGAACCCTGCCGGGATATCTACGGCATGATGCTGCGGAGAATCTCGGATCTCACCGATAAGCCGCAGAAAGAAGTGGAGAAGGAGTTCTACGACGTCCCACACACGATGTACGCCTTCACCATCGGGAGCCTGATCATGGAAGACAAGGAGAACTCAAAGATCCGGGATCTGGTAAAGGAGAGGAGCAAATGAAAGAGATCACGATCAGCCCGGTGACCCGGATCGAGGGGCATGCCGGTGTCAAGATCTACCTCAACGACCAGGGCGAGGTCGACTCGGCCCACTTCCAGGTCGTGGAACTGAGAGGGTTCGAGAAGTTCCTTATCGGCGCTTCAGTCGAGGAAGCACCCCGGATCACGCCACGCATATGCGGGATATGCCCGTCGGCGCACCACCTTGCCTCGGCGAAGGCGACCGACCAGATCTACGGTGTCGAACCGCCCGCGACCGGGAAGAAACTCCGGGAACTCTTGAGCATCGGGCAGTTCATCCACTCCCATGCCCTTCATTTCTTCATGCTCGCGGCTCCGGACTTCATCCTGGGCCACGATGCACCGGCAGAGACACGGAACGTCATCGGGCTTGCCCGCCACTCGCCGGATCTTGCGAAGAAGGCGATTGCGGCCAGGAAGTTCGGTCAGCGCCTGACGGAAGCGGTCGGCGGCAAACCCATTCACCCGTCGAACGCGCTGCCCGGCGGGATGTCGGCGCCGCTCACGGAAGGAAAGAGAGCCGAACTGCTCATCATGGCGAATGAAGCGCTCGGGATCGCGCGTGAGGGATGGGATATCGCTCGCGGCCTCCTCGACGGTGTCGACATGGAGTTCGGAGCAGTAAAGACCGGGTTCCTCGGCATGGCCAACAACGGGGTCTACTCGACCTGTGAAGGGCCTGCCACGATGCTCGGCCCGGACGGAAACAACCTCGGTTCATTCTCGGGTAAGGACTACACGAATTTCATCGAGGAGTACTCGGAGGACTGGTCGTACCTGAAGTTCGCCCGGTTCAAAGGTGGGGACTACTACCGGGTCGGACCGCTCGCCCGGCTCAACATCGTGCAGAAGATGGGCACGGAGCACGCGGACGCCGCTCTCGCGGAGTACCGCGAGCGGTTCGGCACCAACACCCAGGCCACGCTCGCATACAACCTGGCGCGCTACATCGAGTTCCTCGCCTCGTGCGAGCGGGCCGTCCAGTTGCTCTCTGATTCGGGCATCACCGGTTCAGACATCCGGACGCCGGTGGGAGCGGTCGTGAACCGCCGGGGCGTCGGGATCATCGAGGCGCCCCGGGGCACCCTGATCCACGACTATACCGTCGACGAGAAGGGCATCATCGAGCGGTGCAACCTGATCGTGGCGACCTGCCAGAACAACTACGGGATGGATCGCGGCGTGGAGGATATGGCACGCCGGGTGGTGGAGAACGGAGAGTTGACCGAGGGGGCAGCAAACCGCATCGAGATGATCATCCGGGCGTATGACCCCTGCATCTCGTGCGCAACACACGCGATCGGGAGGATGCCCCTCAAGATCGAATGCGTTCGAAGAACATAGGAGATAGAACATGCTTAAACAGATCCTGGGAGAATTCCTGAAACTTGACGGGGTTACCGCCGCAGTCGTGGCGGGGCGGGATGGCTTTGTGATCGAGAGCGTCGTTGCCGGAGATATCGACGTCGAGGCCCTGGGCGCCATGGCGTCGACAGGCATGGGTACGTCTGAAGCCATGAGCGACGAACTCGGAAAGGGCGAGATGAGCCAGATGCTCATCGAACTGGAAAATGGGCCGATCCTGCTCTCCCCGCTCTCGGAGGACGAGCTGATCGCCATCGTGGCGAACGCGAACGTTAACGTCGGGAGAATCCGCTACGAACTGAAGAAGAACAGGGACCGGATAACTGCTGCCCTGTGAGACGATGCTACCCGACGGCATCTCACTCGGACGACTGCAGGGACCTCTCTCGGCCCTTGCTTCGATCAGCCCTCACTTCACCGGAGCGGTGCGCGTCAGCGAGACCGGAGGCACCGGTTTTGTCCTGATTCAGGCCGGAAAACCCTATGCATCTGCGTTCGAGAACCGCAGCAAAGGTCTGCTGCTCAGCGGAGACGAGGCATACAGGTACCTGTTTGACCGCTCGTCGCTTGAGTCCGAACTCATCGCTTACACCGCCGGGGAGACCGAGGTGGCCCGGGAAGCCTCCCGTGAGGCCGGATGCCTGGTCACCGAGGGGGGTGCAAAGCCATCCTCCCGGATAGGGTCGGTGGAGACGAGCAGCCTCGACCAGATCGCACGGCAGCCGGGCGTCGTTGCCGTCTCGGTCTTCCACGAGGGGTTTGCCCTCCAGTCGCTCGGCTCCGCGGACTTCGAGCAGGTGGCCGCGGTCTCCGAAGACCTGCTCCGTGCCGGCACCCGCATCACCGGCGATATGGAGATGGGCGACCTCTCCCAGGTGATCCTCGAGACACCGACGGGGAAACTCATCATCGCACCTTACGGCGATCTCTCCCTCTGCATCCTTACAAAGCCGGACGCCAACCTCGGCCTGATCCGGCTCTCGATACGGGGGATGCAGGATAATCCCGAGTGAGAGCCGAACACTCCCCGCTCTCCCGGGGTGAGCCGGTGTGTGCGGGCCCTATTTTCGGGAAAACCCGCACACGCTCATTTTTATCGTGCAGGTCTCCCGGAGCGCGCACGAACGCACCAAATGGTTGATATCTCCGCCCGCCGGAGTGATCCTATGCACTTCTTCATCGGATCGAGGAGAACGGCGAGACGGCCCTCATGGGAGCCCCGGCCTCACGGAGTGGTCGCTTCATGAAGTATTACCCGGTTCATGCCGGACACCCGCCGTATGCCGAGGTGAATCCGGCGATCGAAGCGGCCTTTGCCGAACACGGGAGGGGCGGCGTCCAGATGCCGTCGAAAGTCTACGTGACGCTCGTCGAGGACGGGGATTTCCGGACGATGCCGGCCTACCTCCCGGCCCAGGGGCTTGCCGGGGTGAAGATCGTCAACGTCCACCCCCATAACCGCATGAGAGGCCTTCCCACCGTCATGGCGCTCACCATCATCATCGATATCAAGACCGGTATTCCGACGGCGATCATCAACGCCACCGAACTCACCGCGCTGCGCACCGGGGCGGCGGGCGCGATTGCGGCGAAGTATCTCGCGCCCCGACACCCCATCACCCTCGGGATCGTGGGGGTCGGGCGCCAGGCGGAGGCGCAGGTCGAGGCGACGGCCGCCTCGCTCGCGATCGATGAGATCCGGGTCTGGAGCAGGACAGAGAGGAGTGCAGAGACTTTTGCAGCGCGCTACTCCGACTACAACGCCCGGAGCGTCCCGATCGAACGCGCCTGCGACTGCGACGTGCTGACCACGACGACGCCGTCGAAGAGACCGATCGTGATGGCGGACTGGATCCACGAAGGGACGCACATCAACGCGATCGGCGCGGATGCCCCGGGGAAGCAGGAACTGGACCCCGCGATTCTGCTCAAAGCCGAGGTCTTCGTCGACGACCCCGGCCAGGCGGCTCACTCGGGCGAGATCAACGTCCCGATCAGCACCGGGCGCTTCGACCCCGCCCGGATCGCGGGAACCCTCGGCGAGGTCGTCATAGGGAAGAGAGGACGGTCGTCCCCGGACGCCGTCACAGTCTTCGACTCCACCGGGCTAGCCATCCAGGACCTTGCCATCGCCGCCCTCATTCTGCGCGACGAGGCGGAGTACGAACTGCCGTTCCCCTGACGCTTGCATGAGGCCGGGCGATGGGGTCTCCATGCTGTATGAATGAAGATGACCCCGTCTTAGCCAGGCTTGTCCCCGCCTCATTGGGGCGGAATACGCCCGGTCCTCCCCCGCCCACGCTGGAAGGGGACAGTCATGGCGATAGTCGGTGGAAAAACATGGCTCCGGGGCACATACACCGCATTTCCCGGTATCTCGCCGTGCAGTGGACCGTGAGGGTATCACCATCGGGGGAGGCGGCTCGCGGGGAGAGGGGGAGCATCCCCCTCCCTGTCTCTATCGCATATGGTTTCTCCCGGTATCACCCAACACTTCGGTATATCTGTAACCCCCACCCCACCCGGCCTTCGGCCCGCCCAGGGGGCGGGGGCAGTGCGTGGCGATAGTCGGTGGGAAGCCGTGTCCTGGGAACTAGCCGAAAAATAGTCCTTTTCCGAGATCTTCTCGTTCAGTGGACCGTGGGAGTATCATCATTGGGGGAGGAGGCACGCTCCCTCCCCTGTCTCTACCGGATTCGAGGACACCACTAGCCCCCACCCCACCCGGCCTTCGGCCTCCTCCCCCGCCCCGAGGGGCGGGGGCAGTGCGTGGCGATAGTCGGTAGGAAGCCGTGTCCCGGGAACTAGCCGAAAAATAGTCCTTTTCCGAGATCTTCCCGTTCAGTGAACCATGGGAGTATCATCATTGGGGGAGGCGGCCCGCGGGGGGCAACGCCTTCCCTGTCTCCGCATGGGCAAGCGGTTACTCGTCCTTCCCCGGCTGCGCGAAGGCTTTCCAGATCTTTTCCCGGTAGACCGGGCCGCTGTTGTAGGTGCAGAACGGGATAACGCGTCCGTCAGGGGTCGCGTAGTGGATGCAGCACCGCTGCACCCGGTCAAGATCGTAGTTGTAGGAGTCCATGAAGTGCATCGTGCCGATGAAGAGGGCGTTCCAGTGGAAATCACGCAGCGCCTCGAAGTTCTGCATGATCAGGGCCTTGCCGATCAGTTTCATGAACTCCGTGGTGTTATCCTGCTCCGCTCTCCGCGTGGAGACGTAGAGGTCCTTGACCCCCTCGACAAGGGTCATATACTTGTTGATCGACCCGCCTTTCGCGAACTTTGCCGTCATCTTCTCGACCGACTCGAAGAAGGTATCGACATCCACCATCTTGTTGATCGGGACCATCCCGTCGTCGGTGACGAAGACATAGGTCGCCGCACCGCAGTGCTGGTGCGTGGTGAACGTGATCTGGGGTTTGCCCGTATACGCCTCGACGAGTTCAGAGATCGGGACGACGCAGGGCACGGGGTAGAAGTAGTCTTTCTTGATGACGCCGTCCGTCTGCTCCTCGATCCGCTCTGCAAGTTCCGGGATGGTGATCCGCTCGTTCTTCACATCATCCTCGCTTGCAGCCCCGGTGAACGCCACCGGCTGGAAGTTGACGCCGCGGATGACCCTGATGTGCTCGGCGGCGTACTGTATAATGGCGCCCACTTCGTGGTCGTTTCTGCCCTTGATGACCGTAGGCACCAGCACCACCCCGAGATGGATCGCCGCGCAGTTCTCTATCGCCCGCTGATCGCTCGCGAGTTTCGGGTTCGTCTCCCGGCTTACACCGTCAAAGTGGAGGTAGACGGTGGAGAGCCCTGCCTCCTTGAGCTGCACAGCATAGTCGGGGTCCTGCGCGAGCCGGATGCCGTTTGTCGCGACCTGCACCTGGGACATCCCGAGTTCTTTTGCCTTCCTGATGATCTCCGGGAGATCGTCGCGCATCGTCGGCTCCCCGCCCGAGAACTGGACGGCAGGAGTAGGAACAGGCTTCTCCTCGCGCAGCATGGAGAGCATCCCGACGACCTGGTCAAAGGTCGGTTCGTAGACAAAGCCGCATGCCCGGGCGTTTGCAAAACAGAAGTCACAGTTGAGGTTACACCGGTTCGTCAGGTCGATGTTTGCAAGCAACGTCGTCGACCGGTGGTTCTCACAGGCGCCGCAGTCGTTCGGACACCCTGCCGGAGAAGAAGTCGTCTGATGGTTTGAGATCCCTTCACCTATCTGCTCATAGGCATCGAACCTCCGGTACATATCTGCGTCTGACCAGTAAAGGGCCCTGTATGCGCCATGTTCAGGACAGGTACGGACCAGCCAGATCTTCCCCTCTTCCTCAACAACGTCGGCTTCGAGCACGCGACCGCACGTTGGACAGAGGCTCTTTGTCTTTTTTATCAGCATACTCTCACCGTGCCCATCATTCGTATCTTATAATTCGACACGTTAATCTTTATAACTACTGATTGTACTGGGCCTTGACGTTCATCGATACCGACATCGGACTCTGGATCTTCTCGGGGCTCGCAGCGTTGTGGATCATGATCCCGGCATACGTGCCGAATTCAGCGGCTGCAGTCCTCGGCGGTGGGGCACCCATCGACTTCGGGAAGACGTTCCGCGACGGAAGGCGGATATTTGGCGACGGCAAGACCTACCGGGGGTTCTTCGGCGGTATCCTCTGCGGCATACTGGTAGGTCTCGTCCAGATCTGGGTCTCCTCCTCGTTTGGCCTGACCGGACTCCCCCAGCATACGCTCCTCTCCGTGACACTTCTCGCGACGGGCGCGCTCTCAGGCGATCTCATCAAGAGCTTCCTGAAGCGGAGGTTGGGCAAGGGCCGGGGCGAGTCCTGGTTCCTTGCCGACCAGTATGATCTGGTTGTCGGTGCCTTCGTGCTCCTCCTCCTGTTCAACCCCGGGTGGTTGTTCGAGAATATTACATTACCTATAGCGATCGGGGTCATTATCCTGACGCCCCTCCTTCACCGGATAGTGAACATTATCGGCTACTACATCGGAGTTAAAGAGGTACCATGGTGAATCCAATCGCGACACTGTTGCTTGAGAGCGGTGCTATCGAGTTCGGGGACTTCGTCCTCGCCTCGGGAGCACGGAGTTCTTACTACATCGACATAAAAGCTGCGACAACGAACCCCACCATACTTGCAGAGATCGGAAAAGCCATCGCCGAAGGGTGGAAATTCGATATGGTGGCCGGAGTGGCGGTCGGCGCCGTCCCGATCGCCGTCGCCGTCTCGCTCGCGAGCGGCCGGCCGTACGCCATCATCAGGAAGGAGGAGAAGGACCACGGCAAAGCCGGGACGATCGTCGGCGATGTTGCCGGGAAGAACGTGCTGCTTGTCGAGGATGTGACCACATCCGGGGGTAGCGCCCTCTACGGTCTTGAGGCCCTCCGTGCCGCGGGCGCGCACGTCGACCGGGTCGTGACCGTCGTCGACCGGGAGGCGGGCGCTCGCGAGGCGTTTGCAGAAAAAGGTGCTGCTCTTCTTGCACTGGTGCGAGTCGGCGAACTATTGGACAGATAAACATTTTTTAAGAGCGGGCATATATGATGGATATGAAAGTACTCGTTGTAGGCGGTGGTGGCAGGGAGCATGCGATCACCAGGGCGCTTTCCTGCAACAGTGAGACGAAGATCTTTTCTGTCATGACACGCAAAAATCCGGGGATCGCCCGGGTTGCGGAGCGAGTGCTCCTTGAAAACGAGACCAATATCGAGAGAATACTACCATTCGCCACCAGTTGCGGAGTCGATGCTGCGGTCATCGGGCCGGAGGCGCCCCTTGAGGCAGGTATCGTCGACCGCCTCGAAGCGGTGGGGATACCGTCTCTCGGGCCGACGCGCGCCGCGGCCCGGATAGAGACGGACAAGGCGTTCTGCCGCCGGCTGATGGAGCGGCACGGGGTCCCGGGATGCCCGGAGTACCAGGTCTGCCACGACCCGGAGGACGCACGGCGGTTCATCGAGTCCTACGACGACGATCTCGTGGTCAAACCGATCGGGCTCACCGGCGGAAAGGGCGTACGGGTCATGGGCGAGCATGTCGATAAGGCGGGAGCGGTCGAGTACGCCCGGGAGATCGGGGGGGACGTCGTCCTTGAAGAACGGCTTATCGGGGAGGAGTTCACCCTTCAGGCGTTCGTCGACGGCAAGCACCTGGTTCCCATGCCGCTCGTGCAGGATCACAAGCGCGCATACGAAGGGGACGTAGGGCCGAACACGGGCGGCATGGGCTCCTACTCCCTGGAGGATCACATGCTCCCCTTCGTCTCCCAAAAGGACTACGAGAGAGCCCTCCGGATCATGGAAGAGACGGTCGCGGCGCTGCGGGCCGAGGGGACGCCTTACCGGGGGGTTCTCTACGGGCAGTTCATGAACACCCGCGAAGGCCCGAAAGTCATCGAGTTCAACGCCCGCTTCGGTGACCCCGAGGCCATGAACGTCCTCTCGCTCCTGGACTCAGATCTCGCCGCGATCGTCGGCCATGTCATCGAGGGCGACCTTTCGCCCTCGCATGTCCGGTTCGCGAAGAAGGCGACGGTCTGCAAGTATCTTGTCCCCGAGGGCTACCCGGAGGCGCCGAAGGCAAACGAACCGCTCACCCTCGGCGACTATGGCGACGCCCTGCTGTATTACGCAAGCGTCGAGGAACGGGACGGGACGCTCCATACCCTGACGTCGCGGGCCCTTGCGTTCGTCGGGAGGGGCGATACACTTCGCGAGGCCGAAGCGATAGCCGAAAAGGCGGCGTCTTCCGTATCGGGAAGCGTCTTCTACCGCAGAGACATCGGCACTCCCGAAGTTCTCGAAAAACGGTGCCGTCACATGAGGGAGATTGCATGAAGAAGGACTTTCTCTCGATCCTGGATATCGACGACTGCGAACTCGAAAGCATCGTCGCCGATGCAGTGCGCCTGAAAAGGCTGAAATCTGCAGGAACCGCACATGAACACCTGAGAGGCAAGAGCCTCGGGATGATCTTCGAGAAGGCGTCCACCCGCACCCGGGTCTCGTTCGAGGTGGGGATGTCCGATCTCGGCGGTCACGCGCTCTTCTTGAACCCCCAGGATATGCAGCTCGGGCGGGGCGAGGAGATCCGGGATACGGGGCGGGCACTTGCCCGTTACCTCGATGCGGTGATGATCCGTGCCTACAGTCACGCCACCGTCGAGGAGTTCGCCCGCTACGCGAGTGTTCCGGTCGTCAACGGCCTATCCGACCACGAGCATCCCTGCCAGGTGCTGGCCGACATCATGACCCTGAGCGAGCGGTTCGGCGATCTCCACGGTCTGAAATTCGCGTGGGTCGGGGACGGCAACAACGTCTGCAACTCGTGGATCCTCTCCTCCGCCCTGACCGGGATGGAGATCGCGGTTGCCTCCCCCCCGCGCTACCGGCCGAAGGACGAGATCGTCGACCAGGCACGGGCGATGGGAGGGAAGATCACCGTCATCACCGACCCGAATGAAGCGGTCAGGGACGCGGACGTCCTCTACACCGACATCTGGGTCTCCATGGGCGACGAAAAGGAGCGTGCCGAGCGGCTGCAGGCGCTCAAGAGTTACACGATGGACTCCGGCCTCGTTGCACAGGCATCCCCCGACGCTCTCGTGATGCACTGCCTCCCCGCCCACCGGGGCGAGGAGATCACCGACGAGGTGATAGAGGGGCCGCAGAGCATCGTCTGGGACCAGGCCGAGAACCGGCTCCACGCGCAGAAGGCGCTCCTCGTGCGGCTGGTCACGGGCGGGATGCCGGCGGAGGATTAAGATATCCCTGCAACCGTCCCCCGGATTCAACGGGTGAGGACGGTTGTGGGCTCTTTTTGGCCGGGAGATCATGGCGGAGGGAGCCCGGCCGGGGATTTTTCAGGGTTCTATTCGTATTGGAGTGTTGCCTACTCTCATACGCAACTCTCCAGGGAACTGCGCACCTAAGGGTGCTCACACTCCTGCTCGAAGCCTAACTATTTCTCAAACTCCCGACATTGTCCGTCGCGCTCAGGAACGTTGCACCTTCGGCCAATCATACTCACATCTCGTTCTTGGGAGACCGCTTCTCCCTATGCACGGATTTCGTGGGGATATCGCCACAGGGGGAGGGGCCGACGGGGAGGGGGGTGCAGCCCCCCGCCCCTGTCTCTACCGGGGTCGAGGACCCCGCTAACCCCCACCCCGCCCGGCCTCCGGCCCGCCCAGGGGGCGGGGGCAGTGCGTGGCGATATCCCCACGGTCCAGTGTCCTGGGACATCTCACAGCCGAGGCATATGTTCGAGTTTGAGATGTTACCTGGTTTCGAACCGCAACGATGCGTCAGAAATGGAACAAGAGTATTGCAAGGTGCACAGTTCGCTAAAAATCCCTGGACGAGATTTTGCCACCAGGAAGGCCCCGAAACGCCCCGAAGAGCCCCCGTATGACAAACACTCCTCCAACCACCGCCCGGTCTTCCCGGGCAGCACTCATACCTCGCCCCGGCAATCCCCGGCGCGCAAACAGGAAAAAAGATGTAGTTATTCCGCGACGAACTCGTTGAGCCGTGCGAAAAGGTACTCCTGCGCCTCTTCGACGACCTCTCGCTTGCCGCGAAACGCAATCAGTTCCCGCACGTCCCCGTCCATGTTCGCAAACCCCATCTTCTGCGGGCGCCGCACCACTTCCACATCGTACTTCTCGACGATATCGTAGATCATCTTCCGCGGTACACCGGGGGGAACGAGCAGGTCGAACAGTTCTTCTTCAGCCATTGGTTACCAGTCCTACTTTCCTATTTTGATCCGGCGGGACATAATACATGGCCCTCCCCGCACGCCGCCGATCGGGGCCTTCGGTTTCCCGAGCGAGTTCATGCATCTGCCCATCAATGCCGCCCCCCGGGCAAGGCCGTCGTCCACGAAGACCAGGTGGTCGTTCGGTACGTCGTAGAGGTTCCGTGCGGTGATGCCTTCGAGGATGTACTCGGGCTTCCTCCCCGATATCGCCGCACGCCCGGTGAACCCGATCGATGAGTTCGGCGGGACCAGCCCTCTCTCGATGGCGACGTCGATGAGCCGGAGCGCCATCTTCGCGCAGACCCGGTCGACGACCTCGGTCAGCATGCCCATGCCGTGCTTCTCGTGGATCTCCCGCCCGATATCGGCAAGGGCCGGCATCTCGCTCCCGTTGATGCCTGAGTCGCACCCGATGAGGGCGACGCCCGACTTATCGGCAACGTCGGCACAGACCGGGACCCGCCCGAACCGCGTCCGGTCGGGAGGGACGATCCGGATATCGATATGCTCGTGGCACCGGTCGACGTAGCCGTCGACGACGGAACGCTTCCGGCCCCCGAAAGCGCCACTGATGCTGTGGTCGCCGAAGAGATCGAGGGCGGTTCCTGTCCGGTCCTTCACAAGCCCGGTGCCCCGGACGATCGCGTCCGGGATCGCACCTGCAAGCCCGCAGAAGTTCCCGATCGTCTGGGCGAACGGGTTCGGGGCATCCCCGGCGACGTCGCTCGTGACCCGGCCGTCGAGCGTCGTTCCGAAGTCGATGGATATACAGGGGTTGCGGAAGTCGACCTCTGTCCACTTGGCGCCCTCCTTGATCCCCGCCATCGCGAGCTCGCCTTCCATCTCGTTCGCCACCATCTCGACGCCGGTGCACCCAACCGGCGGCACGACGCCGGCCACCGCACCGACGAAGACCAGGCGGTCGGCAAACGAGAACTGCCGGAGCTTCGGCGGGAGGTTCTCGATCGACATCGGCGGCGTCATCTTCCGCGGGGGGACGCCGGCCTCAAGACAGCCGTTTGCAAGGGCGATGATGAAGTCCCCCACCTGCTCGGGGGAGTCCATCGCCGCGACGACGCCGGTGCTCCGGACGACGAAGTCGAGATCGTCCTTGATGCTCAGGTGAACGTCCTTGTGGGACTGGAGCAGGGTGTCGCGCACCAGTTCCGTAACCGACTCCCGCGTCAGTTCCGTGCCGTCGAGCGTCGCCCCGAAGACCGTCTCGCCCGGTTTCGGGGACCGAACGTCGCGGCTCATCGTCACGGTCTTGTTGATGATGTACGACCTGCCCGTCTCAAGGTTCGTGCCGGTCAGGATGCATTTGGTCGTGGTGTTGCCCATCTCGACAGACGCCACGATGAAGTAGGGCTTCACCCGGTACTCGGGAACACCGTTACCCGGCCCGTGGGAGAGCGACGGCGGAGGGGGACTTTCGACGATATGGGGTGTAGGTTTGAAAAAGCGCTCCAGAAAGCGGGCACACATACTAGTCGTTTTCCCGTCTCCGACTTTATACCTTTCCATGATTCCATACGGCTTCAGCGGCCCCGGTAGGGAGGAAATCACCCGGTGACTCTTCTTCCGGTTCCGGGGGCTTCACGCCGGGTTCTCCTGCGGCATCTGTTGAACCTGAGGGTGGCCGACGGCCCGGCCCGGAGAGGCGCCGGCGGGAGTGCGCCCTGCCGTCACAACAGATCAGCGCCGGACGACCGATATCCCCGGTTCCGGCAGAGCGCTTATATATCGATAACACGGATTACCACATTACCGGAGAGGCTACGGCGCTTCGCCGCGGCCGTTTCGCCCGGAGGAGAGGTGAACCGTATGGTTGCGCTTTCAGGTGAGATTAAAGAGATATTCACAAAGACAAAAGTCATGCCGATGGCCACCGCGTCAAAGGACGGTGTTCCAAACGTGGCCCCGATGGCATCGATAGAACTCGTCGCCGACGACACCGTCTGGATCATGGACAACTACATGGTAAAGACGCTTGAAAACCTCAAAGAGAACCCTATCACAGCGCTCTACTTCTACGACCAGGAGACCAAGCGCTGCTTCCAGGTGAAGGGCGATACCGAGATCAAGACGTCCGGGGCCGATTACGAGAAGTTCCGCGACAAAGTGATGACGAAGAGCCACAAGTACCCGGCGAAATCGCTCATCGTCATCAAAATCACCGACGTCTTCGAGTGCACGCCGGGAAAAGAAGCGGGAAAGAAGGTGCTCTAAGCACCCTTCAACGTTTCTTGAGGTTCTGGAAGAGCCGCGCCTGCAGTCCGAAGTAGTTCGAGAACCCGATGGCGTGGTTCTGGTCGATCGTCGTCGAGTCGAAGGAGACCAGGTCGTCCGAGTAGAGTGCGAAGTCCGAACTCCGACCAAGCACCGTCACGCTGCCCTTATACAGGCCGACGTCCACGAAGCCGCTCGCCCGCTCCTGGGTCTTGTCGATGAAGGCGTTCAACGCGTAGAAGAGCGGTTCATGCACGAGCCCCATGTAGGCAAGCTCAGACCACTTATCGTCGACGATGTGCTTGAACGCAAGTTCCGAACGGGTCAGGACGAGGCGCTCAAGGTCGCGGTGCGCGGCAAGGAGGACGGTTGCGGCCGGATGCTCGTAGTTCTCACGGGCCTTCAGGCCGAGGACCCGGTCCTCGATCATGTCGTTTCGGCCGACACCGTTCCGTCCCGCGATCTGGTTCAGTTCCAGGATCAGGTCGATGGCGGGGAGTCTCTTCCCGTTGAGAGCGACCGGGACGCCCTGCTCGAACTCGATCCGGACTTCCTCCATCGCGTCAGGGGCATCCTTCGGCGATACCGTCCAGGCGTAGATCTCCTCCGGCGGGTGGAACGCCGGGTCTTCGAGGTTGCCGCCTTCGATGCTCCGGCTCCAGAAGTTCTCGTCGATGCTGTAGGGCTTGTCCTTTGCCACGGTCACCGGGACGTTGTGTTCCTGTGCGTAGCAGATCTCCCACTCGCGGGTCAGGTTCATCTCCCGCATCGGCGCAATGATATCGTACCCGGCGGACCTGAAGATGAAGTCGAACCGGAGCTGGTCGTTTCCTCTCCCGGTGCACCCATGTGCGATCTTCGAGGCGCCTTCCTTCTGTGCGACCTTCACGATCTCTTCGGCGATCAGTGGGCGAGCAAGCGCCGTGCCCATCGGGTAGCCCTCGTAGGACCCGTTCGCCTTGATCGAGGGGAAGATGTAGTCCGTTACGAACTTCTCCCTGGCGTCGATGGTGTGGTGTTTGTCCGCAAACTTCTGGCCCTTCTCTGTTGCCCGGGCGATATCCGCTTCGGGCTGGCCCACGTCGACGGCAACGGTGACGATCTCGTCGAACCCGTAGTGTTCGCGCAGGAGGGGAATACAGATGGAGGTGTCAAGACCTCCCGAAAATGCTAGGACGACTTTTCCCTTTTCCATGATAATTGATCTCCGCGTTCCTGGTTCCCGGTCTGACGGCAGACTGGAGTAATCTACATTGTTATGACCTTTCACCCAATAAAAGAAGTGGTATGGACGGGCGCACCGGCATGAACCGGGGCTGTTACCGGTATTTCTCAGGGGCCCAAAAGTGGCGGGGAGAGGGCGTCGGAGGGCGCCGAGCCATCCTTTGTGGCGGCACCTACCGCCCCGGCACGGCCGGGGCTTTCTGAGTGAAGAGATACGAAAGCAGGATCCGGGAAAATGAACAGTATGCGGGGAATAATCATCGAACTGGCGATAAATCAAAGGATGATCGGCACGACAGGAGTCTATCCCAGAATGCATCGCAAACTACCGGAAAAACCAGAATTCCCTCTAATATCGGGAGATTTTCGGGAACAGTAATTATAAGGCAGATAAAATAGAAATCGTGAAGCTGGAGGGTACCGTCATTTTTGAGAAGATATCCACAGAAGATTCAATAGCATTACAACCAATTGCCAGTGTACAGGGCCTGACCAAAGTATTTGGTCCGGATCCCGGGAAAGCGCTGGCACTGCACCGATCCGGTCACTCAAAACAGGAGATCCACGAGAAGACCGGCGCGACACTGGCCCTCAACAACGTCTCATTTGAGATTATGCGAGGCGAGACGTTCGTCCTGATGGGGCTCTCGGGGAGCGGCAAATCGACGCTTCTGCGTTGCATCAACCGACTTATCGAGCCTACAGAAGGCAAAATACTGATCGACGGCGAAGATATCGTCGGGATGAACCAGGAGGAACTGCGAACAACCCGGCGGCGTAAACTTGGGATGATCTTCCAGAGCTTTGCCCTCCTTCCCCACCGGACGGTCCTCGACAACGTCGCCTTCGGTCTTGAGATCCAGGGCATCCCGACAGACGAGCGCCGCAAGAGAGCCGAAGAGGTGCTCCAGATGGTGGGACTCGGCGGCTACGGGGCGAGCATGCCGGACGAGCTCTCCGGCGGCATGAAACAGCGAGTCGGGCTTGCCCGGGCGCTCACGAGCGATCCGGATATTCTCTTGATGGACGAAGCATTCAGCGCTCTTGACCCGCTCATCAGGAGAGATATGCAGGATGAACTGCTGGACCTCCAGCAGCGGCTGGAAAAGACGATCATCTTCGTCACCCACGACCTCGACGAAGCCCTGAAACTCGGGGACCGTATCGCCCTGATGAAGGATGGCGCGATCGTGCAGATCGGCACGCCGGAGGAGATCCTGACCAACCCGGAGAATGCCTACGTCGAGAGGTTCGTCGCCGATGTGGACCTGACAAGGGTGTACTCGGCAAGCGACGTGATGCGCCGCCCCGAACCGGTCGCCCGGTGCACCGCGGGTCCGAGGGTTGCCCTGCACCTCATGGAGGAGCACGATATCGGGAGCGTATTTGTGGTCGACCGCGAGCGCCGCCTCAAGGGCCTTGTTACGCTCGAGGCTACTCTTGAGGCTGTACGAGTGGGCAGGGGAATTCAGGAGATCATCACCACCGAGATCCCGACCGCGGCACTCGACACACCGCTCACCGATATCATATCGCTGATCGCCAGGAGTCCCTATCCTGTGGCGGTGGTCGATGAAGAAAACAGGCTTCGGGGATTAGTATTCCGGGGTGCCATCCTTGCTGCTCTGGCACGAAAGGGGGAGGACATTGATGCAACTGCCTAAACTCCCCGTGGGAGAGGCTGTCGAGGCGCTCGTCGATTGGATCGACGAGTACTTCGGCTGGCTGCTCGACGGCATCAGCGAAGGGCTCGGGTTCCTCATCGGCGGGTTGCAGGATCTCCTGCTCGCCATACCGGTACTGGTCCTGATCCTCCTTGCGACCGGCCTGGTCTGGTTCGTCACCCGGCGCGACATCAAACTGGCGGCCCTCACGGCGCTCGGGCTGCTGCTGATCTGGAACCTTCAGCTCTGGAATCTCGCGATGCTCACCCTGGCACTCGTCCTCGTCTCGACGGTAGTCGCGCTCGCGATATCGATCCCGGTCGGGATCGCGGCTGCAGGCAGCGACACATTCAACGCTGCGCTCCGGCCAGTCCTTGACCTCATGCAGACGATGCCCTCGTTCGTCTACCTCATTCCGGCGGTGATCTTCTTCGGCCTCGGGAACGTGCCGGGCATCATTGCGACGGTCGTCTTTGCGATGCCGCCGGCGTTGCGCCTCACGAACCTCGGGATCCGGCAGGTGCCGACCGAGTTGATCGAGGTCGCGGACGCCTTCGGCTCCACGCCCCGCCAGAAACTCTTCAAAGTCCAGCTTCCGGTTGCGCTCCCCACCATCATGGCGGGGGTGAACCAGTGCATCATGCTCGCCCTCTCGATGACCGTCATCGCATCGATGATCGGAGCAGGAGGGCTCGGCTACCAGGTGCTCGTGGGAATCCAGCGGGTGAATATCGGTATGGGATTCGAGGCAGGACTTGCCATCGTGATCATCGCGATCATCCTCGACCGGATCACCCAGAACCTTGTGCCGCAGCATGAGACCCGGTGACCCATCTCAATACTATTTTTGAGGGGAGCGAGTGGCCGGCTCATCCTCCGGCATACACCGTCGTATCGACCGGGGAGAGACCGGACAGACAGTAGAGTAAAGAGAGTTTTATCGTCATACGTCCGTTTAATCGGAGTTTCAAAAGGGCTCAGTTCGCCGATCAGGGCACGAAAAACCTAAATAAGGTTAGACCTATATGTTGAAGCGGTCAATAACTGGCCTTTTTGCCCTGGGGTGCAAACACGCCAGGAGTGGCATATACCGCCACCTCTGCTCTAGGTTCGGGTCATCGGCATCCTGCCCATCCCGAACGGTTCGTGAGAACCCGGAACCCCACGCAGCCGGGTTCTGAACGCCACTTAGCCGCCCAAAGGCGGCAAAAACCGATAACGTGATAATATGGTTCATAAAATGAAAAGCGCACTCGTACTGACAGGTATCCTGGTTCTCTGCCTCTTCTCCGCGGGCTGTACCGGCACGGAAGCAACCGAGCCCAAGAAGGAAGTCAGTATCGGCTACGTCACCTGGGACTGCGCCATCGCCAGCTCCAACGTGATGAAACTGGTCTTTGAAGAGGCCGAATACGACGTTGAACTGATCGCAGTCGACGCAGGACCGCTCTTCCAGGCGCTCGCTACCGGCGACGTTGATTTCACGACGACCGGATGGCTCCCGCACACGCATGAGAGTTACTGGGAGCAGTATGGCGACCAGATCGACTACGTCAATGAAAACATCCCCGGAGCGGCACGTATCGGACTCGTCGTCCCCACCTACGTGACCATCGACTCGATCGAGGAGATGAACGGTGTCGTCGATAAGTTCGACGGCCGGATCGTCGGCATCGAGCCCGGTGCGGGCGTCATGGCCCGGACCGAGCAGGCCATCGATGAATACGGTCTCAACTACGAGCTGGTTGCGAGCAGCAGCGCCGGCATGGCCGCTGAACTCGGCTCCTCGATCGGCGATGAGGAGTGGGTCGCGGTGACCGGGTGGTCGCCGCACTGGAAGTTCGGCCGCTACGACCTCAAGTTCCTCGATGACCCGAAGGGCGTCTACGGCGGTGCCGAGGATATCGTGACCCTCGCCCGGAAGGATCTCGCGACCGACGACCCGGAGGCCCATGCAATCCTTGAACGGTTTGAGTGGACCGGCGAGGATATTGCCTCGGTCATGACCGATATCGCAGGCGGCATGTCTGAAGAGGAGGCCGCACAGAAGTGGGTCGACGCCAACCGCGACAAGGTCGATGTCTGGCTCGGGAACGCATAACCTCTCTTTTTTTTCAGCTCACTCAAAACGCTTCGCATACCCTGCCGGCCCGGTATCCAGTGGCCTCCGCTCCCCCCGGCACTTCTCCCCGCTATCCTTGCAGGAGGATTTACGAAAGGGTTCGCGAGGTGAACTCCCCTGTCTCCATCAGTAAAGAGACGGGTAGCCATGGCGATGCTGGCGGAAAGCCTTATCCAGGGAGCGAGCCGGGACCCTTTACATTTCCAGGTTCTCCCATACTGTGGACCGTGGGGGTATCGCCATTGGGGGAGGGGCCGACGGGGGGGGGGCCGGCCCCCGCCCCGGGAAGAACCGTATATT
>JAEWLJ010000003.1 GCA_023393455.1 Methanobacteriota archaeon | reverse complement strand
AGAGAATTGCGATTAACCCTCTCTTCCATCAAGGATTTGCACTTTCGTTCCGTCACTGCTGAGCCGTTTCCTTCCTGAACTCTTGCCTTTAGAGGTTCTTTTGGATTTTCTCGAGAGCTACCGCTCGGCAGCTTGCGCTTTGAGGGTAAGAAGTTGGCGGAGATTAAAATCTATGCAGGAGAAGGTGTTCTTGACGCGGACCCGGGCAACCGTCGTGACCATGAGATGCCCTGCCTTAAGCACCCGTTTCATCCAGGCGAACGGCCGTTCCACCAGTGATCGGGTTCTGCTGATGGCTTTATTTCGCCGGTTCTCTTTGATCGACAACGGATGACCGCGAGTCGCCCGATGCATGGTCTTGTCCATGGACGCCTTCGGTTTCACCCCGAAGTAGCCTTTATCACGATAGACCGTTTCGCCGTTCCGGGAGAGATCGATCCTGCTGTCATGGAGCGACGCGGTGGTGGTCTCGATCCGGCGAATGAGCTGGTAGTCTTTGTCCATGAGGATATGGAGTTTGTAGCCGAACTGGGACTTCGAGCCCTTCTTTGCCCAGGTGCCGTCACGGCTGCGCCGCGTCTCTGCCTGGTCTCCCCGGGGCGTGTCGGCAGAGGCGTGTCCGGGATCGGCAGTGATGAACGAGGCGTCCTGCATGACGCCGCGCTTGATGGTGAGCCCTTGTACCTCGAGTTGCCGCTGGAACTCCTCCCAGATCGCGGTATCCTTCCCGGTTTGCGCCAGGCGTTCCCGGAACAGCCAGACCGTCGACCGATCCGGAATGGTCTCCGGATACCCGAGGAAGTGGCGGAATGAGATCCGGTCGGTCGCCTGACGTTCCAGTTCGGGGTCCGAGAGGCCATACCACTGCTGAAGCACCAGCAGCCGGATCATCAGAACAACGTCGTAGTTCGGACGACCGCCTCTTCCCTCGGCATTGGTGTAGAGGTCAGCAAGGAGAGGACGGAAGGCGTCCCAGTCGATCAGACCGCTGACCTCACCCAGCCGATCGCCCAGGGCGGCAAGGCTGGCATATTCGTGCCGAATCGCAAAATTGGTAAACGTGCTCATGAGAAAAACGTCGATCCGTGGCTATAAAGTACTTTGGATGGGGTGAGGTTTTTCGAAGTTCTCTATAGCCTGCCGTAGCGTTTATGCGCCTGCTCAATGGTCATCAGGCGAGTGATCTCGACCCACTGTCGGTATGGATGAGATAGAGCGCAGTGAACGATCGCCCCATATGAAGGCTGAATGCCTCCAGATCGCCCGAATTCAGGCGCTCTTTGTCTCCTCCGCTACCGGGGTACGGATCAGTCTCCAGAATAACAAGTTTTGCCGTGATGATGCGCTGCGACTTTTCCGGCAGGCTGTGCAGGAAATCCGTCGCCGATTGCCGGAACGGAACGGCGAATATCACAACGGGATCTCCACGAGCTCTCCCGTCTCCTGGATCCGCCCGATATCTTCAACGAGCCGCCGCTTCTCATCGTTGCTCGAGCATATCCTCTATCAGTTCCGAGAAGATCATCTCCGGCTCCCGCATGGCCCAGATCTCTTCCCTGACAATAATGCACTTTGTGGCATTCACGGTATAGATGAGGTCATCCCAAAAAGATCTCCGAACCCCCGGTATACCCTGATCGGAGCCCCTAATTCTCAGGTATCCGCCATCTGAGCCAGGGGGATGAAACGGCTTTCCACTGGATATCGCCACGCGGGGGAGGGGCCGGGAGGGGGACACCCCCTCCCGGTAACAGCGTTTTGGGATAACTTCGATATCACTGACAGAACAGATCATCAATGGAAGCGGAATGCCCATCCGTGATGGCTCCGCCACGAACCGGATCCACCTGCGGCCCGGAACACGACGGTGAAGCCGGCACGCCACTGCCCACACCAGGTTAAATTCCAGGCAAGCAGCTCCCTCATGCCGCTCCCCGCCCGGGCGGAGCAGACGAAGATTGATAGTCCCTGCACCCATAGAGAGAAGCATATGGGTGCAGCCGGAGAGCAGTATGTTGTTGATGAGCACGGCAACCGGGTCGCAGTGATCCTCCCCCTGCAGGAGTACGAACAACTGCAGGAAGACCTTCACGACCTTGCTGTTGTAGCGGAGCGGCGTGAAGAACCGACCATAGAATTCAGCGGGTTCAGGAAACGGTACGGGCAGTAATGGCCGGATACGCGATCCGTGTCAAGGCAAGCGTCGAGAAGGATGTCGCAGCACTGCCAACGGGATCTCACTCCCCGCATTCTCCAGAGAATTGAAGATCTCTCCAAGACGCCCCTGCCGTTTGGCGTGCGCAGGCTAAGCGGGGCAGAACATCTCTACCGGATCCGTGTGGGAGATTATCGGATCATATATGCTGTGCACCACGCAGAGCAGGAGATCATCATCCTTTACATCCGCCACCGTCGCAGCGCATACCGTGGATTGTGAGATCGAGCTGCTGTCTCACCGAGATAAGAGCGGGATCCCCGCCTCCGTTGCCCGGCAGGCGAGAAGGTTCTCCGGACCGATCTGGAACCGTCCATCTCCCGGGCACCCGGGTGCGACTTCCCGGAACGTATATAACCGCTAACAGGTGGCTGTTTTCGCAATAACGTCAACCTTGTACTCGAACTTGATAACCGGCATATCAGAGGTTGTTCCTGCTGAAGATCCGGGTGTGGTGATGATGGTGATCAGTTCGCCTTTCTCATCCCCTCCTCAAAATGAAGTTCGATTGCCTCTAAGATATCATCGATGAGATCGCCGACAGTTTCTCCCTGAGGTCATCCCAAAAAGATCTCCGAACCCCAGGTATACCCTGATCGGAGCCATTAATTCTCAGGTATCCGCCATCTGAGCCAGGGGGATGAAACGGCTTCCCACTGGATATCGCCACGCGGGGGAGAGTCCGGGAGGGGGTGTCCCCCCCCGGTAACAGCGTTCTTGGATAACTTCATCCATACCCCTGAATACAGGCAACGCGGGGATATGAAACTCCCGAGAATCACCGGGGAGAAGGCAATCAAGACATAGAAGAAATCTGGCTTCGAGGTGGTTGGTATCCGGGGCAGCCACCACTATCTTCACCATCCCCGGCACGGCACCATCGTCACCGTTCCCGTACACTCCAAAAAGACCTTGCGCCAGAGACGCTTCAGGCGATTCTTTTCCAGGCCGGAATCTCACCTGAAGAGTTCCAGAACCTCCTGTAACAGATCATGCCCGACCCGGGCAGAAATTCCTGACGTTGCTCCTCAGTCTGGCGCGCAACGTCACGTGTGGACCATCGTGGTGCCTGCCCGGGGCAACCGGACGGCCGGCACACACACCGCATGAGCCAGCCTCGGGGATACGGGGGATCCCGGGAGAGTCTGAAGCACGAATCTCGCCCCAAGCCGTACCCCTTAATTACCGCTCGCTCCCAAGATCAACGTACGACCTATGGCCCTCGCTGCATTGAAAGATCATAAGACCGCCCTCACCGCCGCCGCACTCCTCATCTTCATGCTCGTGGCGGTTCTCGTCCGCGCGATCCCCCACGCCGTGCTCGTAGACGGCTCGTTCACGAGCCTCATCGGCACCGACGCCTGGTACAACCTCCGCCAGGTCGAGGTGATGGTGGCGAACTACCCCGGCTACGCCTGGTTCGACCCGATGACCGCCTATCCGGCGGGTAAAGAGGTCGCGTGGGGACCGCTCTTCCCGTTCATCGCCGCCACCCTCTGCATCGTCGCCGGGGCGGCCTCCCGGCCCGAGATCGTGTATATCGCCGCATGGGTCCCCCCGCTCCTCGCGGCCGCCGTCGTCCCCGTCGTCTATCTCACCGGGAAGACAATCGCCGACAGGACGACGGGGCTCGTCGCCGCCGGGCTCATCGCGATCGTCTCGGCCTCGCTCTTCGCGCGGTCGATCTTCGGGTTCGTCGACCACCACGTCGCGGAGACCCTCTTCTCCACCCTCTTCTGCCTCGCCTACATCACCGCGCTCGCGTATGCCGCCCGGCACCCGGTATCGCTCCGGGAGCCTAAAACCATCCTCCCCGTCGCGCTCCTCGGCCTCGGCGCCGGGGCCGCCTACCTCCTCGGCCTCCTCGTCATGCCGACGATCATCCTCTTCGCGCTCATCGCCGGGGTCTTCACGATCCTCCAGGCCGTCCGGAACCACATCGACGGCACCGGGCCGGAAGGGCTCCTCGTCGTGAACGCCGTCACGTTCGCTGTGCCGGCGGTCTTCCTGCCCCTATCCGGGTTCATGGTCGACGGGATGTCGCTCTCGCTCTACTCCGTCGCCCACGTCTACGCCTACCTCCTCCTGATCGCCGCAACCGCCCTCCTCGCCGGGGTTTCCGTAGCCCTCCGGGGAAGGCGGAACGAGTACCTCGCCGCCCTTGCCGCGCTCACCGTCGCCGGCGTCGCCTTCCTCAATCTCACCGATATCGGGAAGGTGATGACGAGCGGCCTTACGGCATTCTTCGGCTGGGGCATGTCGGCCACCGCCATCAAGGAGATGGCCCCGTGGGATGCCGGGATCGCGTGGCAGAGCTTCAACGTCGGCCTCCTCCTCATCCCCGCCGGGCTCGTCCTCCTCACCCTCAGGTTCCGGCGCGAGAACCGCCCCGAACTCCTCTTTGCGATCGTCTGGTCGGTCGTCATCCTGATCGCGACCATCCAGCACCTCCGGTTCGAGTACTACCTCGCCGTGAACCTCGCGCTCCTCGCGGCGGTCGTCGTCGCGTGGGCGCTTCAATTCGGGCTCGGGAAGACCGTCGCGTACCTCCGGGAGCCCGAGAGTAAGAAGAAGAAATCGCTCCCCACCGCCGAGATCGCGGCCGTCGGGATCGCTGTCCTCCTCGCCGTCATCCTCGTCGGCGCGTCGGCCTCGGAGAACATCGGCTACGCGCAGAACGGCGTTCCCCGCACCATGCTCGCCGACGACTGGCGCGAAGCCCTCGAGTGGATGAGCGAGAACACACCCGACCCCGGCGTCGACTACTACGCCATCCACGAGAAGGATGGCTTCGCCTATCCCGAGAACTCCTACAGCGTCATGTCCTGGTGGGACTACGGCCACTGGATCACCTTCATCGGACAACGGATCCCCGTCACCAACCCCTTCCAGGACAACGTCCGGAGCGCCACCGGGTTCTTCCTTGCGACGACTGAAGAGAAAGCCAACACGGCCGGGTCCCGCTACGTCGTCACCGACGGCAGGATGGCTGGTGAGGGTTTCCCGAGCATCGCCTACTGGGCGAGCGCGAAGACCGGGACCACGCCCTACGCAACGCCCCTCCTCGTGGCGGTGGGAGGGGACACCTACCGCATCGAGCCGTTCTACCGGGAGGCCTACCACGAGACGATGGCGGTCCGGCTCCAGACCCTGGACGGGACGCTCGTAGAGCCGGAGAGCGTGCTCTACGTCGAGTATGATACCAGGTCGGTCCAGGAGACCGGGTATCCGCTCCTCACCGGGAGCAAAGAGATGAGCCCGGTGGAGGCGGAGGCGGCGGTCGAGGCCTACAAAGGATCGGGCAAGACCGCGGTCTTCGGGGTCGACACCGCGAGCCCGGCCGGGACCGTCCCGGCGCTCAAGCACTACCGGCTCATCTACGAATCATCCCCGGACCCCGCAACGAGCGTCAAGATCTTTGAGCGCGTCGAGGGCGCCGTGATCCCGGGCGAAGGCGTCATCGAGGTCACGGTCGTCACCAACACCGGCCGGGAGTTCGTCTACCGGCAGGCAAGCGAGAACGGAACGTTCGTCGTCCCCTACTCCACGACCGGCAACCCCTACGACGTGAAGACGGTCGGAGGCTACCGGACCGGGAACGAAGAGATCACCGTGACCGAGGAGGCCGTGACGCAGAGAGCGTAGCCCCCCGGACGGCGAGGAGTCTACGCACCGCAGTAATGTTCGTCGCGACCGCGAGGACGACGAGCGCCGGGAGGACGAGACCCGTCACCAGCCCGACGATGATGACCGCAAGCCGCTCCGGCCGGGCGAAGAGCCCGGCCCGGCACTCGACCCCGAGCCCTTCGGCGCGGGCCCGGGCGTAACTGACCATCAGCGACCCGATTGCGGCAGCAAACGCGGCTCCGACACCCCACACCGTTCCCGTTCCCGCGTAATACACGACGATCCCCCCGTAGACCGCGGCCTCGGCGTAACGGTCCAGGAACGAGTCGAAGAACGCGCCGAAGGGAGAAGCGGCGCCGGTCGCCCGGGCAAGCGCCCCGTCGAGGGCGTCGAAGGCGGAGGATGCGGCGACGACGATCCCGGCGAAGAAGAACGATCCGAAAGCACAGAGGACCCCCGCGGCCGCCATCCCGAGAAACCCGAGCGCCGTGAGGGTGTTCGGGGTCGCCCCCGTCCGGGCGATGAGGGTCGCCACCCGCATGAGCGTCCCGTTCAACCGCCCCCGGAGGTGCTCCTCGATCACCGGCCCTTCACCCCGGCAAAGGCGCATGCAGTCGATGGTGCTCGAATCATGGGGGGAAATCCTCCCTGCAGAGAGATAAGCGTGTCTCTCCGGGTGGAGGTAATGATTACGTCCATAATTATTATGGACGCATCATCACGGCAAATCTTGCTGTTCTACAGATAGACCCATATCCCGGCAGCGGAGGGGATAAAGAACGGCTGGAAACGGAGGGGATGGAAGTATTTCGCCTCCCTATCGGCCGATCGTTTACCGCGCTCTATATCATCCATACCGACACCGACAGGAACTGGGTCGAGATCACCCACCTGATGACCATCGAGCAGGCGCACAAACGCTATGGCAGACTATGACCCCGATCGGCCATATTCACAGGTCTGGCTCGCGGGAATGAACTCGGGACGTACGGAAAGATGAGTGGCCCGGGACCAGTAGAGTGCCAGCGCCTTTACTCCCTCTGCAGGGCATGGATAGGATGCTGGAGTGGAGGAGGCAGCGGGCCGTGCAGACCCGCGGAAAGAGTGTAACTCCCCGCACCGCAAAAAAAGGAAGTGTCTAACACGTCCCGCCGCAGCCGCAGGTGCAGCCCGCCGGTCTCCTGGCGGCGACCTTGATGCTCACGATACTCGCTTTGAGCGACGCCCTCTCGTCGGCATCGATGCCCTCGATGACCTCGGCGAGGTCCGGTTCGCTCACGATATGTTCGAGCGGGAAGACCGTCTCCCCCTGGACCGTGACCTCCGTAAAGCCTGCATCGGCGATATGGCCGAGATACTCTTCCTTCAGCAGCGCCCCTGCAACGCAACTGTTGTAGAGGAGCGCTGAGTCCCGAACCTGCTCCGGGAGCGGTGCCGCGAGCACGATATCGGAGACCATGAGCCTCCCGCCGGGGCGGAGGACCCGGAACGCCTCTCGAAACACCTGCGGTTTGTCGGGCGAGAGGTTGATGACACAGTTCGAGATGATCACGTCGACCGAACCGTCCGCCACCGGCAGGTGCTCGATCTCGCCGAGGCGGAACTCCACGTTCGCCCGCCCGCTCTTCTTCGCGTTCTCCCGCGCCTTATCAAGCATATCGTGCGTCATGTCGACCCCGATGACGCGGCCCGTCGGGCCGACCCGCTCCGCCGCAAGGAAGGAGTCGAACCCCGCCCCTGAGCCCAGATCGAGGACGACCTCGCCTTCCCGGAGAGAGGCGAGCGCCACCGGGTTGCCGCACCCGAGCCCCAGGTTCGCGCCCTCCGGCACCTGTGCGAGGTCTTCCTCCGAGTAGCCGATGCCGAGGCTCACCGACTCGGCCGTCATGCCGGTGCCGCAGCACCCGATACCGCACCCGCACCCACCCTGTTGGGCGATCTCTCCGTAGGCGGTGCGCACCTGTTTATGAACGTCCTCTTTCTTCATCGCGATAACTCCTGCTCTCCTCTGCCTGCGAGATCCTCCGCCATGGGGGAGAGCAGCGCCGTCACCATGCCGTTGAAGCAGCTCGCCTTGATCAGCGTGATGCAGCAGACATCCCCTTCCTCCCCCCAGAAGACGACCGCAAGCCGGTCGCCGGGAGCGATCCCCGCACGCTCGCGGATATCCTTCGGGAGCACTACCTGCCCCCGTGCGTCGACGCTCACGACCGCCTCGATCGTGCAGGAGGGGGCCCGCTCATCGCTTTCTGCAGGTACCATACGGCTCACCGGATCAGGGTTGTCGGCGGCAGCCCATATATTTATCTGAATATTCTGAATATTCAGAATATCCCGTGCGATCGAGGGGCACCGACCTCCGGCGACGATCCGGGAAGGGGGCGCTACCGCCCACAAAGCCGATCGTTCCAGTCAGAGGCTCGAACCCCCATCTGCCGGTCACGGGGGCGGAGCGCGGCGCACTCATATCCCGGGAGCGACAAGAGTTCGATGATCAGCAGGCCGAGACCATGGATGCGAACATGCGTGAAGAGGGCGGTGGCTGCGCCAGGGGAGAGGGATCTCGTCAGCGCGAGGAACAGCTGCCGGTCCGGCGATTTTGAATGGGCATGCTTCCAGGCACAGCAGAGTGCAGAGAAATCCCTGAAGGCCCTGTTCTATGCCCGGGGATACCGGAGGATCCTGACGCATTCGGTCTACGAACTGATCAAGGAGATCGGCGAATACGAGCCCTCGTTCCTGGCGCTGAAGAGTGAGGCCAAGGCACTTGATGCCGCTTATATAACGACCCGATATCCGGGCAGCATCGTAGGGAACCTGACACCATCGGAGTACTACGACCGGGAGGATGCCGAAGAATGCATCGAGCATGCGGATTCGATCTGCAGTGCCGCGAGAGAAGCGCTCGCCGGGTGATGGAGCAGGTCCGGGTTCTCGCCCGCGAGATCCGGGCGCGCCGACGTGTCAGTGCCATCGTCCTCTACGGGTCGTTCTCACGCGGGGACTTCCACGAGGAGAGCGACGTTGACCTGATCGTCGTCGGCGACTTCCCCGAGCGTCCCCACAAACGTGCGGCCTTCATCATCGGTCTCACCGACGAGGAGTTCGCAGGCCTGATCCGGGAGGAGAACCCGTTCGTCCTCCAGGCGCTGGCCGAAGGCACCCGGTGTAGCCTCACCTGCAGACGGCCGGCCCTTCAGTCTCCTCGCCCGTGACGCGCTCGAGATACTCGTGCGCCTCGAGCGCCGCCTTCGCCCCATCACCGGCCGCGACGATGATCTGCTTGGCCTTGACGCAGGTCGCGTCCCCGGCCGCGAAGGCCCCGGGAACGTTCGTATGGCCGTTCTCGTCGATGAGGATCTCGTTCTGCTCGTTCACCGCCACCAGGCCTTTGAGGAACCCGGTGTTCGGTGCAAGCCCGATCGCGAGGAAGAGACCGTCAACGTCGAGGCCCGTCTCCTCCCCGGTCTCGCGGTCGCGGATCGTGATCCCGGTCAGGCCCGCGTCCCCGTGGAGCGCCGTCACCTCGTGGTGGGGGAGGATCCGGATCCCCGCTTCTTTTGCACGCTCGATGTAGACCTCGTCGCAACGGAGGGACCTCCGGACGATCAGGGTCACCGAGTTCGTGAACTTCTTCATCTCGAGCGCTGTCTGCAACGCTGCGTTTCCACCGCCGACGACGGCTACCGGTTTATCGCGGTAGAGCGGGGCGTCGCAGATGGCGCAGATCGAGACACCCTTCCCCATCAGCCGATCCTCACCCAAAAGCCCCAGTTTCAGAGGCTCCTTTCCCGGAGACAGGATGAGTGTCCGGGAACGGTAGACAGTTCCCGAGGGCGTCCGGGTGAGGAATACCTCACCCTCTTTACGGACCTCCTCGACACTCTCGAGCTCGAGACGGACCTGGAACCCCCGAACCTGCTCCTCGAACTTCCTGACCAGCTCCTCGCCCGATATCGTTGAAAAACCCATATAGTTCTCGATCGTCCAGCTCCAGGCCGCCTGGCCGCCGATGTTCTCCGCTACGACGACGGTCCTCATGAGTTTGCGGGCGCAGTAGACCGCCGCCGTCAACCCTGCCGGACCGGCGCCCACGATGACCGCGTCGTGGACGATCTCTTCCGGTGCTGTCCCGAAGATCTCACGGAGCCGCTTTGCATCAAACCCGACGACCACCTCGTCGCCGGAGATCGTGACCGGAACCCCCCGCTGCCCCGAGAACTCGATCATCTCCCGGGCCGCCTCGCGGTCCTTCCCGACGTCGACGAGCTCGAACTCGACATCGTGTTTTCGGAGGAACGCCTGAACCATCCGGCAGTAAGGGCAGTTCTCCGTCGTGTAGACCTTAACGCCTGCCATGAGAGGAGATATCTCGGGAAGAGTATTTAATATGCGGGGTGCGGTACAGCGACCCCGGCCACGGCGAGACCGGATCGAAAAGAAGGGGTATTACTGGACCTCGCGGAACATCCGCGCCGGAACCCCGCAGATCGAGCATTTTTCCGGCGCCGCCCCGAGTTCGACGTTGCCGCAGACCGGGCAGAGGAAGATCTTCTCCACGTCGAGGTCCTTTCCTTCCCGGACGGACTCGAGCGCCTGGAGGTAGAGGTTTGCGTGCACCTCTTCGGCCTTCATGGCGTGGGTGAAGACGATTGCGGCCTCGTTTTTGCGCTCACTCTTCGCCTCGACGACGTACGGGGGGTACATCTCCATGAACTCATAGTTCTCGCCCTCCATCGCACCTTTCAGGTTCTCTTCGGTGCTCCCGACGGCGTTCAGGATGAAGAGAAGGCGTTTCGCGTGGACCGCCTCCGCCTCGCTTGCCGCACGGAAGAGTTTCGCCACCGCAGGATACCCCTCGGCGGCTGCTTTCTCCGCAAAGACCGAGTACTTTCTGTTCGCCTGGGACTCCCCGGCGTACGCATTCCGAGCGTTCTCATCTGTCGGCATAAAAAGATCATTGTGGGACGCGCGTATTAAACTTTTCAGCTCTTCCTCCGGAAACCCTATCTCGCCGGAGCACCCACCCCGGGTTGATGCAGGTCGGGCTGGGCGGAACGCCTGGAGAACGAGAAGACCGGAAGGATACGGGTGCGACCGGCCGGAAGGTGCGGCGGATATTTCTCGTCGTCCTCGCCCTGAACCTCGCTGTCGCACTCGCCAAAGCGGTCTTCGGCCTCCTCGCCGGGTCGGTGAGCATGGTGGCCGACGCCGTCCACTCAGGGTTCGACTCCTTCTCGAACGTTGTCGGGTTAGTCGCCCTCCACTTCGCAGGGAGACCGCCCGACCCGAAGCACCCCTATGGTCACGGCAAGATAGAGACGCTCGGGACCCTGGTCATCGGGGCGATGCTCCTCCTGACCGCCGCCGGGATCCTTTATGAAGGATATGAGCGGCTCATCGAACCCGTCGCCCCCGATATCACCTCCGTCACCGTCGGGGTCATGCTCGCGACGCTCGTCATCAACATCGCCGTATCCACCTATGAACGTCGGCGCGGCGAGGAGTACCGGAGCCAGATCCTCATCGCCGACTCCCAGCACACGAAAAGCGACGTCTTCGTCTCGATCGCCGTCCTCGGGGGGTTTCTTGCCGTCAGGCTCGGGTTCCCGGCGGCCGACCCGCTCATCGCCTTCGCCATCGGCATCCTCATCGCAAGGATGGGACTTTCGATCCTCTACGCCGCCGCACAGGTTCTCACCGACATGATGGACCTCCCCTGCGACCCGGCGCTCATCGATGTGGTGGTGATGGACGTCCCGGGGGTGACAGGATACCATGACTTCCGGTGCCGGGGGAAACCCGGCGAGATCTTCGCCGACATCCACATCACCGTCGACCCGACCCTCCCGGTCGCCGGGGCCCACGCGATCTCCGACGAGGTGGAGCGGCGGCTCAAAGAGGCGGTGCCGGGGCTCGTGGAGGTCGTCGTCCACATCGAGCCCGACGGATCACCGTAGGAGCCTCCCGAGTTCGCGGCCCTTCCGGTACGCCGCTTCCATCACCTCCGGCCGCGTCGTGATGTCCTGGACGGTGTCCATGTCGTCCTGGAGCACCTCGGCCCAGAGGGGGCAGTCGATGATCTCCCCGAACGCCTGCATGGTCATCCTGACCCCGTCAAAGACGTTCGGGATCTTCATCCCTGCTATCGATATAAGGAGCATCCTGCGCTCTTTTCGCCGCTCCGGGGAGATGAACGACTTTCCCCGGTGATATTTCGCCATGTAAAAGACCTGAAACCGGTCGATGAACGACTTGAGCCTTCCCGGGACGCCCATCGTCATCACCGGGGTCGCCACGATCAGGCCGTCCATCTCCCGGAACTTCTGGAAGACGTCCGCCATCTCGTCCTGGATCAGGCAGGTATCACTCCCTTTGCACTGGAAGAACTCCATGCAGGGCAGGACGTCCATGTGCGCGACCTCGATCTTCTCGACCCGGACACCCTCCTCCTCCACGCCCCGGATGGCCTCGTCGAGGAGGCGGGCGGTGTTCCCTTCGAGGATCGGGCTCCCGAGCAACGCGACGACAGTCTTCGGCATGATGCAGGGTTGTTCCCGGCCCTATTAATAGGGTTCGGGCCCCTCCGATGCGGGCCCGGATAACCGGGCACCCTGGCCGGACCGACTCTTGCCCGGTTGGCAACTGCTAAATACCTTGAAACGATAGTAACGATCTGGTGATTTTCTGTGGTCGAACCAGGAACCAGTAAAACGGCAAAGGCAGGAGAGAAACCGGGCCCGGGTCGCTACATCTGCATCGACTGCGGCAAGGAACTCCGCATCGACAGCACCGACGCAGACCTCGTCAAGTGCCCGAGCTGCGCCTGCGAAATGTATAACTGCTTCCCGATGACTCACATCCGGCCGGATATCAAGAGCCCGGAAGACGTCATGAATCCCCCGGAGAGGAAGAAATAGTCAGACAGTTGAGGTGAGATGGAATGGTGAACGTATCAGCAAAAGGTGAGATCTACCACTGCGAGATCTGCGGAAACGTGGTCCAGGTGCTGGAAGCCGGCGGCGGCGAACTGATCTGCTGCGGCGAGCCGATGGTACTCCAGGAGTGATGGGAATGGGAGAGAAGAAGCTCGAAGAGAAGATCGGGAAAGTGCCCGAGATCTTCAAGGAACTCAAGGAGACCGATCCCGACCTCTACGGCAGCGTCATGGGGCTCGACCAGATGATCTGGGCCGACGGCGCCCTCTCGAGACAGACGAAGAAGGTCATCGCGATCGCGATCGCGGCCGCGCTCCGGGACGGGCACGCCGTCCGGGCGCAGATGGCCGGTGCCAAGAACCTTGGCGTATCGAAGGAGGAGATCGAGGAAGGGCTTCGGGTCGCGTTCCTGCTCTCGGGGATGCCGGCCTACGTCCACGGCAAGACCGCCCTCGAAGAGTACATGGGCAACCGCCCGAAGAAGTGATACCATGGAACCTGAAGAAGTTATCCAGATGCCGGTCATCGGCGAGAAAGCACCGGAGTTTGACGCGCTGACCACCCACGGGCGCCTGAAACTCTCGGACCTCAAGGGGAAGTGGGTCATCCTCTTCTCCCACCCGGCCGACTTCACGCCGGTCTGCACGACGGAGTTCATGGCGTTCGCCGCGATCGCCAATGAGCTCAAGGAACTGAACGTCCAGCTCATCGGCCTCTCGATCGACAGCGTCCACTCGCACCTTGCCTGGGTCAGGAACATCAAGGAGAAGATGGGCGTCGATGTCCCGTTCCCGGTCATCGCCGACCTCGACATGAAGGTCGCCAAGACCTACGGGATGCTCCACCCCGGCCAGAGCAGCACATCCACTATCAGGACGGTCTTCTTCATCGACGACAAGGGGATCATGCGTGCCATGCTCTACTACCCGATGTCCACCGGCCGGTCGATGCCCGAGATCATCAGGATCACGAAGGCCCTCCAGACCGCCGACAAGCACGGCGTCGCGACGCCGGCAAACTGGCAGCCCGGCGAGAAGGTGATCGTCCCGGCGCCGTCGACCTCTGAAGGGATCGAGAAGCGGATGAAGGAAGGCTACGAGTGCAAAGACTGGTACCTCTGCTTCAAGAACCTCTGAAATCTCTCTTTTTTCTCGAACCGTCGCCTAACCGGTGCAGTGGAACCGAGAAGGCCAGAGGCCGCCGGACAGACCAGGGGTCGACTTCGGTACATTAATGATGCCGGAACCCCAAAACTACCTATATTCGGGGTTTTCCGGGCAGACGCCCGGCGTTTTCCCTGCGAGGAGTCCTGTGGATGTTTGAGAAGACACTGATTCCGGTCGCCTACGGAGAGAGGCCTGAAGAGGTGAAGAAGGCCGGAAGGCTCCTCAAAAGTCTCGGGGCGAGATCGGTCTGCCTCTACCACGTGAACGAACCAGGTTCGTTCTTCAGCGGAGCCGACCTCTCGTGGCTCACGCTTCTATCAGAAGAGCTCGAGGAAACGGGGCTTGTTGTGGAGATTAAGACGGGAGAAGGCCACATCGCCTCGACGATCGCGGAGACGGCGCTCCTCGAGGGTGTCGACGGCATCTACCTGAAAGCAAAGCGGCGGTGGCATATCGAGACGATGCTCCTCGGGAGCATCTCGCAGGATCTCCTCCGGCTTGCCGACGTTCCCGTATTCGTCCACAAAGCCCGACCCCGTCTCTCAGACGATGGGACGGAACCGGACTCGAGCGACCTCAGGATCCTCTACGCGACCGACCTCGATGAGGCGTCCGCCCGCCTGCTTCCCTACGTGATGGAGTTCCAGGGAGCCTGGTGCCACGTCCTCCACATCAGAGGAAGGATGGCCGATCCGATCACAGAACGGGCGAGGCGCGAGGCCGTTGATGGAGAACTGCAGGCGGTGGCAGAAGAACTCCGCCCGTACTATGAGCGTGTCACCATTGAGGCACGGATCGGAAATCCTGCCTCAGAGGTGCTCCACGTCTCCAACCAGATCGAGGCTGACATTGTCGCCCTCGGGAGGAAGAGCCCGGCGTTTCTCTCCGCCCCGATGGGGGCCATAGCGGAGCGGATCGTGATCGGATCGAGGGCTTCGATATTCCTCGTGCCGCAACCGGGGGGGCGCAATGCTTCGTGAGTACCTCAGGAGGGAGGCGGTCTTCCTCCTCTCCGCCGGGATCATCCTCCTCTTCATAGGGTTCGGGATCGCGCGGCCCAACCTCCTTGATTCGGCCTCATCCGCGGTTCACGCCGCGATCCTCGACAACTTCAGCTGGCTCTACCTCATATCGGCCTTCTTCTTCCTCGTCTTCGTGCTGGCCCTCGCATTCTCGCGCTACGGGACGATAAAACTCGGCCGCGACACCGATAAGCCGCAGTACGGGTTCTTTGGCTGGGTCGCGATGCTCTTTGCCACCGGGATGGGGATCGGACTCCTCTTCTGGGGTGTCTCTGAACCACTCGTCCACTTTCTCCAGCCGCCCCCCTTCATAGAAGCCGCATCGCCCGACGCCGCCGCGTTCGCCATGCGC
This sequence comes from Methanobacteriota archaeon, assembly GCA_023393455.1. Lineage (GTDB taxonomy): Archaea > Halobacteriota > Methanomicrobia > Methanomicrobiales > Methanoculleaceae > Methanoculleus. Next base: position 87,174 of record JAEWLJ010000003.1, on the reverse strand, counting down.
TACGCGTTCTTCCACTGGGGGATCCATCCGTGGGCGATCTACTCGATCGTCGGCCTCGCCGTCGCCTACTTCTCGTTCCGGCGCGGAATGCCCGGCCTCATCAGCTCCTGCTTCTACCCGATCCTCGGCGAGGGGATCTATGGGCCCGCCGGGAAGATGGTTGACGTGCTCGCGGTCTTTGCGACGGTCTTCGGGACCGCGACGTCGCTCGGGTTCGGCGCCCTCCAGATCCACAGCGGGCTCACCCATCTCTACGGGATCTCGTCCGCCATCTCCGTCACCATCGGGATCGTCGTCATCGCAACGGCACTCTTCATGGCATCCGCGATCCTCGGGGTGGAGAAAGGTGTCCAGGTCCTCTCGAAGTTCAACATCGTCCTTGCGGTAGCGCTCCTCCTCGCCATCCTGACCCTCGGCCCGGCGCCCTACATCCTTAATGTCTTCACCTCCGCCCTCGGTGGCTACGTCAACAACATCATCGACCTGAGCCTCCAGTCTTACCCGTTTGCGGGGTTCGAGTGGAGCAGGGACTGGACGGTCTTTTACTGGGCGTGGTGGATCTCGTGGTCGCCGTTCGTGGGGCTCTTCATCGCCCGCATCTCCCGGGGGCGGACCATCCGGGAGTTTGTTTTGACCGTTCTCACCATCCCGACCCTCTTTACGCTCGTCTGGTTCGCGATCTTCGGGGGGTCGGCGCTGCACCTCGAACTCGACCGGGGTGCGAACCTCGCCGCCGTCGCAGGAGAGGACGTCTCGCTTGCCCTCTTCGCGTTCCTTGAATACTATCCGTTCGCAGGGCTCCTCTCGATCGCCGCGATCTTCATCCTGCTCGTCTTCTTTGTCACATCCGCGGATTCCGCGACGGTCGTCCTCGGCTCGCTCACATCAGGCGGGGGTCTGGCCGTCCCGGTCTACAAGAAGGTCGTCTGGGGGCTCTCCCTCTCCACAGTCGCGATCGTTCTCCTCATCACCGGCGGGCTCTCGTCTCTCCAGGCGACGGCGATCCTCTCGGCATTCCCGTTCATGCTCGTGATGATCGCACTCTGCTACACGCTCGCGATCGGGTTGTCACAGGAGAATGTGTAGCGGAGGGGGAGTCCCGGCACGTTTTTACACTTCAGCCGGACAATACTTCCTATATGACCATCGACGTCCTCGCGTTCGCGACCTCCCCCCGCCGCCACGGCAACTCCGAGACCCTCCTCGACTGGGCGCTCGCGGCGATGGCGGAGGAAGGGGCTGCGACCGAGAAGATCGCCGTCACTGAGGCCGATGTCAGGCCGTGCAAGGGATGCAACGTCTGCGAGAATATCAACCGGTGCGTCCAGCGCGACTACATGGACTACGTCTATGACCGGATCGTCGCGGCCGACTGCATCATCCTCGCGGCTCCCATCTACTGCATGGGGCTCCCGGCACAGGCAAAGGCGCTGGTCGACCGGGCGCAGGTCTTCCGGTCCCGGAAGTATGTCCTCCATCTCCCGGTCGTCCCCCCCGAACGGAAGGGGAAGCGAGTCGGGATCTTCCTCTCGACCGCCGGGCAGGACTGGGACTACGTCTTCGACGCGACGATCCCGTCGGTAAAGTGCTTCTTTCACGTCGCCGACGTCCGGAATAAGGACCTCCGCTACCTGATGGTGAACAGCGTCGACGAGAAGGGCGCGATCGACCGCCATCCGACCGCGAAGGCCGATGCGGAGGCTCTCGCCCGGGAGGTTGTCGCGCACCTGCGGGAGGTCGGGGTGGCATGACGGTAAAAGTCCTCGGGATCTCCGGGAGCCCCCGGCGGCACGGGAACACCGAGACGCTGCTCGATGCCGTCCTCGAGGGTGCCCGGGAGGCGGGGGGAGAGGTCGAGAAGGTCGTCCTCCGGTCGCTCGACTACACCTCGTGCCGGGGGTGCAACGCCTGTCACAAGACCGGGGCCTGCATCATCGAAGACGACCTCACGGAGGTCTTTACAAAGATCGGCGATGCCGATGTCCAGGTCCTCGCCTCACCCATCTACTCGATGGGGATCACGGCAGAGACGAAGGGGCTGATCGACCGCGCGCAGTACCTCTGGGCGCGCAAGTTCATCCTGAAGAACCTCTACTACGCACCCGACCACGTTCTTCGCCACAAAGGGATATTCGTCTCGACCGCGGGGCTCGGGTGGGAGAACGTCTTCGACGCGGCGTTTCCCGCCGTCACCGCCTTCTTCAACACCACCGGATTCGAGTACTGGGACAACGTCATCGCAAACGATCTCGACCGCTACGGGGGGATCGCGGGGCACCCCACCGCGCTCGCGGAGGCGCGGGAGAAAGGGCGAAACGTGGTCGACCTTCTCGGTGGACGGGAGTGTGCGGAGGACGCAAAACCCCGATACCCCGGTATGCCAGGGTGAATATCATTTCCACGGCACCGTACGCATGCGATGACGCCCACCGCCGCCGGGCGCACAGAACAACAATTCTTTCCCGCCGCTCTGCAACCGTAACAGATTAATACTCCCGTATAATTCCATCCTGTACCGACCGATACCTCAGGGTAGCAGGAGGATACACGTATGACCCCCGCCGAGCCGTCGGAGTGTCTCTACGGCGCGCAGCCGGACTACCGGATACTGGAGGGTATACAGGACGCGGTCCTGGTTCTCGATGAGGACGGCCGCGTAATCTGGGCGAATGCGGGGTTCGCGCGGCTCTCGGGGTACACATCCACCGAGATAGCCGGGACAGAGCGGTTCTTCGATCTTATACCATCCGAAGACGAACGCCGGCGGCTGCAGGAATACAACGCTCTCCGGCGAGAGGATCCACTTGCAACGCCGGAGAACTACTCCATCTCGTTTCTCGATCGTTCCGGCAACGTCCACATCGTCGAGATCGCCATCGGCCTGATCCCCGGGACAGCCCGTTCGGTGATCGTGCTCAACGACGTTACCGGGCAGAACCGCAGGGAGCAGGCGCTCCAGATCACGGAATGGAAGAAGGCGGAGAGAGAACTCCTGATCGGGAGGGGAGCGCTCGAGTCGTCCTTTGCCGCGATCGCTATCGCGGACCTCGACGGCTACATCACGCGCGTCAACCCGGCACTGCTCGCACTGGGCGGGCTGACCGACCCGGGAGAGGTAATCGGGCGGCATCTCACGGAGTTCTGGGTGGACCCGGCCAGGGTCGAGAGGGTGCTCGCGGCGATTTCGGAGCGCGGCAGGTGCAACGGGCAACTGGTCGGCAGAAAGGCCGATGGGACGGAGTTCACCGCGCATGTCACCGCGACGCTCCTCAAGGATGATGCCGGAAACCCGATCTGCATCATGGCCACCGCCGTCGATATCAGCAAGGAGATGCGCATGGCGCAGGCGCTCCGGGAGAGCGAAGAGCGCTACCGGACACTTACGGAACTGGCGCCGGACATCATATTCCTCATCGATACCGAGGGGAATGCCCTCTACGTGAACAGTGCCGGCGGCCGCCTGCTCGGCGTGGACCCGGAGGGACTGCGGAGTAAGAACCACAGGGAGGTCTTCCCGCCCGATGTCACGAAGAGATGGCTCTCGATGATCCGGACGATAGCGGCGTCTCCCGGGGAGACCCTCACCGAAGAGACCCATCTCCCGGGGGACGGCGGAGGCATATGGCTTGAGACGCATCTCTTCCCGATGACGGAACGCGACGGTGCCGTCCGGCGGCTGCTCGGGATCAGCCGCGACGTCACCGGCCGGAAACGGGCGGAAGAGCAGCTTCGGTTCCAGGCGCAGGTGCTCTCGCAGGTGGAGGACGCCGTGATCGCGGTCGATATGGATGAGAGGATCACCTACATGAACCGGGCGGCAGAGCGGCTTTACGGCGTTCCTTCCGGCGAGGCTCTCGGGAGATCCACCTCAGAACTCTTCACCATCGAGTGGCTCCGCCCGGGCGACGAAGAGACGGCGAAGAAGGCCCTCCGGTCGTCCGAAACCTGGCGCGGTGTCGTCGGTCACCGGAAGAGAGATGGAGAGGTAATATCCGTCGACGAGACGCTCAGCACCTTAACCGACGATTCCGGACGGGTTACCGGGACGCTCCACTCCCTCCGCGACGTTACCGGGCAGCGGCAGGCCGAACTCGAACTCCGGATCAAGGATATGGCAATAGCGTCGGCGCTCGAAGGCATCTCTCTCTCCGACTACGACGGAAGGATCATCTACGCCAACCGCGCCTCCCTCGCCATACACGGGTGGGAGGAGGAGGAGATCATCGGGCAGCACGTCTCGGTGCTCTGGGCCGACCCGGGAGAGATGAACCAGATCGGAGAGAAACTCATCCGGGACGGCGCCTGGTCGGGCGAGGTGAAATCGCGACGAAAAGACGGCTCGACCTTCCCCATGCAGCTCTTCCTCTCTGTCGTCACCGATGAAGCGGGCAGGCGGATCTGCACGATGGGGTCGGGGATCGATATCACCCGGCGCAAGGAGGTCGAGCGGGAACTCCGGATCAAGGATATGGCGATAGCATCCTCGCCGAGCGCGTTCTCCATCGCGGACCTCGACGGGCGCCACACCTACGTCAACCAGGCGTTCCTCTCCCTGTGGGGCTACGACTCCCCCGCCGAGGTGATCGGGAGATCGGTTGCAGAGTTCTGGTTTGACGGCCGGGTCCTCACCAGCACCGGCATGTACGCCGGCGAGCGGATCGGCAAACGGCGGGACGGGACGACCTTCTGCGCCATGTTCTCGGGTAACGTAGTCACGGACAACGCCGGGGTCCCGATCGGTCTCGCGGCGTCGCTCATCGACATCACCGACCTGAAACGGGCCGAGACGGAAGTCAAGGCCCATAACCGGATGCTCTCGGTCTTGAACCAGGTCATCGGTGTAGCGGCTTCCGCGACGGATATCGATGAGATACTCGCGGACGTCCTCGCGGCAACCCTCGCCCCCCTCGACCTCTCCGGCGGCGGGATCTACCTGATCGAGCCGGGAAGGGAGAGAGCGCGGCTCGTCTGCGCGCAGGACCTTCCCGAAGGCCTTCCATCACAGCCGTGCATCCCCGACGTCACCGTGCAGCCCTACGCGGAGGTGCTGGTGGCAGGAAAGCCCCTCTTCTTCGACGATCGCCCGAATCTCCGCTACCCGGGAGAGGAGGGGACACCGCGCCAGTGTGCGAGCATCCCGATCACGGCGCACGGAAAGGTCATCGGGGCGCTGAATGTGGTTGCAAAGAGCGGCAAACGATTCACCGCCGCCGACCGCTCCATCCTTACGGCGATCGGGAGGGAGGTCGGTATCTTCGTCGAACGCACCATGCTGATCCGGCAACTCGAGGTGGCCGAGCGGGAGGCGAACCTCTACCTCGACATCCTCGGTCACGATATCAAGAACGCAGCGAACATCTCAGGCCTGTATGCCGACCTCCTCGTCGATGCGCTCACCGGGGAGGAGAAGGAATACGCCCAGAGGGTCCGGAGCAGCATCCGCAAAAGCGTCGAGATACTCCGGAACGTCTCGACGATCCGCCGGATCCGTCACGATTCGACCGGTCTTTCGCCGATCGACCTCGAAAAGGTGATCCAGGACGAGATCGCGATCTTCCCCGGGAGCCGGATCCGTTACGGCGGCACGAATCTCGCGGTCATGGCCGACGCGCTCCTTCCCGAGGTCTTCACGAACCTGATCGGGAACGCCATCAAGTTCGGGGGAGCGGAGGTCGAGGTCACCATCCGGGTGGAGGAGAACGACGGCGAGGTCATGGTTGTTGTCGAGGACACCGGGCCGGGGGTCCCCGATGAGATAAAAGACGCCATATTCATGCGATTCGGGCAGAGCCGGGGCCGCAAAAGCGGCCAGGGCCTCGGCCTCTACATCACCCGGATGCTTGTCGCGAGGTACGGCGGCAGTGTAGAGGTCAACGACCGGGTGCCGGGCCGCCCCGAATGCGGTGCGGCGTTCCGGTTCACGCTGAAGAAGGTCTGAAAAAAGGTAGTTCCTCAGAGGAGGAGCGACCAGACGAGGAGCCCGACAGAGGCGATCATGAGGACCGCGAAGATGACCGGGTTCCAGGAGAGAACCTTGCGGCCGTCGAGAACGCTGATCGGGAGCATGTTGAAGGTCGCGATCATGGCGTTGATCCGGAGGCCGACAAGGCCGACGAGACCGAGGAGCCCCTCGCCGGAGAAGAGCATCAGCGCCGCGAAGGGTATGCAGAGGACGAGGTTCGTGATCGGTCCCGCCGCCGATATCCGCCCGTTCTCCGCCCGTGTCGCGTTCCCGTAGACATAGGTCGCTCCCGGCGCCGCAAAGACGACCCCGACAAGCGCCGCCATCACCACGGCGACGAGGAGCATCTGGTTGTCTTTCTGGAACTCGGCCCAGTAGCCGTAGCGCATCGCGGCGAACTTGTGCGCCAGTTCGTGGAGGACGAAGGCGACCCCCACCGTGACGAGCGACATCACGAAGAAGAAGACGAGCCCGATCGGATCCACGCCGCCCCGCACGTAGATCAGGGTGAAGGCGACTGAGATGGCGAGCCACGCGATCAGGAGATCCTTGCGCTCGCGTAGCGGTATTCGTTCCAGCATTTCGGTACCAGATTTGTCCCGGCAGGGTAATATCTTTCTCCCCGGGCGGGCCCGTCAGGTTTATTCCCCGGCCGCGGCCTATCATGTAGTATGACTCTGGATGCCGTCAGGAACGAGATCCGCGAGATCGATGAACAGATCATCGACCTCATCGCACAGCGGCAGGGGCTGGCGGTGAGGATCGCCCGGATCAAACAGGAGAAAGGTCTTTTTATCCACGATCCGGCGCAGCGAAAACTCGTCCTCGACCGGGTCTTCGCCTATGCCGTCGAGAGCCGGATCGACCCGGTCGCCGTCAGGAACGTCTTCGAGCTCCTGGTCGGGATGAGCGAGGAGCGGCAGCGGGAGTGCAGCGGGGACGGCAACCTGCCGTGAGAAAAAGGGTTATGGGGTGAGCATCGTCCCGACGCCCAGGTCGGTGAAGAGCTCGAGGAGCAGGTTGTGCTCCCTGTTGCCGTTCACGACGTGGGCGCTCACGACACCGTTCCGGACCGCCTTCATGCACCCATCGAGCTTCGGGATCATCCCCCCGGCGATGATCCCCTCGCCGATCATCGCCTCCGCTTCAGCAAGCGAGAGGCGGTGGTAGACCATCGTCCTGTCGGCGTTCATCACGCCGTCGACATCGGTGAGGTTGATCAACTTGAAGGCCTTGAGAGCGATCGCGATCTCGGCCGCCGCCGTATCGGCGTTGATGTTCAGGTTCCGACCCTGCCGGTCGAGGGCGATCGGGGCCACCACCGGGATGTAGCCCTGGCTGAGGAGGCCATTGAGCAACTCGGGGTCGACCTCCTCGATCTCGCCGACCATGCCGAGGTCCACCTCCTCGACGACCTCCCCCACCTTCACCCGCTGGGGCTCCATCTTCCGGGCGATGATGAGGTTGCCGTCGTTGCCGGAGATCCCGACCGCCCGGGTGCCGCAGTTCGCGATGAGGGCGACGATCCCGGCGTTGATCTTGCCGACCAGGACCATCTGGGCGATCTCGAGCGTCTCGGCGTCGGTGATCCGCAGGCCCCCGACGAACTTCGGCTCTTTCCCCATCGCCTGCATCTTCGCAGTGATCTCGGGGCCGCCGCCGTGGACCAGGACGACCTTCATCCCCACGTAACGCAGGAGGACGGCGTCCCGGATCACGGTATTCAGGATGTTCTGGTCGACCATCGCGTGGCCGCCGAGTTTGATCACGATCGTCTTGCCGTAAAACTTCTGGATATAAGGGAGTGCCTCCATCAGCACGTCTTCTCGTTTCATGTCGTGTACTTCCCGTTGATCTCCACGTACTTCTCCGTGAGGTCGCACCCCCACGCCGTTGCCAATCCGTCGCCGGCGGCAAGGTCGAGGTCGAACGTGACGGTCGCACCGCGCATCGCGGCCTTCGCCTGCACGAGATCGGCGACGATCTCGCCGCGGAGGACGAGCGGCACCTCCCCGACCGAGAGCGAGACAGCGTAAGGGTCGAACGCCACGCCGGCCCTCCCCGCCGCCGCGACAACCCTCCCCCAGTTCGGGTCTTCGCCGTAGATCGCGGTCTTGACGAGCGGGGAGGCGACGATCGTCCGTGCCACCTCGGCGGCGGCGTCCTCATCGGGAGCGCCGCGGACGGTCACCGCGAGGAGTTTCGTCGCCCCCTCGCCGTCGCGGGCGATCTGGACGGCAAGGTCGCGGCAGACGGCCTCGATGGCGGTTGCGAGCTCGTTCCGGTCCACCTTCCCGGCGGCACCGGTCGCGGTGCAGAAGGCGACATCGTTCGTGCTCGTGTCGCCGTCGACGACGACACGGTTGAACGACCGCCGGGTCGCCGTGCGGAGGATATCCTGCAGCACCGATCCTTCGACCTCGGCGTCCGTGTAGATGAACCCGAGCATCGTCCCCATGTTCGGGGCGATCATCCCGCTCCCTTTGGTGATCCCGCCGACGGCAAACGTCTCCGTCTCGACGAGGGCGTGTTTAGGGAAGGTGTCGGTGGTCATGATCGCACGCGCCGCCGCGTCCTCGGCGTCAGGGCTCCGGGCAAGGAGCGGCGCGACCCGCCCGCACTGGTCCGTTATGAGTGGGAGGTTGAGGTAGCGCCCGATCACCCCGGTGCTCGCGACACCGACAGCATCCGCGTCAAGGCCGAGGGCTCCGCCCGCGATCTCGCACATCTCCACGGCGTCTCGGTAGCCCCGCTCGCCGGTGTAGGCGTTCGCGCACCCGCTGTTGATGACGACGGCGTCAAGAGTTCCTCTCTTCATCCGCTCCATCATCACCTCGACCGGGGCTGCCCGGGCCCGGTTCGTGGTGAAGACCCCGGCCGCGGTCCCGCTCGCCCGGATCAGGGCGAGCCCGTATTTTCCTTCCTTGATCCCGAAGGCGCTGACGCCTTCGACTCCGCATATACTCTTCATTATCGCTCCTCAGAAGACATCCCGATGCCCCGGACGATATCCGCCCGGGTGACGATCCCGACCAGCCGTCCGTCGCGGAGGACCGGGAGGCGGGCGATCCCTTCGTGGAGCATCTGGGATGCCGCATCGGTGATATCGGCATCCTCGTCGATGGCGATCACCGGGCTGCTCATCACCCGCCGGACCTCCAGGCTACCGATATCGGTGAGCGCCCGTTTCGTCTTCTCCCAGTTGATGAACTCCCTGACCGGGACCTCGATGATCTCAAGCGGCGAGGGGAGCCAGAGGTCGTCGGAGATGTCGCCGACATCGAGGAGCGAGAGGATATCGGTCTCCGTGACGATCCCCGCCACCCGGTCGCCGTCCATCACGGGGAGCCCGCCGATATGGTACTTCCTGAGCAATCCCGCCGCCTCGCTGACCGTTGAAGTGACCCGGACGGTCACCGGGTTTGGGGTCATGACGTTTTTGACCTGCACAACCATCATGATCACCTCAGGGGAGCATCCCGGCGGAGCGGAGCCCGGTGTCTTCCGCAAACCCGCACATCAGGTTCATGTTCTGGATCGCCTGGCCGCTCGCGCCTTTGACCAGGTTGTCGATCGCCGAGACCGCGACGACCCGGTCGCCCTCGCTCTCGACGGCGACGTCGCAGAAGTTCGTCCCGCGGACGGCCGCAAGGGTCGGTCTCTGGTAGCGGACGAAGAACTCGTTCGCGTAGAACTTCTTGTAGAGGCTCTCGACCTCCTCCTGCCCCATCGGCTCGTCGAGGAGGATGTGGGCCGTCGTCAGGATGCCCCGGTTCACCGGGAGGAGGTGCGGCGTGAAGTAGCACCGGGCGGTCGAGCCGAGCCGGGCGACCTCCTGCTTCATCTCCGCGAGGTGCCGGTGGGTCGTCCACTTGTAGGCGCTGAAGTTGTCGCCGACATTCGGGTAGTGGGTGGTTGCGGAGGGGGTGTTCCCCGCGCCCGAGACCCCGGTCTTCGAGTCGTAGATGATGGTGTGGGCGAGTTTCGCGAGCGGCGCCGCCGCAAGCGTCGCACCGGTCGGGAAGCAGCCGGGGTTCGCGACGAATGCGGCTCCCCTGACCTCGTCCCGGTGGAGTTCGGGGATGCCGTAGGGCGCCTCGAAGTAGGCCGTATGGGTCACGCCGTAGGTCTTCTCGTAGATATCCTTCGCGAGCCGGTAGTCGGCCGAGAGGTCGACGGTCTTTATCCCCCGCTCCGCAAGCGTCCCGGCAACCTTCATCGCCGCCGTGTGCGGTACGGCGAGGAAGGCGAAGTCGGCATCGATATCGCCGGCCTCGGTGTTCCGGAAGACGAGATCGGTCAGTCCCCGGAGATGGGGGTGTACCGAGGCGACGGGGGTGCCGTCCAGGCTCCGGGAGGTCGCGGCGACGACGTCCGCGGACGGGTGCTGCAGCAGAAGCCGCATCAACTCGCCCCCGGTGTATCCGGATGCACCGATGATCGCAATTTCCATAAGAGAGAGGTGTCTTTTATAGAATCTTAAGGCTTTGTGGTGCAGCGTTCGTAGAGGCGGGCAGCCACGGACTCGATCTCGTCTCTTCCCTCGAGTCCTTCAAGGAGATCCTGCGGGAGGGCGGATCTCCCGTAGACGGCGCCCGCGTATGCGCCGCAGATGAGCGCGATGGTATCGGTGTTCCCCCCTACGTGCGCCGCGGTGGTGAGGAGGGCGGTGACGTCCTTGATCCGGCTGATCAGGAAGAAGGCGAGCGGGACGGTCTGGTAGACGGTGACGTCGTTTCCGATCACCGAGAGGGCGCTCTCGAGGCTGATCCCCTCGTCTGCGAGGCGGACGGCGTCGCGGATCTTGTTGCCGAGGGCGACGTCTTCGAGGCTCGCATGCTTCCCGGCAAGAGCGAGGGCGTCCGAACGGCCGCGGACGGCGTGGTGGACGAGCATCGCGACGGTGACCGCTCCCGCGTGGGCCGCCGGGTGGGTGTGGGTGATGCTGCAGGCCTGGACCACCCGCTCGGTGACGTCGATGGGATCGCCGTAGAAGAGGCCGAACGGGACGGCGATCCCGGTACAGCCGGCGGTGTTCGAGGCGACGCCGCCCGGTTTGCCGGAGAGGAGGAGGTGGCTGCACGCGGCATCCACGGCGCCGTCGGGGAACCGGAGTTCCTCGTTCATGTACATTCTGGCAAGGGCGGCCGCATATGCCTGCTCGGAGTAGGTGCCGTCGGCGAGCAAGCCGGCGACGAGGAGCATCATCTGGGTGTCGTCGGTGAACTGTCCGGGTTTCAGCCCGGCGTTCGGGTGCCCCCGCCAGGCACGGCGGTAGCCCTCGTGGAGGCGCTGGAAGTCGGGCGGCGTGCTCTCCCGCGCCATGCCGAGCGCGTCCCCGATGGCGGCCCCGAGGAGGCAGCCCTTGAACTGATCGAGCATCTTAGATAGTATCTCTCTAAGGGTTCCTCTTAAGGGTTGTTGTTCGGCGTGCGGGGGGGAGGGCAGAGCGGTAACACGCGCTGTCCGAGTGGCTGAGAGGAAGTCGCTCTCGCCGGAGATCCCTCTTCCCGGATGACCCATCGGGGCTATGAGAACGAACGCTATCCAAGGACGAAGGCGACGGCCGGATAGAAGAGCACACTCACGGTGCATCCTTCCCGCGGGACCTCCGGATGAGGAAGTAGCCCACCGCGAGGACGATCACGGCTCCCAGGCCGCACCCGAGAAGCACGGGGCTGTAGAAGATGCTGAACGCACTTTCGGAACCGTGATACACCCGGAGATGCGCACGCTATGCCGCTACCGGCCAGGATGAAGGCCAGTAGGGCGATGCAGATCAGCCCTCTCCGGCCGGTACCGTTCATGAATTGCTTTTCTTCCACCGATTTCACCTGCCGGCGCGGACCGGGAGACCGATCCCGGTATTCATGACGGAAAAGTCAACGCCCTTCTATAAACCTTTTCTGTGACACGCATCTACACATCGGGTCTTTCCAATCGGTTTCACACCAAAAACAGGCCGCAACGGGCCGGGAACCGGGGACAGGAATAGCGCTCCACCCCGGCGACCGATGAGACGGCCTACGTTATTTCGTCTGCCGGGGGTTCTCCAGTCACGCGGAAGTATCAGAAAGGAATCTGTCGGCGCCCGCATCCCCGGCAGCCCGAAGAGTTGACTCCTGGCACAGAAATCATTTATGATGCGACGACGACCCTTCAACCAGGAGGGGGGCCGCCTATAACGAGAGAGAACCATGAGACAACCATTAATACTAAGGGTCGCCGCTGTGCTCCTGGTGGTGCTCGCCGGGATCGCGCCGGCGGCCGCCCTCGACGATCTTACGGCCGATCCTGCACGGATCGAGGAGATGACGTATGACCTCTGCACGTTCGAACGGGCGCTGGGGTCAAAAGAGCGGACTGCAGCGGCTACCTACATCGCCACCGCGATGGAGGAGCGCGGGCTCTCGGTCAGCACCGGGAGGTTTTCGTACAGCAACTGCTACTTCGACCCGCCGCTGGCCCTCTCCTCAAACATCATCGGCGTCAGGGAGGGGGCGAGCGACCGGATCGTCGTTATTTCGGCGCACTACGACACCGCCGTCCCGGAGACTCCCGGCGCCGACGACAACGCCGCAGGCGTCGCAACGATGCTCGAGGTCGCCAGGATCCTCAACGCCACTCCCCTGAATCAGACGACCTACTTCATCGCCTTCGGCGGCGAGGAGACCGGGCTTGAGGGGAGCACACGGTGGCTCGCCGACAACCCGGACCTCCACGACCGGATCGTCGCGGCGATAAACCTCGACTGTATCGCCTCCGGGGACCGGCTGCTCGCAACAGCGCTCCCTCAGCACCGGTGGCTCCTTGAAACACTCCCGTCATCGGCATGCCTCGAGGAGACACCGGCGGGGCTGCTTGACGCCGCACGGGGGGACGAACACGCCTTCCGTGCCGTGGGGATACCGGTGCTCCGGCTCTACGAGCGCGACAGTTATGCGATCATCCATACCCCCGACGACCGGCCGGAGAGGCTCAACTACACCCTTGCCGCGGAGTGTGCCGAGATCGTCGGCGGGATGATTTTGGGAATTGATGCGGCCAGCGATGCGCCGGAGATCAATCTCTCGGTCGAGAACGGAACGGTCATCTTCAGAACATCGAGCGACGCGCCGGTCGAGGTGATCGTCGACGGCACCAGCCTCGGGGTGCTCCCGTCCGGATCGGTCACCCTCCCGGGAGGGTCCCACGTTGTGCAGGCGGCCACCTACGGCCCTACCGGGGCGAAAGCGGTCGCGACGGTCATGGGGGAGGGGGTAGAGATCGTGCCGCCGGCGGTATCCGGGAGCGTCGTCACCATCCCCTGGGGGGACGAAGCCGGACCGGACGAAGGCCCTCCAGTCCTATTCACCTTTGCGGCCGTCCCGCTCTCTTACCGCCTCGAACGGCCAGAAGTGGTCGTTCGGGTCGACGGCTACCTGGACGGGATCCTGATCCGGGATCTTGAGGACGGCCAGGCGGTCAGCCCGGTCCCGGGGCCGCACTCCTTCACGGTCGTGGCCTACGGACCGGACGATGCGGTCCTTGGGGCCGACCGGGCCGACTTCTCCATCTCGAGCTACGGGATGGTCGACCTCGACGGGGGAATTTTGCAGGTCGATGAGACCGGCGGGGCAACCTGCTCGGCATCGGCCCGGACCTACACCCGCACCTACACTCCCGGCGAGCGCTACCGTATCGTGGTGGGGTGCGACTACCGGGACACCGCGGATGCGTTCCTGCGGGCGGCGGAGTTCCGGGTGGATGGTGATGGTGGCATGAATAGCGTTCGGAAGTTCTTTGATCTGCCGGTCCTCAACGACTCCCAACGACAGGAGATCGGGTTCTGGCTGGAGCCGGAGGGGCCCGGGGTCTATCAGTGGACCATCTCCTGTAGCGAGGGGGACAGAGGTGGCGCGGAGACCGGAAGCCTCGTCCTCAGCTGATCCGGCTACCCGGGGGCCGGCCGGTACCCCTGCAGCAGCGACCCCTCAGTCATCAGGCTCTTCCCGGCCCCATAGCGTCGATCAGGCTCTTTGCGAGGCTTGCAACCCGGGCCCCGGTAGCTTCCGGAGAGCCCCCGGTCCCGGACGGCGTCACGCAGACGTCGGTAGCCAGGGGCCAGAATTTCGGGATGACGTCCCGTTCGTCGTAAATGATGTGCACGACCTTCTGCTCCCCGCCGACCTCGACCGTCCCGGCCTGGCCGATGGCGAGCGACGTCGCGCCGCACCGGATCGTCCCGAGGATCACGCCGTCGCCGACCGTGAACGCGGCGGAACTCCCGGGCTCCCCGGCGACCGTCCCCTCAAAGCGCCATGTAGAAGGAAGGGCGACGGCAAACGTGCCCGACTCGTTCTTGACGAAGGCCCGGGCGTCTTCCGCAACGGGGCCCGGCACCGGTTCGAGGTCAAGCACGAACTCCCGGCCGGGGAGGCGGAGCGTCACCGGGCTCCCCGAACCCGCGTCGGCGACGAACGACACCGGATCGGCGATCACGAGGTCATACTCCCGGAGGGGCGGAAGGCTGGTGAGGTTCGCCCGGGAGGTTGGCGGGACCGGGCCGAAGTAGGCAGGATCGGTCACGACCACGTCAACCGTGGGGCCGGACGGCAGCCCCGGCGCCACCACGTATCCGGCGTCGGGGAACGTCACGTTCTCATCGAGCAGGATCATGCCGGGGTGCTGCCGCGCGATCTCCTCAGTGATCGGAACCCTCTGCGGGGTTTCAATGACCGGATTGTACATCGACATATCCCGGGGCCCGACCCACTCATCGAAGGTATCGAGCCAGTTCGTGGTTCCCCCGGTGGAGGGCACCGGAGCCGCGGCGGAACCCGCCGGGAGGATGAGCGCCAATATCAGGAGTACTTTGATTACCTGCATACCCGGTCACCTCATTGGTTGAGAGTGATCTCGACATTCTTCTATAAACGATTTCTGTGGCGCGCGTCTACACGTCGGGCCTATCAGATCAATTCAGGGCTTGAAGATGACTATCATGGGGCGGTTCCGGTTCCCTCCCCGACCCCGAGCAGAACCGTAAAGGGGTACCGGCACTTACCTTGATGAACCGGACGGAGCGGTGCCCTTATGAACGGTGCGATCACGGATTTCCTGGTAGTTGCGGACCAGATCTTCATCCTGGTCCTCCTGATCGCCGCGGGCTACGTCGCCGTCGCCACAAAGATCGTCGATCCCCGGGCCACCCGGGGGCTCTCGGGGCTCCTCATCAACATCACCATCCCGGCGCTGATCGTCGCCTCGATGCAGGTGCCCTTCACCCCCGAGCGCCTCATCGGCGCAGAGACCCTGATCCTCGCGACCGGGGCGCTTTACGTCTTCTCGTTCGCCCTCGCCTGGGTGGTCTCGAAGGCCATGCGGGTCCCGGCCGCGGAGGAAGGGGTGCTCCAGTTCGCGATCGTCTTCGGGAACGTGGGGTTCATGGGGTTCCCGGTCGCCCTGACACTTTTTGGAGAGGAGTCGCTCTTTTACGTCGCGATCTTCAACCTCGTCTTCAACGTCCTGGTCTTCTCGGTCGGGATCGCGATGCTGACCGGAGGAAGGGGGGAGAGGTTTGATCCAAAACTGCTCTTAAACCCCGGTATCGCGGCCTCCGTCGTCGGGCTCGCCCTCTTCCTCGGCTCGGTCGAGATCCCGAGCCCCTTCATCGACTCGATCGACCTCCTCGGCGGAGTGACGACACCGCTCGCCATGATCATCGTCGGGGCGATGCTCGCGACCTTCCCGGCCCGGGAGATGGTGGGAAACTGGCGGATCTGGGTCGCGAGCGCCGTCCTCCTCCTCGCGAT
Organism: Methanobacteriota archaeon; assembly: GCA_023393455.1. Taxonomy (GTDB): domain Archaea; phylum Halobacteriota; class Methanomicrobia; order Methanomicrobiales; family Methanoculleaceae; genus Methanoculleus. The sequence goes on along the minus strand of JAEWLJ010000003.1, from coordinate 71,418 downwards.
CCCGGCGGCCTACTGCTACCTCCTCGCCCCGTTCTTCGCCGATCCCTACATCAACGGGATCATGATCACGATGGCCGCGATGCCCGCTGCGGCAAACACCGTCATATTCGCGGAGCAGTACGGCGCCGACTCAAAGCTCGCGTCGCAGATCGTCTTCGTCTCGACGATCGGGTCGCTCGTCACGATACCGCTGATCGCGACGGTGATGCTGTGACCCTACCACGCCGCCATCCGGAGGGTCACAGGGGAATCCCTCAATTAAGGCCTTGGAGGCATCGTTCCATCGAATAGCCATAACACCTGCCGGATACCCGGGGTCACGCTCCGGAGGGATCGTACCCCCGGAGCCCCCGCAAAAACCGCCCCGGGATCTCCCCCGGGGGCGAGGGGGATATTCGGGACCGCTCCGTTCCCGGGCGCGAGGACCACGTGGATGAAGTTCAGCCCCCGCCCCCGGTGAGGGTGAACCGGGAATCAAGGATCCGCTCTTTGAGGTCTCGGCAGAGGTCTTCGGCGAGCGTCCGGCCGGACTGGCGGAGCGTGATCGGCACCTTCCGCCCCCGGACCCGGAGCGAGCCTTCGCCGGCCTCGAGGGCGTCGTTCTGGCAGGCACCAAGGCAGGCGGTGCAGGCGAGGCAGCGGTCGCGGTCTATCCCGGTCTCGCGGGTAAACGCACCCGTCGGGCAGACCGCGGCAACGGCGCAGGTCGAGCACTCCTCGCACCACTCGGGGTGGTAGGCCACCTCCCGGTTGGGCCGCTGCCAGACGTCGGCGTAGGTCGCCTCCCCGAGGACTCTCCGGGTGTTGATATCGGCGACCGGGAGAGCGATCTCATCGTCGAGGACGCGGAGTCCCGCCACCTGCCGGTCGTCGAGGACCGGGATCGCGATCCCGACACTCGTGATGCACTCCGGCCCTGCAGAGGTCCTGAACCCTCCCATGTAACGGGGCTGCATCCCGGCCATATCGGCGATCACCGTGAGGTTCGGACGCGAAGGCGTGCTCCGGGTCCCCTCCCCGGTCACGAGCCCTGCCGATCCGTTCAGGAGGACCGGCGCCCCGGCCCGGATCGCAAGCCCGAGCGGGTCGTTTTCGAGCGGGTTGATCTCGCCGCACCCGCTGACCGAGGCCTCCCGGCAGGGCCCCTGGAGCCCCGTGACGGAGAAGATCGTCGTCACCCGGGTCGGTTGGGTATTGAGGTAGGCGGTGTAGTTCTTGTAGGCGCTCCGGGTCGTGAAGAGCCGGGCGTAGGAGAAGTCATTGAGGGTCACCTTCGCCTCGATCGAGCGGTCGGCGGCCTCCACCACCACCTCGATCTCGCGTCCCTCGACAATATCGCGGAAGAGGTGGCCGCCGCCGTAGCCGACCCCCGCGTGGGCGGTCCCGGAGACGATCAGGTCGACGAGCCCGAGGCGCTCGTTCGGGCAGGGGCCGGGCATGCAGGGGACACCGTTCAGCCAGGCCCGTTCAGCACGCTCGAATGTCCCGGGCGCCGCTACCGGGACCGAGAGGATCGCCGCGGTCCCCGACATCACCCCGCAGGTTCCCGTGGTGACCACGTCGACGTCTGCGGCCGTGATCTCCGCACCCTCGCGGACGAGCTGCTTGAACTCCGCGGCGGTGTAGACGACCGCTGAACCGTTCCGGATCTTCTCGTCGATCTCTCTCATCGTCTTCATAACCTGATATCCTCCGTCTGTATCGAGAAGGCCGGTTCGGGCCGCACCAGGCGGCCGATCACCCTGAAATCAACGAAGTGGTGGGCCCCAGCCTTCTTAAACCCTCCGCTCCCGGGGGCCGGGGGAGGAGAAGATCTTCTCCCCATGCCAGGACGCTTTACCTTATAGGAAAGATATTATCACGGGGATGATATTATAGTAGAACAATGCTCTCAAGAAAGATCTTCGAAGCCGAGTTTGCCGAAGCGCTCCAGGAGGAACTCGCCCGGCAGGATATGAGCATCCGCGACCTCGCGGAACGGGCCGGGATCCCGGCCGCGACCCTCTACAAGCTCACGTCGGGCAGGGCGGACCCGCGCCTCTCGACCGTCCGGCGGATCGTCAACGTCCTCGAGCCCCGGGAGAAGAGTTTCATCGCGGTCATCGCGGCCCGGTTCCTGCTCGATGAGATCGACAACCGCGACCTCCCTATCGGTGGGAAGCAATACCACGTCCGGGGCTACGCGGCGAACACCCTCGAGGAGTGCATCGCCGCCGCGGCACGGGCGGAGAAGGAGGGGGCGCTCGGGATCGTCTGTGCCCCAATCCTCGCCTCGATCGTGGAGAAGATCGTCGACTGCCCGGTCGCGATCATCAAACCGCAGCAGCAGACGATCATCGAAGCAATCGAGACGATCGCAAAGAGGGTTTAGGGGATCGCCACAATCTAACTCTCGAAGAAGTCGATCACGTAGTAGTTCCCGCGGTACTCCGCGATCTTCCCCCGGTAGCCCTTTACGATGCGCATCGTCTCGTTGTAGGAGAGCGGCACCTCCATAAAGCCGGTGCGGAGGGTCTCGTTCACTTTAGGGAGGTCGACGAGATCGGTATCGGTGAGCGGGACGACCTCGTGGCCGGCCTTCAGGAAGTCGGCCTTTGTCCAGTCTGCAGGGTACCCGGAATCCTCCAGATCCCCGTTGCTGATGTTGTAGAGCGTGAGGTAACAACCGCTCAGCCCTTTCACGTCGGCGGAGGAGAAGAGATAGTGGATGACCTTCCCCGGGGATTTGGTGTCGTACCGCCCGGTGCTCTCCACCCAGTATGCGACGCCGCCGGTCTCGAAATAGCCGCGAAGGACGTCGCCGCTGATGGTCAGGTGCACCCTCCCGTCCCCGGAAAGGGTGCCGGTGAAGGAGCCGGTGCCGTGCAACACCTCCTCGAGATCCGCCGTGCAGGGCCGTCCGGCGATATGCACCGCCAGCGGTTCGCCGGAAAGCAGGCGATCATGGATACCCTCTGTATCGTAGACCGCGAGTTCGTAACGCAGGATCGAGGAGAGGATATCCACGCCCTCGACCGGGGCATCCCTCTTCTCCGTGAAGAAGTCGATATGGACCAGGGCCTGATCCTGTGGGGCAATCTGCTCATGCGGGGTTACGGTGACCTCCGCGACGGGCGCGAAAGCCGCAAAACCCGCCGCCAGCGCCGTGACCGCGGCGGTGAGGAGGAGCGCCGGGATTACTGAGCCTTTCTGTACCATCTCACCACCTCTTCCAGCCGATGACGAGAAGTGTCCCCGCTGGGGCGACCGCGAGCAGCACCGCGAGGAGGAGGAGTGTCCATGTTCTGGTTGTTCCGTTCATCCTTCCTCCCCCGGCTCTCTCACGGCCACGTCGTCACCACCAGGTAGTACGCCCCTTCGTACTCCAGGTGCGGGTAGACCCACGTCTCCCGGTCGGGGCCGTAAGTGTCCTGGAGCGCCCTGCTCTCCGCGTAGGAGACGTTGGTTCCCCCGATGAAGCGCCGGTCGCTCATACCCCACTCCCACGCCGACGGGTTTCGCTCCTCGCCACGGATGACCGCGTCGAGCGCCGGGTGGTCGGCGAAGTCCTTCTCGGTCAGGGGGACGACCACATTCTCTCCCGGCTCCGTCCTCTCCATGACGTAGAGCATCGGCTGCCCACCCGAGCCCTCCATCGCGTAGATGAGGAGGGCATCGGCGAGCATGAAGCCGAGCACGACCGCAACGATGCCGATAAGGCCGCACGCGACGACGAACCCCGCCGTTCTGAGCCGGTTGCCGGGTTTCTTACCTTCTTCCATTCTGCACCTGTTTTGACACGATTCTAATGGATCAGAACGCGGGTAGCGTAGTATACTCCGTCGTACTCGAGGATCGGCGCATTCGCCGTATACACACCAAAGGACTCAGTGAGTGCGAGACATTCGGCCCCCGTCATCGGAACCGACGCGGATTTCACCACGTTGGAGTCGCTGCTGGCCTCGCGAATCGCGGAGGCAAGCACCGGGTGCTGCTGCAGGTCACGGTCGGTCAGGTGAATGACGGACGCGTTCTGCAGCTCTTCTTCCCCGACTACTTCCACAACCAACATTTGCGGAGGACCGTCGACTCCCGTGATCAGGGTGACGAAGGCCGTAACTCCGAACACGACCGCCGCGACGAGGAGGACGACGCCGACGAACGCAAAGATCCCTACGGCAATCAGGCGCTTCCTGTCAGGTTCCATGCAATCTCCTCCGGTCTCGGCGCAGGCCGGACAGATCCCACACATCGGGGCACCGATTCCGGCAGCTATCGGTGAGAGCTCGACGTACCTCTATAAACAATTTCTGTCACGATCCTCTACACGTCGAACCGCCTCAAGCCTATTTGCTCCCGGAGCGGGGCTCGAAGGAGAGAAAGGGGGGTATGGCGAGACGATAAAAAGAGGGTGTTCAGATGTCGTGCACGGGCACGCACCGGTTGCCCGTATACGGCACGACGGGGCGGTGGAGTTCGATCCCGAGCGCCTCCCGGAGGAGGTCCTCGATCGTCTCCACGGTCACGAACGCAAGGTCGCGCCGCACCTCCTCGGGCACATCCTCGAGATCCCGCTCGTTCTCCCGCGGGAGGATGACCGTCCTGATCCCGGCCCGGTGCGCCGCAAGGACTTTCTCCTTGATCCCCCCTACGGGGAGGACGGCACCGGAGAGGGTCACCTCGCCGGTCATCGCGACCGTCGGGTCGACCGCCTTCCCCGTGACGAGGGAGGCGAGGGCCGTAACGAGGGTCACCCCCGCAGACGGCCCGTCCTTCGGGGTCGCCCCCGCCGGTACATGGATGTGGATGTCGCTTGCGAAGAAGTCGAACCCGGTCGCGATCGCCGCGAGCCGCGAGCGGATCAGGCTGAGGGAGATCTGGGCCGACTCCTTCATCACATCGCCGAGTTGCCCCGTCAGGGTGAGCTTCCCCTTGCCGGGCATGAACGTCCCCTCGATGAAGAGGATGTCGCCGCCGACCGGCGTCCAGGCAAGCCCCGTCACGACGCCGGGCGGGTTCTCCTTCCGCGCCACGTCCGGCCGGACGGTCTCCCGCCCCAGGATCTCGGGAAGCATCGTCGCCGTCACGACGTAGGGGAGATCGGCCGTCCCCGAAACGATCTTCGCGGAGACATACCGGGCGATCCGGGCAAGCTGCTTCTTGAGCGTCCGGACACCCGCTTCCCGGGTGTAGCGGTCGATGATCGCCGAGACGGCCTCGTCCTCGACCTGGAGGTGATCCGGGGTCAGGCCGTGCTCCTCCAGGGTCTCCGGCAGGAGGTGGTCTTTTGCGATCGCGAACTTCTCGTTCTTCGTGTAGCCCGAGATCTCGATGAGTTCCATCCGGTCGAGGAGGGGTGCCGGGATGGTCGCGAGGCTGTTCGCCGTCGCGATGAAGAGCACGTCCGAGAGGTCGTAGGGCACCTCCAGGTAGTGGTCGGAGAACGTGCTGTTCTGCTCGGGGTCGAGGACCTCCAGGAGGGCGCTCGCCGGATCTCCCGAATACGAGACGGCGAGCTTGTCGACCTCGTCGAGGATGAAGACCGGGTTCTTCGCACCGGCCCGCTTCATCCCCTGGATGATCCGGCCGGGAAGCGACCCGACGTAGGTCCGCCGGTGCCCCCGGATCTCCGCCTCGTCCTTGACGCCGCCGAGGCTGATCCGGACGTACTCCCTCCCGAGCGCATCAGCAATGCTTTTGCCGAGGCTCGTCTTCCCCGTGCCCGGCGGTCCCGCGAAGAGGAGGATCGAGCCCTGCTTCTCCTCCTTGAGTTTCATGACCGCGAGGTGCTGGACGATCCGCTCCTTGACCTTCTCAAGGCCGTTGTGGTTGCTCTCCAGCACCCGGCGGGCCTCCTCGATATCGATGCTCTTCTTCTCAACCGTCCAGGGGAGGTCGAGCAGGAGGTCGAGGTAGTTTCGGATACCCTGGCTCTCGTGGTGCTGGCTCCCGCCCGTCTCGAGCTTCTTCAGCTCGGCGAGGGCCTTCTTGCGCACCTCATCAGGCATCGTCGAGCGCTCGATCCGCTCCCGGTATCCCCCCTCGCCCTCAGAGTCGTCGCCCCCGTTGAGCTCCTCCTGGATGACCTTCATCTGCTCGCGAAGCATCGCCTCGCGGTTCGCCTTCCCGACCTTCTCGGTGGCCTTCTGCGCCACCTCGATCCGGAGGTTGATGTTCTCGTTCAGGTCCGCCAGGATCCGGAGGAACGCGGTGTAGCGCTCCCGGGTGGAGACGATCTCGAGGAGGGCCTGTTTCTCGGCAACGCCGACCGGCAGGAAGGGCATGACGAACCCCATGATCTGGTCGACGGACTCCATCCGGTCGACGGGGCGGGTGAACTGCTCGGAGCCCTGGAAGTTGCCGCTGATCTCGTGGACGGCCGCCCTGACACGCCTGAGCATCTCCGCCCGGCCACCCTCATCGAGGTCGGGTACGTCCGGGAGGGGTTCGCAGACGGCGTAGAACTGCCCGTCCCTCTCCGTGAGCGTTACGGCCTTCACCCGGCGGGTTGCGTGGGCAAAGATCAGGTAGCCTTCGTTTGCGGGCTGGACGTGCGCGATCGCAAGAAGGTTTCCGGTCGTATAGAGTGCGTCGGCCGGGTTCTCCGCTCCGATCTTTGCGGTCAGCCCGACCGCGTATGCCGACCCGTCGCTCTTCATGGCGGCGATCAGCGCTTCTCCGACGGCCGTCTCGACCTGGAGTTTCGTCCGGGTCTCGGGGTAGACCACGGTCTCGGAGAGCGGTATGACGATGTAGTCTCGGTTGGTGTCTTGTTGTGGTGAGTTCATGATGTCTCCGGGTTGTTTAGTTCGCATTTACCTAACAATATGGCCGGCCAAAAAAATCATCCGACCTTTCTCAGGATCTCCACAAGGAGATCCACTTCGTTCTCATCGAGCGTCCGCACCACCCTCTCGATCATCCGGTGGAGCGCGTTCTGCTCGGCGTTTGCCAGCATCCGCCCCTTCTCGGTCAACCGGATGTAGGTGACCCGCCCGTCGTCGGGGCACTTCTGGCGGTAGGCGCACTCCATCCGGGTGAACCGATCGACCATCTCCGTCACGGTGGGTTTTGAGTTCCTGGTGATCTCGGCGAGCCTGCTGAACGTCATGTCGCGGTGCCCGTCGATGACTTTCAGGTAGGCGACCTGCTTCACCGTCACGTCGCTGAGGCCGCATTCGGAGATGATCTCGGAGGAACATTCGTTTTTGATGGCGATCAGGCGATCAAACACTTCGAACAGGTGCTCACGTCTCGCCGCCATGGTTGATACCCATTAGTTTGGGTAGACCTAACTATAAAGGTTGTGATGGCGACCGGCACCGGGAGAGCATACGGGCTCTTGAGGGTTCAGGTCTTCGTAGACCCACCAAGAACCGCAAACCCCCCATCCGGGGTCTGCACGATATCCGTGACGATTTCCACCTCCGCCTCCGTGCCGGTACTGACCCGGACAATCTCACCGCGATCATCACATCTCATCACGTGAATCGGCGACCCGAGATGGTTCCCCATGGTGTAACCCTCGCCCTCGGAACTCTCGAGGGCGGCACAGGCGTAACCCCCGTCGGAGGCCCGGGTGACCGGGCAGGGCATATAGAACTCCGTTACGCTCACATCAGAGCCGTTCCGGGCGAGGGTCAGGTCGACCGTGACCGATCCTCCGGCATCCTCTCCTTTCAGGGCCCGGCCGACCTTATAGAGCAGTTCCACGCTGCCGTCCGGCTTCTCTCGCACCGAATACACACGGTGAAGCATGACCCCGATAAACTCAGGGCCTTCCTCGAAGGTGCGGGTCCAGATGACGTTGCCCCCTCCATCGAGCCGCATCACCCAGAACGGGTGGCTGTCCGTCGTCCCTGCAACGATGCATCCCCCGTCCGATGCCGAAGCGACCCCCAGAGCCCGCCCCCGGCCGAGATCCGGGTAGGTCTCTTCCCGGAGGAGCGAACCCGTATCGTTCGCGACCGCCACCCAGACATCCCCACCGTGCTTGCCCCCTGCAGCCACGATGCCTCCGTCCGGCAGACCGGAGACTCCAAGCACGGACCCCGAAACCGGGCTGCTCCAGACCGGTGTCCCGTCGCCGGCCACCCGGAAGAGAGACCCGTCACCCGTCCCGGCGGTGAAACTGCCGTCGGCGTGGGCAGCGACTGCCGCAACGCCATACCGTGTCGGGAACGACCGGTTCCACTCGATCCGGCCGTCCTCCGCGATCTTGAGCAGCAGGGCGTGCTCGTCGCTTCCCGGAGATTGCCTGACCGACCCTCCAACAAGCAGGCCGCCGTCCGAAGCCGGCACGATGACGGTGCCGTATTCGTCGCCCCCTCCATCAAAGACGGTGTGCCGGATCTCGGTACCGGCGGCGTCGGTTCGGGTGACGGAGAGGGCATGACGGTCGGCGACGAAGTCGCTTGAGAGGCATCCCGATGCAAAAACAAGGGCGATGAGGAGTAAAAAAGCAAAGGAGATCGTCCGGTTACGGGTCTTGTCCATCAGAGATAGAGCCCCCCGGCAGTGACATGATACCCAGCCGGAACCGGGACAAAACCGGACTCAGTGCTCGAAACGGCCGTATCCACCGTCGCCGTCCAGATATTCTCTTTGATCAGGTGTTTCATGCCCCCGCCGCCCTGGTAATCGAGGTCGAACGAGATCGATGTGGCGTTCTCCGGCGAAACGAAGCCGTCGAGGAAGACGACCGTGGTGTAGGTACCGCCCGACCCCCGGGTGAACCCGGTGACGCTCGCGTTGTCCGGGGTCGCGAGGACCGGCACGAGCAGCCGCGGCTCTTCTTTCGTCTCGAACTCGCCGGACGGTATGAAGATATCCTGCGCGTAGTCCTCCGTCGTCGTGAACGCGAGCATCTTCCCGTACTGCGTCTCCCGGATCGCCGTCCGCCACCCGGCGGGCTGGAGAACGCTGGACGCCTCGAAGATCACCAGCTCGCCCTCCGCGTTCGCCGGAACCGGGATCATGACCGTGGCGGTGCCGTTCACGGCAAGACCGGAGAGGCCGGTGATCCTGATCATGTAGGAGTCGTTCGGCATGGTCGTCGAGACGAACGCAGGACCAAGGAAGAGGAGGAAGACCACTCCGGCGAGGATGGCGACCGCTATGAGCAGGTTCAGTACGGTTTTTTTGGTCTTTTTATTCTGTTCAGCCATCTTCTCACCAAAGAATACTACCGGTCAGGAGGAAACCCGCGCTTCGGGATAACCGGTATCCACGGATGAGAAATCGACGTTCTGCTATAAACGATCTCTGCCGAACCTCTTTACACGTCGAAGCGTTTCGATCCGTTTTGCCCCGGAAGAACGCCGCAGTCGACCGAAAATCCACGCGGCAAAGGACAAATTGATATCGGATATCATACTTCCACCACAGATGCCCATTTTGCGGGAGACTCCGGGAAGAGAACCGGGCTCCGCAGGGGGTCGCATAACAGCGAAACGGGTTTTCACCGTGGCCGAAAAAGGGTCTGCCGGGCGATCTGACGGACCGGAGCGGATGATGACGCTCGTAAAACCGCCGATCGAGGGCGCCTACTCCCCTATGCTCCGATGCTGGTCTCTCACGGAAGGCTTCTCACGTTTGCACTGACCGTCCTATTCCGTCGCCTTCTTCGCCGTCGCACATGCGGCTTATGCGGATAGATACTCGGTGACAGACAGGCGCGCGCTTTCGCTCCCCGGGAGGTGCTGCGGCGAGGTAGGCCGGTTATCCCGTCGGGATTCGGTGTCCGAGGAAGGTATGCAGGATTCTCACCGGAGTATATACACATACCCGCAACCCGGGGGATCAAGGCGTATTTCCACTGGAAACCGGCCATACTGTCAGGAGATAGAACAATGAGTGCGTATCAGGCGAATGCGACAGCCAGAGTACAGCCGCGACAGTTCGATGTTTGTCACAGAAAAGGTATACGGGAGAACGCTGACGCCTTGATCGGTGACACCGCGTACGGTGTCCTGCGGGGGCCGGGAGCCTCGATTGCCCTCGTATCCCGGCCTTAAGAAGCGCGCCCGGAGGGCGACGAGGTTGCCGGCTGCCATCAGGGATAGCCATTGTGGTCTAGCGTTCCTCCGGGCATCGTTTCGAAGACTGGAGGAACAAACATGACACAGGAAAAAAGACCACTCAATCGGGCCGACACTCAAATTCCTGCCGCCAACCGGCACATCCGCCAGGATGGGGATTGCCACTCGTCGGCAGGCGCGTATCTGCCCTTCATGATCGGGTATTACCGCCACGGGCTTTCGGATTGCGGGGGAGGTATGGGCCCGTGGAGCAGTGCCGATTGCCTGCCGAACGTGGTGATACGGTATGCCCGGACCCGGAAATGCCTCGCGCATCTCCAGACGCTGGCGGGCTGCTACTGGATGGAGAGAGACGGCTGCCCCGAGCACTGCTACATCGAGGGGACCTTCAACCTGGATTTCTACATGGTGTCGCTCATAAACAACTCCCGGGGGTTTGGTCATGCGATCTGTGCCGAGTTCTTAGGCGGCGATATGCAGACGTTCTCCCGCTGGAAGTTTTACCAGTTTGACAACCTGGATATCAGGCCCGGGAACTGGCAGATGCCCTACGGGACGGAAACAGAAGATACAAAGATGAAGATCTACGAGATAACAGGCATCTTTAATTGTGGTCTCCCAAACCACGATTTAGTGCCTCTGGTGACGTTTTTGATCAAGGAAAACGGGGATGTAACCAAGGGTTGAGGGAGGAGGAATGAATGACAAAAACGACCCTGTGGATCGTCATCGCACTTGCAATCATCTGTTGCACGGGAGCGATGATCGTGACAGTGCACCTTTCGGACAGTTATCCCCATCCGGAGGTCGGGAACGTGACGCCGGAGGGATCGCCATTAGGGTCGAACCTGCCCGGCGGTATAAGCCGGAATGCAACGCCAGATGAGGTACCTGAAGAAATACGGGAGGTTAGGAACATGACACCGGAAAGATCATCGCAGGGACTATATGTGCACCCGTTCGTGAGGCAAGCGCTAGAAGAGGCAAATATGACGCCGGAGGTGTTGCCGGAAGAGCTGACAGAGGGGATTGAACAACTGCAACGAAGTTATGAAGACAGAAAATTTGGTATAAGCAGATGGGAGTTTGACTCAGAGAACAAACTGGCCATCATCTATGCGTACTCCATACTGGACGAAAAGAAGGTGAAGGCCATTCAAGGCAGGCAGGCTGGCGGCTGGACATTCAAGGTCATCCATGATCTTGATTATGAGAATGAGCGTAAGCAGGTCGCGGCTGAACTGATGCAATTCCAGAACGATCATCCTGAATTGGAGATATCGGGTTTTATTATAACATCACCCGCCCATGTGGAAATGTGGGTGCGCAACCGTACACCCGAAAACGAGGCATTGAACGGCACCGTGATGTATGGTAGGACGATTGAGTTAATTGGAGGCGCACCAAGGGAAGAACTAATGATGAGGGAGGAACTGAAAAGGAACGAACCTGCATCGAGGGAACCGGAGGCGCTTTGAGGCGCAGAGCGAAAGCCGGAATTCGGGTGGTCGATACCAGGCTCCGTGAGGGGAGGGAATCTGTTATTGTTAGCGCGTGAATCAAGAGCGCCGCAACCTGTCACCCGCTGCAGGTAGCCGCCGACGGCTTATCCTGAGCACTCACCTCCCCCGGGGCAGCCCTTGAAGATTCGGGCTTCCTCTGCCGCACAGGACGGACCTCGCCGCTCGCTTTCCGCAAGACGGCGGCGGACGTGTAAAGGAACGTGAGAGAAAACGTAAATAGAGTTACGGCCCAGTCTCTGAACGAGAACACCCGGGCGGTCTTTCCAGGCCCGAGAGCCGCCGGCGGTGCTCCGGGCGGAGATCTTTTGCGAGGATGATGGGATGGCAACGGAATCGATGGCAGCGGGGAAGGTGCAGATGGATCGGGTTTCCCGGGGGATGAAGGCGGAACGGGTTTTCACCGTGGCCAAAAAAGAGTTTGCCGACCAGCTCACGGGCTGGCGGTTCCCGGTGATTCTCGCCCTCTTCCTCGCCATCGCCCTGGTGGGGACGTACAGCGGGGTCGTGAGTTACGAGAGGGAATTGGATAGGTACTCGGAGCAACTGGCGGCGATGGACGACCGGCTCGACGGGCCGGTGCGAATGATGCCCATAAAACCGCCGGTCGAGGGTATCTACTCCTCGATGTTCCTCACGTTGATCTCCTACGGGGGCCTCCTCGCCATCGCCGTCGGGTTCGATCTGATCTCGAAAGAGAAGGAGTCCCGATCGCTCAAGAGCCTCCTCTCCCACCCGGTCTACCGGGACGAGATCATCAACGGCAAGGCGCTCGGGGGCGTCGCGCTGCTCGCCCTCGTCGTCGGGAGCGTGCTCGCTATCTCCACCGCGCTCCTCCTTGTCTTCTCGATCGTGCCCGCCGCCGGCGATCTCTGGATGATCCTGACCTATGCGGGCGTCATCCTCCTCTTCCTCGTCACGTTCTTCTCCATCGCGCTCGCCCTCTCCACCCTCTGCCGGGAGAGCGGCAGCGCCCTGCTCCTCTCGGTGGTCGTCTTCATCCTCCTCGTCTTCCTGTTCCCCTACGCCACCACGCATATCGGCATGGCGCTCATGATGGAGGAGCCCGACCCGACGGCATACGGCGGGGACATCTCGTCGGAAGAATTCCAGGCAGCGTTCACGGCATATTACGGGCAATTCGACCTGATCCAGAGCATCGGAAACCTCGCATCACCGCAGATGGCGACCAACGCCCTCATCCAGGGGATCAGCAACGCCCCGTCATCGGGGGCGACCCTTGAGGATACGCTCGGCGAGATATGGTCGAGCGTGGTGGCGCTGATCCTCTACCCCACCGTCTTCTTCGCCGTCGCGTACACGCGGTTCATGCGGATGGACATCCGGTGACCACGCCCGGGAGGGAGCGGGACCGAGTATGGAGCCCCGGCACTCCCGGTGCCAGCCGGGACCCTCTCCGGTTCCGTGGGCCGTGCAGGATGTATCCAGCCTTCCGCTTTCCGAAGAAGACAGCGAACATGTAGAGAGAAGTGAGAGAAAAGGTAAATAGCCCGAGGTTGAGGTAGCAGTGCGGATGCCGGCATCAGGCATTCGCATAAGTCGCGGGGCCACACATCCGCGGTTCACGACAGGATGATGCACCCCGCATGCCCGGAGGCGAAAAGAAGGTTATTATTACCTCTACTTATAGGTACGTCCTCTCCCCTCCGGCGCCGTAGCAATGGAGGAAACGAAGATGAAAACCAGAAACGGATCTATCACGGTCTGGGCGGTGCTGGCATTGGTTGTACTGGCTTCCGTCGGTGCGGTTTCCGCAGCCCAGGCTCAAAGTCAGGAGAGCATTGAAGTCGGAACCGAGGATACCGGCGACATCGGAATTCTGGCCGTAGAAGAACTGGGAGTCATGTATACAGACGGCGACGCCGATACGGCAAGCGTGACGACGTACGGACCCATAACCGTTCCGGCCGGGTACAACACCTTCAAAGCGAAGTACTACAACTCCAATGACGAAGACAACGACGGGCAGGGAGCACTCTACCGCCTGACGGTCTACGATGCTCAAGGTATGGCACACACTAAACAAATAAAGGTGGACTGGGCAACCAGCGGGACAATCGAGGTGAATTTTGATTCGCAGGGCACTGGTGATGCCTACTACGAACTCTGGTGCGAGACGCACGATTGGCTCGACACAACGAAAGCAACGGACATAGGCACCGGGGACCTCGACTACGTCTGAAGGGGGTGCATTCTATTGAGCGGAAAAGTATTGTGCAGCATCGTGCTGGCGATAGGATTTGTCGGCCTCCTCGGGTACGGGCTCGTATCGTATGCCACGGAAGACATCGTCGTGAACACCACCACCGCCGGGGGCAAGATCGTCTTCCAGGATAACGCCACCCACGGCGTCTATCTCCTCGGCAGAGTCTGGACCGACTTTGGGAGCAACGCAACACACTCGAACCCGGTCCCCTCGATCGAGACGGGGACGGGAAGAAGCGTCTTCCTTGTCGCATGCGAAAACGACCGTGGAAATGAACTCGGCGGGACCAGAACGGCTGTCTTCACCCTGACCGTCTGGGACCCTGCAGGGATACCTCACAGCACAACTCAGGAATCAGAAGGTATCCATTCCGGAACGTTGACTGTATCCTGCTCCCCGTTCGAACCCGGAGAGGGTCGGTTCGAGCTCACATCGACCATCCGCGAGAGGCGATTGAACCTCCCGGCAGTACTCCACCGCTGATACCAACGATTTTCAGGCCGCCCATCGGTAAAAACAAGCTCCCCTCACCCGGACGAAGGATGAATGGGGGCTATACCACCCCCCGGCCCCGCCTAGTGTCAGAGCGATAACGGGCACCGGCTGCCTCTCTTTAACCAACCGTGACCCGACGTGTGGACGATCATGACAGAGAACATTTATAGGAGAACATCGACTTCATCGATACCGGAAGCGGACGGGCGGTTACCATCGTTCAAGGAAAAGAAGACCATGTCGACAGAGATATCACCTGAAAGCGCCTTCTCCGGCCCCCGGTGGGTCTTTCAGAAACTCAACGAGAAACCGTTGCGCGACGATCTCATATTCTACTTCACGATCGTCGCCGCCGCATCGGTCCTATTCATGGTGCTGCCCCTCCTTACGGGAGAGGCGGCGGAGATTGACGGGCTGCACCGGATCTGGTTTATCGTAGCCGGCATCCCTGTCACCCTGGTGCAGGGCCTGATTACCGGAGCCGTCGCCCTCCTCGCCGTCAGCCTCGTCAAGCACTTCTTCCTGCTCTTCGTCGACGTCCACCGTGAGTTCGAGAAGACGATGAAATCGGTGGTCTATGCTCTCTCGCCGCTCATCCTCTTCTCCTGGGCGGTCCTCCTGGGGGTTCCGTTCGCCGGCCTGCTGCTCCTCGCCTGGTTCTGCCTCTCGACCTACTTCGGCGTATGGATATTCCACGAGAAGTCGAAGGACCGGGCTGTCTTCGTCGCTCTGGCAACCGGTGTGGTCCTCGCGTTCTATCTCCACCGGGCGGTGGGAATCTGATAACCGGTGACGATCATGAACTGCAACCACCTCTCGTTCCTGTGGAAACTGCTCCTCGCCCTTGCCGCAGTCGTTCTCGCGGTCAACTTCTACCAGGATATAATCCTGCACGGCCGGCCTGGCGCCCTTGCCCGGTACCTGTTCTTCATCCTGCTGTTTGGCAGCCTCATCGTGCAGGTTGTGAGCAAACGGTGCCGGGAAAAGCAGCCGGACTGACCGTTCTGCCGTGAAGAAAGAGCTGCATCGAGAGATCTCTTCGGGAATAGAACGGCTCGAAGCGTCCCGACGTGTAGACGATTGTGACAGAAATCGCTTATAGAAGAACGTTGACCTCTCCCGTAGAGTTACGGGATTCGACAGCCAAACCGCGTCCCGGGTTCACGTCACGATATGGTGCAGTATGTCAGGTAAGATCGTCGCCTCCGATCCGGGTATCCGGGAAGAGGGGCATCTCGGGGAGAAATAGACACGGCGCCGGAGAGAACCCTCACGAGAACGCCAGATACAGGAAGTAGACCCCGATCAGGACGATCGCGACGCCCACGATCCGGTCGAAGACCTCCCCGCTCACCCTCGCCTTCTCCTTGATCTTCTTCCCGACCGCACCGCCGACCGAGCTGATGACGATGAGGGGGATCGCGAGTCCCACGGCGTAGACGAAGATCGTGAAGAGTCCTTCGAGCGCCGTCTGGTAGAGCGCGATGTAGGTCAGGACGACGAGGAGCATCGGCGCCCCGCGCCCCACGGTGATCGCTCCGAACGAGAGGCCGAGGAGGAACGCCCCCGTGACGGTGTAGGAGATGGGGGCCCGGAAGCGGTTGAAGATGCTCCGGATCGGCGGCTTGTAGACGTGGAGGAGCTGCAGCCCCATCAGGATCATCAGCACCCCGCCGATCCCCCACGCGATCGTCTCGTCGAGGAAGAGGAGGTATCCCCCAATGTAGCCCGCGACCGCCCCGAGCGGCAGGAGGACGAGGATCGTCCCGAGCGAGAACGCCACGGTCAGCCTGAGGATCCCGGCAAGCGTGAGATCGGTCTTGTTGCTCGTCAGGTAGCCGATGAGGCCCAGACAGAGGACGCTGTTGCAGGGGCAGATCCCGGCGACGAGGCCGAAGACGAAGATCCCGAGGACCGAGGGGTCGAAGGCTGCCATCAGGAAATGGTTGGGCTGCAGCCGGAATTAAACCTGTGGTTCTGAAGAACACCGCCTCCCCGGCCGGAGATGCATTTAGAGAGGTATTTCAGAGCGAAGACTCCATACTCACTGAACAACAATGGTCCCCTGGGAGATACTATTCGCCGTCGTTCCCGGCCTGATCCTCTTCTTCTACGGCATAGAGAATTTCTCCCGCGAGATCCTCGCGGTCGCGAAGGGCAGCTTCGCCGCGATCCTCGGCAGGGTGACGGAGCGGCCGATCCTCGCCGCACTCCTCGGTGCCGCCGTCACCGCGCTTGTCCAGTCCAGCGCGGCGACCACGATCATCACCGTCAACCTCGTCAACAGCGGGACACTCTCGTTCATCCAGAGCCTCGGGATCATCATCGGCTCGAACGTCGGGACGACCGCCACCGCCCAACTCGTCGCCTTCAAGATGACAGCGTTCGGGCAGGTCCTGATCCCGGTCGGGTTCCTCGTCGGGATCTTTGGGCGGCGCTACAAGTTCCTCGGAAAACCCCTCTTCTACTTCGGCCTGGTCTTCTTCAGCCTGAATCTCATCTCGACGGCGCTCACGCCGTTCCAGAACGACCCCGAACTCATCGGGCTTGTCACGGAGTACTCGGCGCTCCCGCTCGCCATCCTTATCGGGTTTCTCGTGACGGCCACGGTGCAGTCGAGCGCCATAACGACCGGGCTCGCCGTCATCCTCGCCCAGCAGGGGCTGCTCACCCTCCCGCAGGCAATCCCGCTCCTGCTCGGCGCAAACATCGGCTCGACCACGACGACCCTGATCGCCTCGGCCCGGATGAACCTCCACTCCCGGAGGGCGGCGGTAGCTCACTTCCTCTTCAACCTCGGGGGCGTGCTCCTGATCCTCCCCTTCCTCGCCCTGTTCACCGATTTCGTGGTGTCGATCGGCGGGACCGAGGCGCAGATGGTGGCAAACGCCCACCTTGCCTTCAACCTGATCACGGCGGCGGTCTTCCTCCTCTTCATCGGGCGGTTCGGGCAGGTCGTCGAACGGCTGGTGCCCGGGAACGAACCCGAGATCCTGATGCGGACACGCCATCTCGAGGACGGCATCCCCGAGGAGACGCACCTCGGGTTCGAACAGATCAAGAGCGAGCTCAAACATGCCCACGAGGTCACGCTCGACCTCTTCCGGGCGGCAATGACCTACCTCGCCACGGCGAAGGAGGCGGACTACCAGATGGTCGAGCGGCTCAAGAGCCTGAACAGTCACCTTGATCGAAGGATCGAGCAGGCCCTCCGGACAATCTCCGCACGGTCGCTCTCGGACCAGGAGGCGACCGAGGTGGTCTCCCTGGTGAGGATGTCGAACGAGATCGGGCGGCTCGGCTATCTCGGGGGAGATCTCGGAAATTTCTTCCGGAGAACGGCCCGGGATGGGGACGACACCCGGGCTGTTCTCGCGCAGGAGATACAGGGCGTCTACCGGATCCTCGACGATAACATCGTCGGGCTCGGCCTCCTCTTCCCCGAGATCCAGGAGACAACCGTCGCGGAACTCCGTGCCCGCGACATCATACTCCAGCGTGCCATCAACGAGCACTACCGCAAGCAGCTCGTCAACCTCAAGAGGGAGGGCAACCTCGGAGACAGCCGCTACCTTGAGGTCCTCTCCATCATCGAGGCGGCGAACGCCAAGGTGCGGGACCTCAGGAAACTTGCCGAGCAGTACTCGCGCGAGAAAAAGGCCGAAGCGGTGTCAGTCGGCCTGGACGATCCGTTTTCGCTGCGCCATCCGGTAGCCGGAGACGACCTGGAGAGAGTCCCCGACCTCCCGGTCGAGGGCCGCATCTCCCGAGTCAACGTAGAGGAGGGGTGTTGCGGTGAGTTTGGCGGGCGTGGCGACCACGATCAGGTTCGATAACCCGGCCTTCCGGAGAACCGTCGGGCTGATCTGCTGGTTCCCCCGCCCGAGGACGAACCCCTGGGCGCCGATGGGGCTCACGACAATCTTCGCCCGCGGGTGTTCGTCGAGGAGGGCG
This sequence comes from Methanobacteriota archaeon, assembly GCA_023393455.1. Lineage (GTDB taxonomy): Archaea > Halobacteriota > Methanomicrobia > Methanomicrobiales > Methanoculleaceae > Methanoculleus. The sequence goes on along the minus strand of JAEWLJ010000003.1, from coordinate 53,203 downwards.
AGGAGCGTCCGCTCGTCGGCGTTCCGGGCGAGGACCTCGCTGTTTCGGACCGCGTCGACCCCGAGGAGCGTCGGGGCAAGACCGAGCCGCTCCATGACCCGTGCCGTCGTGCTCCCGGCGCCGATGATATAGAGGGTCTCCGGGAGCATGATCTCGGTGATGAACGCGGCGATATCGTCTTTCGCCCGCTCCTCGTCCTGCTGCTCGAAGACCTGTTTTCCTCCCTGAATTCGCTCCGGAACGAAGGGGACGCAGGCATACCCGTAGAGTCGGGCGGTAAGCCTGCCCGAGCGGTATGCCTCCTCGTCGACGTCCATCACCTCGGAGTCGCGGCAGGGGATATCGCCCGCCCGGCGGACGAGGTCGGCCGCCGCTGCCGGGTTGACCGCAAAGACCGCCGAGTACATCTTCACCCCGGCGGGGATGCCGAGGATGGGAACCTCCCGGCCGACGGCATCAAAAACGTCCCGGGCCGTCCCGTCCCCGCCGCAGAAGACGATGAGATCCACCCCGGCCGCGAGGAACACCCGGCACGCGGCTGTTGTGTCGGCCGCACCCGTCGGGACGGTGGGCCGGTAGAGAACGGTGTAGGAGTCGATCCCGGCACCGGTAAGGACGTCCTCGCCCATCGGGGATGCACAGGTGCACCACGCGATATCCTCGTCCCGGAGGAGGGAGAGGGTCCGGGCTGCGCGGTCACGGGCGTGCGGGACCGCGCCCCGGCGAACCGCCTCCTCCACCTCGCCGTCCGTCCCCGCGAGCCCCACGGCGCCGCCCATCCCGGCGATGGGATTGACGAGGAAGCCGACGGTTCGCATTACTCCATCGCCGGCAGCCGGGCGAGCGACTCCTTGATCAGCTCGACCGGGTACTCGTAGTCGGCAAGCGAGCCCGCGAAGTAGGATTCGTAGGAGGAGAAGTCGAAGTTGCCGTGCCCGGAGTTGTTGAAGAGGATGGTCTTCGCATCACCGGTCTCGCGGCACCGGAGGGCCTCGTCGATCGCGGCCTTCACCGCGTGGGCTGCCTCGGGCGCGACGATGATCCCCTCTGTGCGGGCAAACGTCACGGCGGCTTCAAAGACCTCGTTCTGGTGGTAGGCGACCGGCCGGACCACCCCATCACGAGCGAGGCGGGAGACGAGCGGAGACATCCCGTGGAAGCGGAGCCCGCCAGCGTGGATCGCCGGCGGGACGAAGTCGTGGCCGAGGGTGAACATCCGCAGAAGCGGGGTCAGCTCCGCGACGTCCGCGAAGTCGTAGGCGTAGAGCCCCTTCGTCAGGGTCGGGCAGGCGAACGGCTCCACCGCGACGATATCGGTCTCGGGGTGCTTCCCGGTCATCTTATCGCCGGCGAACGGGAAGGTGAGCCCGGCAAAGTTGGTGCCGCCGCCGACGCACCCGATGATGACATCGGGGTAGGTCTCCACCATCGCGAGCTGCTCGCGTGCCTCCTGGCCGATGATCGTCTGGTGGAGGCAGACGTGGTTGAGGACGGAGCCGAGCGCGTAGTTGGTGTTATCGTGGGCGGCCGCATCCTCGACGGCCTCGGATATGGCGATGCCGAGGGAGCCCGGCGTATCCGGGTCACGGGCGAGGACGGCCTGGCCTGACCGGGTCTTGTTCGACGGGCTCGGGATGCACTCGGCGCCGTAGACCTGCATCATGCTCTTCCTGTAGGGTTTCTGGTCGTAGGAACTCCGGACCATGTAGACGGTGCACTCCATATCGAAGAGGCCCGTAGCAAACGCGAGCGACGACCCCCACTGCCCCGCCCCGGTCTCGGTCGCCAGCCGCTCGATCCCCGCCTCCCGGTTGTAGTAGGCCTGGGGGATGGCGGAGTTGGGCTTGTGCGAGCCCGGCGGGCTCACGCCCTCCCACTTGTAGTAGATCTTTGCCGGGGTCTTCAAGGCCGCTTCAAGCCTTCTCGCCCGGTAGAGGGGGCTCGGCCTCCAGAGGGTGAGGATATCCCGGACCTCTTCGGGGATATCGATATAGCGCTCGGTGCTCATCTCCTGCCGGATCAGCTCCATCGGGAAGATGTGGCGGAGGTCATCCGGGACCATCGGTTTCCCGGTCGCCGGGTGGAGGGGCGGGTCCATGGGCGTCGGGAGGTCCGCCTGGATGTTGTACCACCGTTTCGGCATCTCTCCCTCGTCAAGGAGGATCTTCGTCTGCATAGAACACGGTGTGCTCTGATCACATATATACATTGTCAACCACCTTTGTTCAATTTAGATCGCTCCGGTGCTCCGATAGACGCCAATCACACGCGCTCCCCGGCCGGGGGTGGACGACCCGCACGGGAAAAAGGGTATATGCCCGCTCCGCCACTACCTGGCGATGTACCTCCTCGCCCACGCCATGGTCGGTCTCCTCATAAGCATCGTTCTCGTGGCGATCACCGGCGACCGGCGGGTTCTCGCGCTCGCCGTGCTCGGCGCCGTCCTCCCCGACCTGATCGACAAGCCGCTCGGGCATATCCTCCTCGCCGGAACCGTGGACTACGGCCGGATCTACTTCCACGGCCTCACCATCCTCTTCCTGATCCTCGCCGCCGGCCTCCTCCTCTACCACTACCGACGGCGGTTCGGTCTCCTCGCTCTCGCCGCCGGGATGGCGAGCCACCAGTTCTTCGACGGGATGTGGCGCCACCCCGTCGAGTGGGTCTGGCCGTTCCTCGGCCCGCTCCCGAACCACGGCTACCCGGAGGACTATTTCTGGGAGTCGGTTCTCCGGGAGCTCGCCCAGCCGAGCGAATGGCTCTTCTTCTTCCTGATAGCAGGGCTGTTCGCCTACATCTACCGGCGGGAACTCGCGGCCGTTCTCAAACGGCTCGCGAAGACCTCGATCTCTCCGGCGCTCGGCCTTGCCGTCCTCGCCGCGCTGGCTATGGGCTGGCGGTTCCTGCCGCCGTAAAATCCCAACCCTTATATACGTGGCCGGATAGTGGAATACCTGTGGTGAATAGTTTGACTGGTGAATCGATGCTCCGGCTAACCGTCGATCAGCTTGCACGAACACTCTGCGCGAGTGCCATCCTCGGTGCCCCGATCGAGGCCGGCGAGCGGGTTATCATACCGGTCGCCGAGTTCGGGTTCGGATTCGGCGGCGGAGAAGGCACGGGAGGGCATAAAGAAGGCGTCCCGCACGGCGGGGCCGCGACCGGCGGCGGCGGCGGCATAACGGCCGTCGCCCTGATCATCATCACCCGGGGAGTCAGTGGCCCCGAGGGCATCCAGGTAGTCTCGCTGAAGAAGAAGAGCCAGATGGCCGAGGTGATCGCGACGATCGGGGAGACGGTCGGCCCGCATGTCGAGAAGGTGCTCGATAAGGGCTCCGAGATGATGCAGCAGCGCATGGGCGGCAAAACGCCCGGGGCCGAAGGAAAGGAGATCCCGGTCGGGGGCGAAGGAGAGGCGTAAGGCACTCTTACCCTCCACTCTATGGCCGCGACCGTTCTTTTCTTGATCCTTCTCGCCGTCGCCGTCCTCATCCTCGCTCTCCTGCTGGCCCTCTACCTGGTCCCGGTGACCGTCTCGACGGTCGCCGACTGCAGCCGGGAGAGCGCCCGGGCGACGGCAACCGTAGCCTGGGGCATCGTGGGGGGGAGGGTCCGGGTCGGAGACGGCGTGGGGGTGCTTGAGGTCCTCCTCGCCGGCCGGCCGGTCGTGACCCGGGACCTTGAGGAGATCGCGGCAGCAGAGCCGTCGGAAGAGGAGAAAGAGAGAGAAGAGCAGGGCTCGGGGCTCTCGATAAGCGAATACATCGAGGCCGCCGGTGACCTCTGGCCTCACCTCCGGGGGATCCTCGAGGCCGTCTACCGCTCCCTCTACCTCGAGACGCTCCGGGGCAACGTCACCCTCGGCCTCGACAGCCCCGCCGACACCGGCGCCATCTACGGCTACTGCACCGCCGCCCGCTACGCGCTCTGGCCGGCGGAGGCGGTCGACTTCGTTATGAACCCGGTCTTCAACGAGAGGGTCTTTGCGGGCACCTTCACGCTCAAGATGCAGATCCGCCGGCCGCTCCTGATCCTGGTCGCGATCGCAAGGGCTCTCTGGCAGAAACCTGTCCGGCAGCGGCTCCGGCAGTTATCGGGAAGGGGTGCTCCCGGTGCGTGAGGAGGAGAGCGGCGGCCCTAACCTCGTCGTCGGCGGCGGCCGCAGGATCGACGACCGGTGCATCATCCCGATCGTCAGCGCGCTTGTGTTCTACGGCGGGGGGAGCGCCATGGTCAGCCTGACGCCCGTTGCGCTCCTCGTCACCGAAGGAGAGAACGAGTACCTCGCCCTCCTCCCGGGCGCTCCCGCGAAGACCGGGGAGAAGATCGAGAGCCTCCGTGGCGATATCGAGCGGGAAAAAGAGAAGAGTATGGGTTGAAGCCCCTTACTCGTGGCGTAGCGCCTGGATCGGGTTCAGGTTCGCCGCCTTCCAGGCCGGGTAGAGGCCGGATGCCACGCTCGTGATGACGCCGAAGACCATCCCGAAGACGATGTAGAGGAGACTCGTCGGATCGAAGAGATAATCGGGGTTCTCGACGAAGATCGCCGTCACCAGATACCCGGTGCAGAAACTGAGCACCCCTCCTATGAGAGCGCCCACAAGGCCGAGGATCAGCGCCTCGTAGATGAACATCCGCATCACCTCCCCCCGGCGGGTGCCGATGCTCCGGAGAACGCCGATCTCCTTGATCCGCTCGGTCACCGACATCAGCATCACGTTCAGGATCGAGACCCCGGCGACGAGGAGCGATATCGCGCCGATTCCCGCGAGGAAGACCGTTATCGACTCGGTGGCCGCAAAGACGCTCTCGAGGATCCCCCGGGTATCCATGACGGCGACGGTATCCTCCCGCCGGTTCATCTTCTGCTCGATCGACTCCTTGACCGCGTCGATGTTGTTGACGTCCCTGACCTTCACGATCGCCTGGTCGTAGTCGTCTTCGTCGTAGTGACTCGAGTACCACGTGTAAGGGACGACGATGGCGTAGTCGGGGTTGATGTCGAACCCCATCCCCCGCTCCTTGAGCACGCCCACCACCCGGAGGGTCTCGTCGCCGACCCTGACCCGGGCACCGAGTTTCAGGCCGTTCTCCCTGCTGTTCGCAGCAAGCTCGCTCCCGATCAGGCACCCGCCGCCCGTATCCTTCGGATAACTCCCCGACTCCAGATCGAGCAGAGAAGGGATATCTCCGGCGGGGATGGCGTAGATCATCGCGACGCTCTCCTTATCGCCCACGGCTATCTTTTCGGCGGTGCTCGAGAAGGGTATGACGTCGTTCGACCCGGCCGCCCGGGCGATATCGGAGACCTGCCGCTCGGTGAGTTTGCCGCCGCCCACGCCCGCCGCCGGGGAGACGATGACGGTATCGCCGACGTCGCTGACCATATCGTTGAACATGAGGCCGATGCTGTTGCCCATGATCCCGAGGGAGGCGATCGCGATGACGCCGATGACGATACCGATGACCGCAAGGGACGACCGGAGCCAGTGACGGGTGACGTTGCGGCGGGCGAGGTCGAAGAACGTCACTCCTCCACCACCTTCCCGTCGACGAGCCGGATCGTCCGGTCGGCGTATTCGGTCATCCGGGGGTCGTGGGTGACCATGACGACGGTCTTGCCCTCCTCGCGGTTCATCCGGTCGAGGAGGGTCATGATGGCGGTGCCGGTCTTCGAGTCCAGGTTCCCGGTCGGTTCGTCGCAGAGGAGGAAGTCGGGGTCGTTGACGAGCGCCCGGGCGATCGCGACCCGCTGCTGCTGCCCGCCGGAGAGCTCGCCCGGTTTGTGGGTGAAATGGGTCTCGGTGATCCCGACCGCCCTGAGGACTTCCTGTGCCCGCTCCCGGGTCCCGTTCTGCCGGCCCTTCAGGATCAGGGGATACTCGACGTTCTCGACGATAGAGAGGAGCGGGATCAGGTTGAACTGCTGGAAGACGAACCCGATATGGTCGCGCCGCATGAGGGTCAGGTCGTCGTCGTCCATCCCGCTGATCTTGTTGCCGGCGATGGTGACCTCTCCTGAGGTCGGGACGTCGAGCGAGCCCATGATATTCAAGAGCGTCGACTTCCCCGACCCCGATGGGCCCATGACCAGGACGAACTCTCCCTCATCAATGGCGATATCGACGCCGGCGAGAGCCACGACGTCGCCCGCCGGGAGGGGGTAGACCTTCGTCACGTTCTCGAAACTGATGACCGGCATCGTCGTTACGCCCGCTTCCACGAGTAGTAGATCGCCCCGGCGACCCCAAGCGCGACGAGCACCACGACGAGGAGCCCGGCGACCGGGAACCCGCCGTCCTCCTGGTCTTCGATCGGGGCGGCCGTCGTGCCGCCGAGCCCGACCGGGGTCGACGCGGTGTAGCGGTTCCCGTCGTTGTCCCGGTACTCGACGACGACCGGGATCTCGGTCGTGTTCGCGTCGGCCCGGAACGTCACCTCGAACGACGAGATATCGTCGGGATCGAGCGTCCCGACGACGTAGACCCGGAAGGGATCGATGGCCGTCGCGGGCGACCCCGGGGTGATGATGACCGACCGGGCGGACTCGAGACCGGCGTTCATAACATCGCCCACGATCCGGTAGCCCCCGGCGATCGGCGTGACCTCGACGTTGGTGATGACGGGGTCGGCCTGCTTCTTGTCCTCGCCGAACGCGACCGGCAGCACGAGATCCGCGGTGTGAGTGTTGATCCCGTTGCGCCAGACCACCTGGAACGTGACGTCCGTCTCCGCGGTCGGGGTCAGGTTGAAGGTGACCGTCCCGGACGCGTCGGGAGCGAGCGCCCCGATGAATCCGCCGGTCGGGGTGACGGTAAAGCCGCTCCCCTGCGGGACGACCTGGACGCCGGAGGCGGCGTTCGGGCGCGGGTTGCCCACCCGGACGGTGATATCGGCCGTCCGGGACTCGGCGAAGGCGTCCGGCTTTTGGATCACCGACGCGCTGAGCGGCGTGTCCACGACCTGGATCGGGACCGGGTAGCGGAGGCTGCCGCCGCCGTCACGGAAGTCGAGCACGAACGTCGGGTAGAACGTCCCCTCGCCGCCGTCCGCACGGACGGAGAAGGTGAACGTCTTGCTGTTCCCGGTGCCGATCTCCCCGACCGAGGGGTAGGGCTCGCTCAGGGGGACGACCCCGCTGCCGTAGAGCCGGGCGCTCCGGATGGCCACGGTCTCGGCACCGGTGTTCTGGATCGTCACCGTCAGCGTCCCGGTGTCCCCCTTCATCAGGACCACCGGGTCGAGCGACGAGGAGACCACGGCGATATCCGCAGGACCGGCGCTGGCCGGTGCGGTGAATGCCATCGCGGCACAGAGGAGTGATATGATCAAAACGTTGAGTGGTTTCATGTTACAGCCATCCAGCAAGTGTGATGAGCAAATAGAGGATATAGAGCCCCATGGGTATCCCGACGGTGAGAACCGCGTCCCGCGTGGAGAGACCCCGCGCGTGTTTCATGCCGAAGATCCATATATTGGCGCTCCAGACGAGGAAGAGGATACTCACGAGCCCGGCGATCTGGGCGAGGGGGCTGGTCGTGAGGACGGCCACCAGGTTCTCCGAGAACTCTACCATCTGCTCGGGGCTGGTCATGGAGGGGATGGTCAGGCCCGAGAGGAGCCGGTAGGAGAAGTACGTCCCGATGATACCCCCAAAGACCTGGGGAAGGAGCCCGTAACCGGTGAACTCCAGTGTCCGCTCGAGGTCGCCCTGGCCCTTGAAGAGCGCCGAGACGATGTGGAAAACGACGCCGTAGATGGCCCACGCGAGGAGCCCGCCGATGAAGGCGATGGCGGCGGAGATGACCGTCATAAGCAGACCGAGGCCCTGCATCTCCGCGGGAAGCATGGCCATGGTGATGTCCGTCATCGGTATGACCGAGACCGCACCGATCAGCCCGATGACGAGAGCGATCAACGCCGGCACCTTCAGGCCCGGCTTTTCCTGCATGCGCGCCTCAAAGAAGTGCCCGGGATCGAACAACACCCGGAGAAATTCAGTACCCATCTAAGTTATGCCTCCTATACTCTTGACCCATGAGAGGGGATAAATTTTTTTCAGGAGCGTGCTAACAGATGCGGCGATATTCACCGAATTCTGGGGATCCCCCGAAAGTCTTCGGCTCAAACCGGGGAACAAGGGCGATACTGACAGGGCGACCGGGCGATTCTTCCCCGTCGTTACAGGTGCCCGAGTTCTTTCAGGCTCACGTAGCCCTTCTTCGTTACGATGATATGGTCGAGCACCCGGATGCCGAGGATCGACCCGCCTTCGACGAGCTGCCGGGTGATGCCGATATCCTGGGTGGACGGCTCAAGCGTGCCCGAAGGATGGTTGTGGACCAGGATGACCGAGGCCGCGCGATCGGTGATCGCCTCGGCGAAGACCTCCCGGGGATGGACGAGGCTCTGGTTCAGGATCCCGACGGTGACCACCCGGCGCTCGATCACCTCGCCGGCACCGTTCAAGGTGATGCAGATGAAGTACTCCTGCTTCTTGTCCCGCCACTCGGCGACCAGCGGGAGCACGTCGGCGGGAGAGGCGATCCGGTGCCCGGAGACCCCGTCGCCCTCGAGATACCGCCGCCCGAGTTCGAAGCAAGCCATGATCTCGCAGGCTTTCGCCGACCCGATGCCGTCTATCTCGAGGAGATCGTCATACGAAGGGCAGCCTTTAGCCTCCTTCAGGCAGCGTTCGACGTCGCCCGAGACCTGCCAGACGTCCCGTCCCTTCGTGCCGCGCCCGATGAGAAGGGCGATCAGTTCGGCGTCGGTGAGCGCCTGCGGTCCGCGTGCCGCCAGCCTCTCGCGCGGGCGATCATGGTCCGGGGTCTCGCGCATCTTCTTTCTCATCTTCGTCCGGCCCGATCGGGTTACCTCATCCCCGGTTTGGATCCCGGAGCATGTATACATTGCCAATCGATCCGGCGGACCCGAATCCAGAAAGGGAGACCCACACGGTGAAAATTCTCTTCCTGCCGGAAATATCCTTTCGAACTCTATCGAAACCATTTTTAACCCGACTACACTATCATTCACGAATGGAACTCCCCTGGAAGAGCGCTGATGCCCTGTGCAGGAAAGGACAGGCATACGCCGAGCAGGGGCAGTACGACCGAGCCGTCGAGTTCTACGATCGAGCGATCCAGCAGAGCCCCGGCACCGGCGCCGCCTGGTACCATAAAGGGCTCGCCCTCACCGCCGCACGGGATCACCGTGGAGCGATCGAGTGCTTCGACCAGGCGATCCGGATCGACCCGGCCTCTCCCGGGTTCTGGCAGGCCCGGGGAGAGGCGATGTACGAGATCAAGGAGTACCGGGAGGCGGCCGCATCCTCCGGCCAGGCGGTGAAACTCGCGCCGGACTCCGCGAGTGCCTGGTTCACCCGGGGCCACGCCCTTCGTAAGATCGGGCTTAATCCCGAGGCGATCGCGTGTTACGACCGGGTGGTCTCGCTCGAACCGGACCGGATCGACGCCTGGCTCGCCCGCGGAATGGCGCTTGCCGCGGAGCGCCGCTACGAGGCGGCGATCGAGTGCTACGACCGGGTAGTCGCGCTCGACCCGGGGAACGCAAACGCCTGGTATGCCAGAGGAACCATCGAGACCCTTCTCTCCCGCTTCGAGGACGCGCTCGCCTCCTACGACCGGGCCGTCGCCATCAACCCGAACCACGCCGACACCTGGTACACCAAAGGATGCACGCTCTCGGCGCTCCAGCGCTACGACCTCGCGCTCGCCTGCTTTGACCGCGCGCTCGCCCTCCGCCCCGACGACGTCGAGGCCTGGTACAACCGGGGTCGGACACTGCAGAACCTGGAGCGCTATGAAGAGGCACTCGACTGTTACGACCGGGCGTTCCGGATCAACCCCGATTACCCCGGCATCTGGTATCAGAAGGCCACGACGCTGAAGAGACTGAAGCGCTACGACCTCGCGCTCGCCTGCTACGACCGCGCGCTCCGGGTGAACGCCGTCGACGCGGAGATCTGGTACCAGAAGGGCCATCTCTACTTCACCCTGAAGCGCTACGGGGAGGCGATAGAATGCCTGGGCCAGGCGCTCAAACTCCAGCCCGGCCATGCCGACGCGGAGTATTACCGTGGCGAGTGTCATTACGCACTCGGGGACTGCGAGGCAGCGATCGAATGCTACCGCTCCGTGGTCCGGGCACACCCCGAGAACGCCATCGCCTGGAACAACTACGGCAACGCGCTCTACCAGCTCGAACATTACGAGGAGGCGCTCGTCTGCTACGAGCGGGCGCTCGAGATCGACCCGGAGAACCAGCGGGTCTGGAACAACAAAGCGAGCGTCCTCTCCGTTCTGTCGCACTACGACAAGGCGCTCGTCTGCTACGACCGGGAACTCCGGATGCACCCGGAGAACGCGGACGCCTGGTACAATAAAGGGCTCGCGCTCTTCGTCCTCGGCCGGTATGGCGAGGCCGTCACCTGTTACACGCACGCGCTCGAGATCGATCCCGCGAGGATTGAGGCCTGGACGACGAAGGGGAACGCTCTCGTGCTCCTGGAACGCTCTGAGGAGGCGCTCGGCTGCTACGACCGGGTTCTCGCCATCAACCCCGACGACGCCGAAGCGCTCAATGGAAAGGCGGTGGCCCTCATCAACCTCGACCGCCCCGCAGAGGCGGTCAAATACTACGAGAGGCTGCAGCGGCTGCCGGAGTGGAAGCGAGAACGGAGTCCGGGAAAAAAGATAGGGTCTTAGACGCGCGCTATGCGTTCGACCGCTTCCTCGAGGTTCTTCATCGAGGTCGCGTAGGAGAGGCGGAGCCAGCCCGGGGTGTGAAACGCGGTTCCCGGGGTGACCGCCAGATGAGCGTCATGGAGCCAGGACCGGGCGACCGCCATGTCGTCGCCGTCGACCTGCACGTAGGCGTAAAAGGCGCCGTCAGCCGGAGCAGTGGCGTAGCCGAGGTCACGGAGCGCCGGGATGAGGTAGTCGCGCCGGCGCTCGAACTCACGGCGCATCATCTCGACGCAGTCCTGGGGACCCTCGAGTGCGGCGACCGCCCCGAACATCGCAAACGTCGTCGGGCTCGATATGGTGTGCTGCTGGACCTTCTCCATCTGCCGCAGGATTGGCCGGGGGGCGACCGCGTAGCCGATCCGCCACCCGGTCATCGCGTAGGCCTTCGAGAACCCGTTGACGGTGATCGTCCGCTCCGCCATGCCGTCGAGCGAGGCGAGGGAGACGTGCTCCTTCCCATAGACGAGTTTCTCGTAGATCTCATCAGAGAGCGCATAGAGGTCATGGTCGCAGCAGATATCTGCGATGAGCCGGAGGGAGTCTCTATCGAGCACCGCGCCGGAGGGGTTCGAGGGGGAGGTGACCACGATCATCTTCGTCCGGGGGCCGATAGCAGAGAGAAGCGTGTCGTCGACCTGGAAGGTCGAGGGGGAGAGCGCATGATGCCGGGCGACGGCGCCTGCGAGCCGGGCGCAGGGCTCGTAGGAGACCCACGCCGGATCGAGGATGAGCACCTCGTCGCCCGGGTTCAGGGCGGCCTCCATCGCCTCGTATATGGCGTCTTTTGCCCCGCAGGTGACGATAACCTCGTCCTGCTCTGCAGCAAAGCCGTTCTCCCGGGTGATCTTCTCCGCTATCGCGGACGTCAGGGCGGGTATCCCGGCACTCGGGGCGTAATGCGTCTCGCCCCGGCGGAGTGCGTCGATGCAGGCATCCGTGATGTGCCCGGGGGTATCGAAGTCCGGCTCGCCGATGGAGAGGCTGATGACGTCGAGGCCCTCCTTTACCATCCGCTTTGCGGCGTTCGAGATCTCGATCGTCGCAGAAGGCGCGATGGCCGCAACCTTCTCCGAGAGGGGCCTCATTCCAACCGCTGAACCATCTTCACGGCCGATTCAACGGCGCGCTTCGCGTAGTCGATACGCTCGGTCGCTTCCATCCGGGTCATCCCCGGCCCCGAGATACCGAGGGCGACGGGCTTGCCAAACTCGAGAGAGAGGTCGATGATCTTACGCGCCGCATGCTGGACCACGATCTCGTCGTGCTGGGTCGCGCCCTCGATCACGCAGCCGATGGTGACGACCGCGTCGACCTTCCCCTCCGCGAGCATCTTCTTGATCGCAAGCGGCATGTCGTAGGCGCCGGGAACGTAGATCGTATCGGTGACCTCCGCGTCGAGGAAGCGGGCATGCTCCCGGGCCTCAATCTCCATCATATAGGTGATGTCGCGGTTGAACTCCGCGACGACGAATCCAAGGTTTATTGTCATTTGTAATCCTTCCTATGGTACTACTCGCACCGGTTGTTGATAATCCTCACTTTTTGCGTCAGGGGCGTGCAGGTCCGACGTCCTCGAACCCCTGCCGCTGGCCGGTTCCGGCGAGCTTCTCGAGGTCTTTCGGGCGGAGGGCGAGCCGGACGGCGTTCAATGCGTGCTCGCGGGTTCGCTGCTCCATCAGCCAGGCAAGCTCCTTTGCATCCTCCGCCTCGTCCTCGTGGACGAAGACCTCGATGATGTGCCTGTTCGTCATCAGCTGGCAGATGATGAGGCCCTGCGAGGCCTCGTGGGCGCAGACCTTGTCCTTCGCCGCCCCCCCGGGCATCCCGAGCGCCATCACGAGGTCGCATCCCCGCTCCTCGATCAGTTTCTTGCAGGCCACCGGGAGGTCCTTGATGCCGGGGACGACGTAGCGCTCGATTCCCACGCTCGCGTGCTTGCGGATCTCTTCGGTGGCGATCCGGCCCATGTCGATCCGGGCAAACGTCGTGTCGGCGATCCCGATCTTCATCCGAGGAGCACCCCGGCAGCTGCCTCCACCCCGTCATCAGCCGCAACGCCGAACTTTTTGAGGGTGAACTGGACGGCCGCGAGGGTGGCGAGGATCTCCTGCGCCCCGACGCCGCCCATGGTGCCGATCCGGAAGATCTTGCCCTTCAGGTGGTCCTGGCCGCCGGCGATCTCGATCCCGAACTTCTTGACGGTCCCCCGGAGGTCCTTATCGGTGAGGCCATCGGGGATCCGCAGGGCAGTCGCGGTGTTCGAGTAGGCGTGGTGTTCGTCGAGCGTCGGGAAGAGTTCGACACCCCAGGCCTTCGCCGCGGCGCGAACGGCGTCGGCCATCCTGCGGTGGCGGGCGATCCGGGCAGGAACGCCTTCCTCGTCGATCATCTTGCAGGCCTCGTGGAGCGCGAGGAAGAGCGGGACCGCCGGGGTGTAGGGGGTCTCCATCGGGGTGCCCTTGCCGCTCTTTCTGTAGGCGGCCATATCGAGGTAGAAGGGGCGTTTCTCGCAGATCCGGTCCCAGGCGCGGTCGCTGACGGCGATGGCCGCAAGGCCCGCGGGAGCCGCGAGGCACTTCTGCGACCCGACGACGGCGATATCGACACCCCACTCATCCATCCTGACGTCGTCGCCGCCGATGGAGGTGACCCCGTCCATGATGAAGAGCGCGTCGTGCTTCCGGGCGAGTTTACCGACCTCGGGCGCGGGGTTCCTGATCCCGGCACTCGTCTCGTTGTGTACCATGGTGACGACCTCGGCACCGGCCTCGAGTTCCCGCTCGAGGGCCGCGAGATCGAGCGGGGTTCCCCACCCGGACTCGAGGGTGGTGACGGTGCCGTAACGTGCGCTGATCTTGGCGAAGCGGTCGCCGAACTTGCCGTTAACGAGCGAGACGATTCGTTTGTCCCGCGCAAAGTTCGCGACGCCGGCCTCCATGCCGGCGCTCCCGGAGCCGCTGATAATATAGAGCTCGTTTGCGGTGCCGAATAGGGTCTTCAAGGTCCGGACGGTGTCCGCGTAGGCGGCGCCGAACTCGGGGCCGCGGTGGTTGATGGCCTGCCGCGTCATGGCGGCACGTACCCGCTGCGGGATGGGCACGGGGCCGGGGATCATCAGGAGTGGTTCTTCTTCCATGGGATATCAGTCCGTATTGTTTCGTCGAGGACAGACGTTGTTCCTCAAGGAACTTGGATGTGGTCTCATATCAACCTCACCACGATGCAATACCGACAGGGTGAAGAAGAGGCGGGGCACAATGAAACCTGGATATGGCAGACGTCACGGTTATCTGCGGTTCCGCCTCGGACAGCCCCGTCGCGGAGAAAGTCTTCGAGACCTTGAAAGAGCACGGCGTGTCCTACGACTCTGCCGTGATCTCAGCGCACCGCGACCCCGAGCGGCTGGATGAGTACGTGAAGGCAAGCGATGCACGGGTCTTCATAGCGATCGCCGGACTCTCGGCGGCCCTCCCGGGAGTGATCGCCTCGAAGACGAAGCGGCCGGTGATCGGCGTCCCGGTGAGCGGGACGCTGATGGGCTTCGACGCCCTCCTCTCGATCGTCCAGATGCCGAAAGGCGTCCCGGTCGCCTGCGTCGGTGTGGACAACGGCGTGAACGCAGCGCTCCTCGCGGTCCGGATACTTGAAGCAGGGCGCGCCTGAACGAGCGAGAGAACGCGCCGCCCGGAAGGGGGCGGGTAACCTTTTTTCACCGGGACGCACAGGGGAGGGGCATGAAGCAGAGAGTGCTCTTCATCGGCACGAACAACGCCGCCAGGACCCAGATGGCGGAGGGTTACCTCCGCGCCCGCCACGGCGACCGCTACGAGACCTGCTCCGCCGGAACCGCCCCGACCGCGCTCGATCCTCTCGCGGTACGGGTGATGGAGGAGATCGGGATAGACATCTCCCGGCAGTGGGCAAAGGACCTCGCCCTCTTCGACGGGAAGGAGATGGACTCCGTCATCGCGCTCTGTGCCGGAGGCGTCTGCCCGATCTTTCCCTGGACGAAGGAGACGCTCCACGTCGACTTCCCGGACCCGGGCCGGGCCACGGGAACCCCGGATAAGGTGCTTGCGGCCTACCGGCGGAGCCGCGACGCGATAACCGCCTGGATCGACGGGCGGTACGGCAGCGGATGAGGTAAAAAGAGTTGGGGAACCTTCACGGCTCCATCCGCTCGTCCGGGGCCGGGAGGATATCCCGCACCATCTTCACGGCGCAGAGGTCGCCGCACATCGAGCAGGTCTCGAGATCGCCGTCGCGCTCGTGGATCCGCCGGGCCTCCTCTGGCGCGAGCGCCGCTTCAAACTGCTTCTCCCAGTCGAGCGCCCGGCGCGCCTCCGCCATCCGGAACTCGCGGTTCTTCGTCTGCGCGGCGGCACGGGAGAGGCTCCCGACGTGCGCCGCGATCCTCGCCACCCGCGTCCCCTCCACGATGTCGCGGACGTCCGGCAGCGCCAGGTGCTCGGCCGGCGAGACCATGCAGAGGAAGTCGGCGCCGTTCATGCAGGCGATCGCGCCGCCGATCGCCCCCACGACGTGGTCGTAGCCCGGCGCCACGTCGGTCACGAGCGGGCCGAGCAGGTAGAGCGGAGCGCCGTCGGTCAGCTCCTTGATCATCCGGACGTTGTAGCCGACCTGGTCGGCCGGGATGTGCCCCGGCCCCTCGATCATCCGCTGCACCCCGGCGGCGAGCGCCCGCTTTGCGAGGTGGCCGAGTGTCAGGTACTCGGTCGACTTCGCGAGACAGCCGGCGTCCACGAGCGCGCCCGGCCGCATCCCGTCGCCGAGGCTGACAACGACGTCGTGCTGGCTGAGGATCTCGAGCAGGTAGTCGTACTCGGCATAGAGCGGGTTCTCTTCGCCGGTCGCGGCCATCATCGCCACGTGAAACGCCCCGCCCCTGCTGACGACACCCATCGTCCGGGGGTCGGCCTTGAGCGAGGCGAAGACCGCCTGGTTCACGCCGCAGTGCAGCGTCAGGAAGTCCACGCCCTGCCGGCAGTGCTCCCGGATCACCTTGAAGAGGAGATCGGCGTCGACGTCTGCCGCGCTCCCGGCCCGCCGGACCGCCTCGTAGACCGGGACGGTGCCGACCGTTGTGTCGAGAGCGAGGATCCTGCGCCGGATGCGGACGAGATCGCCACCGGTCGAGAGGTCCATCAACGCGTCCGCACCCTCCCGGAGGGCGGCATTCGCCTTCTCGAACTCGAGGTCCTCGTCGCACCGGGCTCCCGACGTCCCGACGTTCACGTTGACCCGAACCCTGCAGCCCTCCCCGATGGCGCAGAGACGGTGCGGCCGAACGGGGTTTGCCGGGATGACGATACGCCCGCGGGCGACCGCCCGGGCGGCGGCGTGGGGGGCGAGGCCCTCCTCCCGGGCGATCGCCTCCACCTCGGGGGGGACACCGCGCAGACACGCGGAGATCAGGGTATGCATAAGAACCATTTGCCCGGAAGCCATATTAGTCTGCATGCCAGTCCGGTGGATCGCGAGCAATACGGTCTACGCCAACTCGTTCGTTTACGAAAACGTCCTTATCGACGCGGGCGTTCTCCCGATGGCGGTGGAACCGTATGCCGCCGCGATCGATACGATCGTCATCACCCACACCCACTACGACCATATCGCCCACGTGAGAGAGATCGCCCGGCTCTGTGGCGACGCGACCGTCTGCATCCACGAGGCGGACGCGGGCGGCCTCACCGACGACGCCCGGAGTCTCTCCATGAATTTCGGGGCCAGGTCGCCCGGGATCGTCCCCGACGTCGTTCTCCACGACGGCGACCGGGTAGAGAATCTCCGCGTCATCCACACCCCCGGGCACAGCCCTGGCGGGATCTGCCTCTACGCCGAGACGGAGAAGGTCCTCTTCTCGGGGGACACCGTCTTCACCGAGGGATCCTTCGGGCGCTACGACTTCCCCGGCGGCGACCGGACGGCGCTCGCGTCATCCATCGAACGCCTCAGTGCCCTCGACGTCGAGGAACTCTACCCCGGCCACGGCGAACCCGTCCTCCGCGGCGGCGGGAGGCATATCGCGGCAGCCCGGGAGGCGCTCCGGTACTATGGATAGGGGGATCTACGCCCTCGTCCTGGAGAACACCGGTTGCACCGTCCGGATCGGCGCCCTCGGAGAGCGGGAGTTTTCTGCCGGCAGCCACGTCTACGTGGGCTCTGCCCGGGGGAGCGGGGGCCTTGCCCGGGTAGACCGCCACCTGCGGCTCGCCCTCCGCCGCGACCGCCCGCCCCGGTGGCACATCGACTACCTCCTCCTCGATCCTCACTTCTCCCCCGCCGTCGTCGTCACCGCCGCTACCGACCGGGACTGCGAGTGCGACCTCGCCCGGGCCGTCGCCGGCCCCTCCGTCCCGGGGTTCGGGTGCAGCGACTGCCCCTGCCCTTCCCACCTCTTCTACCGCCCCGACGACCCGGTCACCGAGGTCGTCGCGGCGTTCCTGGGGCTTGATCTCGATGCCCGGATCACAAGAATCAAGAATGAGGGGAGCGAGCATAGGGTATGAACGTTCTCGGTATCTCCGGAAGTATGCGTAAAGGCGGCAATACCGCGGCTCTCGTCACCACCATCCTCGATCGGGTGCAAAAGGCGGGCATCGAGACCGAGTTTCTCTCGCTCGCCGATATGGATATCCGGCCCTGCACCGGGTGCGAGGCCTGCCAGGATGCAAAGTGGTGCGCAACAGAGGACGACGACTGGGGCTACGTGGCGCAGAAGATGATCGACTGCGAGGTCCTCGTCCTCGGCGCCCCGACCTACTACTACGACATCAACGGCCAGACGAAGAACCTGATCGACCGGACCTACTCCCTCTTCCACGATAGACGACTAGCGGGCCGCAGTGCGGTGGCCGTCGCCGTCCACGCCGACCGGGGAGGAGAGCGCTCCCTCGAGACGATAGAGGGGTTCCTGAACGCCCACGAGTTCTCGTACCTCGGCTACGTCTGCGGCAGGGGCTATGCGCCGGGAGACATCCAGAAAGACGAACGGGCGATGAAGAAGGCGGCAGGAGTCGCGGATACGATCGTCAGGTATCTCCGGCCCGAGGACTGAGGAGTTCCCGGCCGTCGCGAGCGGGATCTTTCAGGGAAGAGCGGGACATTCTCCTGCAGGCCTGCCCGCCTTTCTTCCCTGCCCGGCCACCGTCAGAGCAGCAGCGATATGATCGCGAGGACGATGAAGATAATAACCAGCCACTTCGCGACCGACATCGACATCCCTGCAACGCCTCGTGCTCCAAGTAAGGCAAAGATGAGTGCCAGTACAAAGAAGAGGATTGCAAGCCCTACAAGGCCACCACCTAACATATCGTTCTCCTCCCAACCGCCGGCGCCCGGCCGGCGTTGAGGAGCCACAATCTATTCAAGGCTATTTATAATTTTCCGGATATAACCGGGATGACCCGGCGATCAGCCTGGAAGAAGGGTATAGGTCGTCGTCCGCTGCCGGAGCGTCCGGCCGAGATCCCCGGCGATCCGCCGCATGTCAGCCGGATCCAGGTAATCGGTATCCCGGGCGCCCGCCTCCCGGGATATACTCTCTTCAAAGAGTGTCCCTCCAAGGTCGTCCGCGCCCGAAAGAAGCCCCATCTGCGCCATCTTCGTCCCGACCTTGACCCATGAGGCCTGGATGTGATCGAAGTTGTCGAGGAAGAGTCGGGCGACCGCAAGCATCAGGAGGTCTTCTCTCCCGGCCGCTCCGGGCCGGGCCTGCCCCGCCCGGTAGAGGGGGGTGTTCTTGTGGATGAACGAGAGGGGTACGAACTCCGTGAACCCGCCGGTCTCATCCTGGATATCGCGGAGGATCGCGAGGTGCCGGGCGCGATCCCCCTCACTCTCGCAGTGGCCGTACATGATCGTCGCCGTCGACCGGATCCCGAGACGGTGCGCCTCCATGATGACCCGGACCCAGGTCGCCGTGTCGATCTTGTCCGGGCAGATGACGCGGCGGACGTCGTCGACCAGGATCTCGGCCGCGGTCCCGCAGAGAGTGGCAAGACCCGCGTCCCGCATCATCCCGAGGACTTCCCCGGTGGAGATGCCGCTCTTCTCTGCGGCATACGCCACCTCCATCGGGTTGCTCGCGTGGATATGGACGCCGGGAGCCTCCTCCCGTATCCAGGAGTAGATATCGGCGTAGGACCCGGCGTCGAACTCCGGGTGGAGCCCGCTCACCGTGCAGACCTCGGTGACGCCGCGCTCCCGCGCCGTCCGGGCCTTCTCCCGCACCGCGGCCTCGTCGTAAAAAAAAGCATCGGCGTCGCCCGATTTCCGGGAGAACCCGCAGAACCCGCAGGCGTTCACGCAGAGGTTGGTGACGTTGATGTTCTGGTTACGGACGTAGGTGACTGTATCGCCGACTTTCTCCTCGCGGAGTTCGTCCGCGGCGGCCAGGATCGCGAGAAACCCCCGGTCGCGCGTCGAGAGGAGCCGGACGGCCTCCCCCTCCGTGAGCCGGTGGCCGGCAAGCACGTCGTCAAGCACCTCTGATAGCGGCGTCATGGGCACATCCATCCCTCCGATACGTTGATCTGGGGCGGTCAGGACAAGAACCTTCGGGCGCGCCGGGCGGTGGTGCATACACTTATCTTGTCCCGGGGATATTCCGGCAGCCATGGCGCAACAGATCCTCTGCCACCAGCGCACAAGACTCAGCTACAAGGACGCGTACGGCTACGTCATCCCGGTCGGGAGCACCAGCCTGATGGCCTGGGTAACCGACGAGGGGATGATCGGGACGGACGGCTTTGATATCGAGGCGCTCGCAAACGCCGGGGTTCCTGCGGCGATCGTCGGCGCCTCGGAGGAGTCGACCCTCGACGACCTCGACAGTCTGATGGACGCCGAGGTGAAGGGGGCAAACCTCCCCGCCGTGCAGCGCCGCGTCGAGATCGGGATGTCGGGGAGAGAGGCCCTGAACCGGATGTGAGCCGGGTTCAGACCATCTCGTACTTCGTCGTCCGCTGCCGGAGCGTCCGGCCGAGATCCCCGGCGATACGCTGCATCTCCGCCGGGTCCAGGTAGTCGGCGCCCTCGGCCCCGGCATCCGTGCTGACGTCGTCGCAGAACATCGTCCCGCCGAGGTCGTCGCCGCCGGAGAGGAGCCCCATCTGCGCCATCTTCGTCCCGGCCTTGCCCCAGGAGATCTGGATGTGGTCGAAGTTGTCGAGGAAGAGCCGGGCGACCGCAAAGAGCAGGAGATCCTCGCGACCGGTCGCGCCCGCGGGCGCAAGGCCCTTTCGGTAGATGGCCGTATTCTCGTGGAGGAAGGAGAGCGGGACCAGTTCGGTGAACCCGCCGGTCTCGTCCTGGATATCGCGGAGGATCGCGAGGTGCCGGGCGCGATCCCCCTCGCTCTCGCAGGAGCCGTACATGATCGTCGCCGTCGACCGGATCCCGAGACGGTGCGCCTCCTTGATGACCCGGACCCAGGTCGCCGTGTCGCACTTACCCGGGCAGATCACGCGGCGGACGCTGTCCACCAGGATCTCGGCCGCGGTCCCCTGCAGCGTCCCGAGACCCGCATCGCGCAGGCGTTCGATCGCCTCCACCGTCGAGACGCTGCTTTGCCCGGCAGCCCAGACGATCTCGTCCGGGCTTGCCGTATGGATGTCTATACCGGGAGCCTCCTCCCGCACGCAGGAGATGAGATCGACGTAGGAGTCGAGGGTGTAGTCGGGATGCACCCCCGAGAGGAGGCATACCTCGGTGACGCCGCGCTCCCGCGCCATCCGGGCCTTCGCCCGGATAGTCTCCACCCCGTCGTAGAACGCCTCCGGATCGTCCGCCCGCCGCCCGAACCCGCAGAATCCGCAGAGGTTCTTGCAGATGTTGGTGACGTGGATGTTCTGGTTCCTGACGTAAGTGACGACGTCGCCGACTTTTCGTTCGCGGAGTTCGTCTGCGGCGGCCAGGATCGCAAGGACACCCCGATCACGCGTCGAGAGGAGCCGGACGGCCTCCTCCTCCGTGAGCCGGTGGCCAGCAAGCGTATCGTCGAGCAGGGTGTGCAGCGGGTGCGGCATCGTAAGCAGATCTCTTGTAGTCCGGGATTTATTCGTCTTTCTCTTTACGGCGCGCAATGACGAAGTCGTGGATGAGGATGACGATGATGACGAGGACGGCAAACTCCGCGAGGTGCAGGGGGAGGTAGCCGACGAGCGGCACCGCGACGAGGGCTTTTCCTACAATCCACTCCTTCTTCACCGGCTCGACCACCCCGACGCCGGCGATCCGGAGGTTCGGCTGGTCGGTGTAGGGGTTGTTGTCGCCTTTCGTGATGTAGCCGCCGTGCGGGTCGTCGTAGTAAGCCCCGAAGACCGACTCCACGGCCGCGTCATCGGCGTAGATGATCGCCCGGTGAATGATCGGGTGGACGGAGTCGGCGCCGTTCGGCCGGTAGATGATCACGTCGCCGTAGCCCCCGAAGGCCCTATACCCCGTCTGTTGCCCCTCAGCCTGGGTCGTCAACGGCCCGAACCGGTCCTCGTCGACGACGAGCACCAGGTCGCCGACGTTCATGTTCGGGACCATGCTCTCCGACTCGATCGTGACCACCGCCGGCCAGGTCCCGGAGAAGAGGAAGAGGGCGAGGGCGATACTCCCCACAACCGCGGCGACCCAGAGGAGGTCCCGGGCAAGAGAGACAACCGGACGTTCGCTCTCCCGGAACGCTCGCATAGCCGATGCTGCGCGCTGCAGCCAGGTGGTATCCGACATCTGTTCTAAAGAGATTGCCATCATTCATATACATAAGTTCTCTGGGGATACCCGGGCAAGCACGGGAGGTCCGGAGAATACTCACCCCTGGAGCGGCATCACCTCAAAAGACAGGATCTTACATGAAGCACCCGGGAGAACACGAAAAAGATAAACCCATATTGCCGCAGGGAGAATATCATTGAGTCCATGCTCGCCAACGCCGAGATCGTACGCCGGTTCCTTGAGCTGAAACATCAGGTCCATCCCGACGTCGTGAGTTACATCCGTGAGCAGAACGATCCCGCGCTCATCGACCTGATCACGGCGGGGGTCCCCGACGGCACCCTGGTCGTCTCCACAGAGCACATCCCCGGTCTCAAGAAGGTCCGGGACGGGACGCGGTTCCTTGCCGACCCCGAACTCGAGGTGATCATGGGGAGCGCCGGAACCACGGGCAGCATCACCGGCCACGAGGACGCCGTCCACTACTTCCGGAACCGCTACAACTGCCTCTCCTCGATGATCCGGAGCCGGATGACCACGATGCCGATCGAGGCGCTGACAAAGTCCCCCCACCGCTACCGGGACGAGGAGTGCAGCGTCATCGGGATGGTGGCCGATGCCCGGACGACGGCGAAGGGGCACCGTCTCATCGAGATGGAGGACCCGACCGGGGCAATGCGGGTGCTCTTCAACAAAGGGCGGGACGACTCGTTTGCGGAGGCGGAACGAATCCTCCCCGACGAGGTGCTCGGGGTCAAAGGGAAACTCTCGAGCGACGGCGGACTCTTCTTCGCCGAGCAGCTCTTCCGCCCGGACGTCCCCATCAACAACGCCCCGTTCAAGAGCGATAAGCCAGGGAAGGCGGTTCTCATCTCTGATGTCCATGTGGGAAGCGACACCTTCCTCGACGACGCGTGGAACCGGTTCGCCGACTGGCTCCAGGACTCCGATGCCGGCTACCTCCTGATCGCCGGCGACCTTGTCGACGGTATCGGCATCTATCCCGGACAGGAGAACGAACTGACGATCAAGAACATCTACGAGCAGTATGACGCCTTTGCGGAGATGCTCCGGGACATCCCCTCGCGGATCCAGATCGTCGCCGCGCCGGGAAACCACGACGTCGTCAGGATGGCCGAACCGCAGCCGGCGATCCCGCCGGAGTTCACGGCGAAGTTCCCGTCAAACTGCACCCTCGTCGAGAACCCCTGCCTCCTGAACCTGCAGGGCGTCCGGGTCCTTATGTATCACGGCCGGTCGATCGACGACATGATCGGGCTCATTCCCGGGGCAAGTTACGAGCGGCCCGGCGAGATCATGGATGAGATGCTGAAACGCCGGCTGCTCGCTATCCCCTACGGGATGCGGACGCCTATCGCCGCGATGAAGACCGACCGGCTCGTCATCGATCCCCTCCCCGAGATCCTCCTCACGGGGCACGTCCACATCTGCGGCATCACCCGCTACCGGGGCGTTCTCGGGTTGAACGCCGGAACCTGGCAGGCCCAGACGGCGTTTCAGAAGCAGATGAACATCAATCCCACGCCCGCGCGTGCGTTCGTCGTCGATCTCCAGACACTCCAGCCGGAAGTGATGGATTTCACCTGATTTTCCACCGGATACTCCGGATCCTTTCCACATATTTAAAAATGTTGAATCCCTCTCTATATGGTACCAATCGGAGGAATACAAAGAGATGAATCTGGTGTATCTGGCACCCGTGTGTGCCATTCTCGCTCTCCTGTTCGCAGGATACTCCTACAGGAGTATCAAGCGGGAGGGTACGGGTACTGAACTGATGCAGAAGATTGCTGCCGCTATCCATACGGGAGCAATGGTCTACCTGAACAGGCAGTACCGGGCTATAGCGATATTCGTCGTCGTGCTTGCCGTCGTCCTTGCACTCGGGATCGGCGTCTTCACCGCCGCCTGCTTCGTCTTCGGCGCGGTCCTCTCGGCGACCGCCGGCTACATCGGCATGTTCACCGCCACGGCCGCAAACGTCCGGACGACGAACGCCGCACGGCGCGGGATCGCGGATGCGTTCCGCGTCTCGTTCTCGAGCGGCTCGGTGATGGGCATGGCCGTGGTCGGGCTCGGGCTTCTCGGGCTCTCGATCGCATACGTGGCCCTCAGCACCTTCTCGGGTCTTGGCCAGGCTGAAGTCCTCACTCACGTGACCGGATTCGGTCTCGGCGCGAGCTCGATCGCCCTCTTCGCCCGTGTCGGCGGCGGTATCTTCACCAAGGCCGCAGACGTCGGGGCCGACCTCGTCGGCAAGGTCGAGGCAGGCATCCCCGAGGACGACCCGAGGAACCCGGCCGTCATCGCTGACAACGTCGGTGACAACGTCGGCGACGTCGCCGGCATGGGCGCGGACCTCTACGAGTCCTACGTCGGCGCGATCATATCGGCGATGGTCCTCGGCGTCGCCTTCGCGGCCACGCAGTTCGCGAACGTCGAGATCATGAACGTGATCCTCCTCCCGCTGCTGATCGCGGCGGTCGGTATCGTCGCGTCCATCATCGGCTCGTTCTTTGTGCGGACCAACAAGACCGAGAGCAGCGCCATCCACATGGCATTCAACAAGGGTCTGGTTGCCGCGATGGCCGTGACGGTCGTCGCCACCTACTTCCTGGTGACCCAACTTCTCGGGGCAGAGTACATCGGGGTCTTCTACGCTTCCGTCGCCGGTCTCGTTGCAGGGTTCGCCATCGGCCTGATCACCGAGTACTACACCTCCTTTGAGCGGAGCCCGACCCTCTCTATCGTGAAGTCCACTGAGACCGGGGCGGCGACCACCATCATCACCGGGTTTGCAAAGGGGATGGAGAGCACCATCTGGCCGGTCCTGATCGTCTCCCTCGCAATCTACGTCGCCTACCAGACTGCCGGGCTCTACGGTATCGCCATCGCCGCCGTCGGCATGCTCGCGACGCTCGGGATCTCGCTCTCCGTCGACGCCTATGGCCCGGTCGCCGACAACGCCGGCGGTATCGCCGAGATGTCCCACCAGAAGCCCGAGGTTCGCGAGATCACCGATACCCTGGACTCCGTCGGCAACACCACCGCCGCCATCGGCAAGGGATTCGCCATCGGCTCTGCGGCCCTGACCGCGCTTGCTCTCTTCGCCGCCTACACCCAGGCGGTCGGTCTCACGACCATCGACGTAGCAGTCCCGAACGTCTTCATCGGCGTTCTGATCGGTGCGATGCTCCCCTTCCTCTTCTGCGCCATCACGATGACGGCGGTCAGCAAGGCGGCATACAGCATCGTTCACGAGGTCCGCCGCCAGTTCAAGGAGATCACCGGCCTCATGGAGGGGACAGCCGACCCCGACTATACCACCTGTATCGCCATCTCCACGAACGCAGCGCTGCGTGAGATGATCCTGCCCGGCGTCCTTGCCGTCGCCGCGCCGCTCGCCGTCGGGTTCGTCCTCGGTACGGAAGCCCTCGGCGGCCTGCTCGTCGGCTCGCTTGCGGCCGGGTTCCTCCTTGCCATCACGATGGCAAACTCCGGCGGGGCCTGGGACAACGCGAAGAAGTACATCGAGATGGGCCACCTCGGGGGCAAGGGCTCGGATGCCCACAAGGCAGCGGTCGTCGGCGACACCGTGGGCGATCCCTTCAAGGACACGTCAGGACCTTCCCTGAACATCCTCCTGAAGCTGATGTCCATGGTATCGCTGGTCTTCGCGCCGCTGCTCCTGCTCATTTAACCCCTTTTTTTGCCCGGCGTTCCGACGTCCATACCTTCATCCCGCCCGCCGACAACAGGTAGAGTGTGAACTCTCCCGTGGGAGAGGAGAGAGACCATGTTCCGCATCTATCGCACGGTTGAAACGGCTCCGGTGCCACGGACGGAGGAGACCGGCGCGTTCGAGCCCGGTTCCTGGGTCTCTATGATCGACCCGCCGCGAGAAGAGATCGAGATGGTCTCGACAAGACTCTCCATTCCGGGGGACTACCTCCGGGCGGCGCTCGACGAGGAGGAGCGTCCGCGGACCGAGACGGAGGACGGCATCACCCTGATCGTCATCGATATCCCGATGCCCTACCCGGAGCAGACGATCCTCTACACGACGATGCCGCTCGGGATCATCGTCACGCCCGACACCATCGTCACGGTCTGCCTCCGCGAGAACGCGATCGTCCAGGACTTCGCCGACGGTCGGGTGAAGCACTTCTATACCTCCAAGAAGACCCGGTTCGTGCTGCAGATCCTCTTCCGGAACGCCTCCTACTTCCTTCAGTACCTGCGTCAGATCGAGCGGTTATCCGACCGGATTGGGGGAGAACTGAACCAGTCGCTGCGGAACCGGGAGCTGATCCAGCTGATGAACCTAAAAAAGAGCCTGGTCTACTTCTCGACGTCGCTCAAGAGCAACCAGATCGTCCTCGACAAGACCCTGACGTTCCAGCCGCTCCGGATGTACGAGGACGACACCGATCTCCTCGAAGACGTCATCGTCGAGAACAAGCAGGCGATCGAGATGGCAAGCACTTACTCGACGATCCTCACCGAGACGATGGATGCCTTCGCCTCGATCATATCGAACAACTTCAACAACATATTGAAACTCCTCACCTCGATAACCATCATCCTCGCGATCCCCACGATGATCGCGAGCTTCCTCGGTATGAACGTCCCGGTCCCCCTCGAGGACCACCCCTACGGGTTCCTCATCATCATCGTTCTCTCCCTGATCGTCTCCTCGCTCATCGCTGTGGCCATTAACCGGAAAGGATGGCTCTAACGCCCTTCCTGCCTGTCCCGTTGCCCGGTGATCGAAAGGTTTATCACAAATTATACATTATTAATCATGTAAAATTTGGGCTGGCCGACGAGGCGGGAGCCTGCGGCGGCTACGCCCCCCCCGGTGACCGGCACGGGGTGCCGGCGACCGGCATGTATGTCTGAGTAGCACGATCCCGGGCTGGATCTGCCCGGAAGGTGGAGTGAGAAGAGATGGCTGAAACATTCGCCGTGAAATTGGATGAGAGGTGTTACTATCCCGACCCACGGTGTAAGGCGGCCGCCTGGACACCGGACTATACGCGGGCTTACAGCGAGTTCCTGCACGACCCCGACGGGTTCTGGGACCAGGTCGCCCGCGAGCTCGACTGGTTCGAGCCCTGGGACCGGGTGAAGGAGTGGAACTACCCCTACGCAAAGTGGTTCGTCAACGGAAAGCTGAACATCGCCTACAACTGCCTTGACCGCCACGTCAGCGGCGGCCGGAGGGATAAGCCGGCGATCATCTGGCACGCCGAGAGCGGAGAGCAGCAGGTCCTCACCTACGAGGACCTGCACCGCGAGGTGATGCGGTTTGCAAACGGGCTTTCGAGTCTCGGCGTCGGGAAGGGTGATCGGGTCTGCATCTACATGCCGCTCGTCCCCGAACAGATCGTCGCGATGCTCGCCTGCGCCCGGCTTGGGGCCGTCCACTCGGTGGTCTTCGGCGGGTTCGGGGCGGATGCGCTCGCGATGCGGATCAACGATGCCGAGGCAAAAGTCCTCGTCATCGCGGACGTCGGCTACCGGCGGGGAAAGACCATCCTGCTCCACGAGATCGTGAACGATGCGCTCACCCGGACACCGTGCGTCGAGAAGACCGTCGTCCTCCGGCGCGAGATCCCGGCCGCCGACCTCGATCCCGCGCGGGAGGTCGATTACGCCGAACTCGTGGCCCACGCCGCACCCGACTGCCCGGCGGTCTCGATGGACTCGGAGGACCCGCTCTTCATCCTGTATACGAGCGGTTCGACCGGGGCACCGAAGGGGATCGTCCACACCTGCGGCGGCTACATGGTCGGGACCTACTACACCGCCCGCCACGACTTCGACATCAAAGAGACCGATGTCCTGTGGTGCACCGCCGATCCGGGATGGATCACCGGTCACAGTTACATCGTCTACGGCCCGCTCGCGGTCGGGACGACGGTCGTCATCGCCGAAGGGACACCGGACTACCCCGATCCCGGCGCCTATTGGGATCTCATCGAGAAGTATGGGGTGACGATCTTCTACACCGCGCCGACCGCCATCCGGATGTTCATGCGCTACGGCGCCGAATGGCCGGCGAAGTACGATCTCTCGACGCTCCGGGTGCTCGGCTCGGTCGGCGAACCGCTCAACCCCGAGGCGTTTGAGTGGTACTACCATGCGATCGGCGGCGGGCGGTGCCCGATCGTGGACACCTGGTGGCAGACCGAGACCGGGATGCACATGATCACCACGATGATCGGCGAGCCGATGCGCCCCGGATTTGCGGGGAAGCCCATCCCGGGCGCCGTCGTGGACGTCGTCGACAGGAGGGGGAACCCCGTCCCGCCGGGGACGGGCGGGTTCCTGGTCATCAAGGAGCCCTGGCCCTCGATGCTCCGGACGGTTCACGGCAACGACGAGCGCTACCGCACCTACTGGGAGACCATACCGGGGTGCTACACCGCAGGCGACCTCGCGGTGAAGGACGAGGAGGGTTACATCATGGTCCTCGGCCGGGCGGACGACCTGATCGTCGTCGCCGGGCACAACATCGGGACTGCCGAGGTCGAGAGCGCGCTCGTCTCGCACGAGGCGGTGGCGGAGGCGGCGGTCATCGGGAAACCCGATGCCCTGAAGGGGAACGTCATCAAGGCGTTCGTCACTCTCCGCGTGGGGGCGACTCCGGGTGACGGCCTCATCGACGAACTCGCCCGACACGTCAAAAAGAGCCTCGGGCCTGTTGCCGTGCCGGCCGAGATCGAGTTCATGGAGAGGCTCCCGAAGACCCGGAGCGGCAAGATCATGCGCCGGGTCCTGAAAGCCCGCGAGCTCGGCATGGATCCGGGCGACATCTCCACCCTCGAGGAGTAGACGTCCATGACACAGACACCGACGATCTTCGGGCTGCCCGCAGAGAAGGGGCGATGGGGCCTTGTGGCCCTCGGCCTCGTCACCAACCTCTGCCTCGGGAGCATATACGCATGGAGCGTCTTTGTGGCACCGCTCGCGGCGCACTTCACCGCGACGCTCGGCCGGGAGGTGACGGCGGGGGAGGTCCTCCTCCCGTTCTCGGTCTTCCTCGCCTTCTTCGCGATAGCGATGCCCCTCACCGGGAAGTATCTCGAACGCTACGGGCCCCGGACGGTGACGATCGTCGGTGGGCTCCTCACCGGCCTCGGGTGGCTCCTCGCCTCGACGGCGACATCGGTCGAGATGCTGTATGTCGTCTACGGGGTGATCGGCGGGCTCGGCGTCGGGATCGCCTACGGGGCGCCGGTCGCCGTCGCCACCCGGTGGTTCCCGGACCGGCGGGGGTTCGCGGTCGGGCTTGCCCTCCTCGGGTTCGGGTTCTCCGCCTTCGTCACCGCGAACGCGGCAGGCGCGCTCATCGCCGCGTACGGGGTGATGACGACGTTCAGGCTCTTCGGGGTCGCGCTGATCGCCCTGCTGATCCTCTCCGCCCTCCCGCTCCGGTTCCCGCCGGAAGGCTGGCGCCCGGCGGGCTGGACACCGCCCGCACCCGGGGTCGGGACGGCGCCGGTCTGCGAGTGCGACCGCCGCGCGATGCTCCGGACGGGGACGTTCTACGGGCTCTTCGCCTGCTACTTCATCGGCTGCCTCGCGGGCCTCGCCGCGATATCGATCGCAAAGCCGGTCGGGACCGAACTTGCCGGGGTGGACGCGGGGCTCGCGACGCTCCTCGTCGGGTTCTTCGCCGTCTTCAACGGCCTCGGCCGGCCGGCGTTCGGGAACCTCACCGACCGGATAACACCGCAGAAGACGGCGATGGTGACGTTTGCGCTGATCGCAGGGGCATCGCTGCTGATCTGGCTCGTGCCGGGGGTGCCGAGTTACATCATCGCGTTCGCCGTCCTCTGGGGATGCCTCGGGGGCTGGCTCGCGATCGCGCCGACGGCGACGGCGTCCTACTTCGGGACGTGCGACTACCCGCGCTGTTACGGGGTGGTCTTCCTCGCCTACGGCGCAGGCGCCATCGCCGGGCCGCAGCTCGCCGGGTTCGTCCGGACGGCGACCGGGACCTACCTCGGGGTCTTCCCGCTGGTCGCGGCCCTCGCCGCGGTGGGGTTCGCCGCCGCCTGGTTCCTGATGCGGCCGCCGGCCACAGTTCCGGCGAGCGCGCCCGTGCCGGGGTCGGTGGCGGAGGAATGAGAGTGATAGACTCTGGAGAACCTCTCCACCAGTTCCTCCATCACCGACCGGTCCATCAGAGAGCAACGCCCCTTCACGCCTTCTATCGAAGACCGGGTTTCCCCGGGAGTAGTGAGAAGCGTTCGAGGGAGAGAACGGTTACGCCTTCTCCGTGAGCCCGAGGTGTCGGAGCACCCCGGTGGCCGCACCCATCCCGCCGTCAAGGTAGACGGCGCCGACGAGCGCCTCCAGGCACTCGGCGAGGACCCGGCCGGAGGTCCAGACCCTCTGGGCGGCCTCGCCCTTCCCCCACCGGACGTAGTCGGCGAGGTTGAGGTCTTCCGCGAGGGAGCGGAGCCGGGACATGTTCACCAGGTTCATCTTTTTGTTGGTGATCGCGCCCTTGTCGTGCGCCCCGCCCGCGACCGCCGCCTCCACGACCACGACGTTGATGACCGCATCCCCGAGGGTGGCGAGGGCGTCCATGTGGGCGGCGGGCGGAAGGCCCGCCTCCAGGGTGTAGGCGAGGCGGGTGAGCGCCCGGAGAAGGAGCGAGCGGTCGCGAAATGCGTAGCCCATCCGCTCCTCGATCTCACGCGGGTCCCGGCGGCCGGTCTCGCTCATAAAAAGAGAGTTACTCCTGAACTTCGGCCTTCTCGATCCGGACGGGGACCTTCGGCTTGTCGGCGGAGTTCGTCGCCACCTTTCCTATCTTGTCGACGACGTCCAGCCCCTCCACCACCTCCCCGAAGACCGGGTGGGCGCTCGGTGACTGGGGGTTGTCCCAGTCGAGGTAGACGTTGTCCACCAGGTTGATGAAGAACTGGCTGCCGCCGCTGTTCGGGCGGCCGGTGTTCGCCATCGCGATGGTGCCCCGGCGGTTCGAGTGGCCCTTCACGAACTCGTCGGTGATGGTGTAGCCCGGCCCGCCCGTCCCGGTGCCGGTGGGGTCGCCGCCCTGGATCATGAACCGGGGAATGACCCGGTGGAAGATCGTCCCGTCGTAGAACCCTGATTTGGCCAGTTTCGCAAAGTTTCCCGCAGTCACCGGCATGTCGTCGTAGAGCCGGATCGTTATATCGCCCATGGTTGTGTGGAGCACGACCTTCGTCCCATCTGCTTCTGCCATATGAAATCTCCGTAAGGTATTGTCTGCCGGTATTACTTATTAGTGCCTGGCCCCCGGCATCCCTGCGGGACGGCCGGCCGTTCTTCCGGGAGACCGGGGCGCCGGAGTCTCCGGCAGCCCGGATCCGCATCGCGTCAATAAGATCACCTAAACAGTCCATACAAGTAAACTATTATTAGCCCGCTCTGCGTACGTAACACCATGTACCGCGGAGCGAGCCTGCCACCGATCACCCGTCATCTCGCCGGAGGACTCCCCCGATGAGCCGCCGGGCGCCGGTCTTCATCATCACCGGCGGGCAGGGCCAGTGCAAGACGACGTTCCTGCACCTGGTCATCGGGCTCACCGTCGGGCTGAACGTACGGGTCAGGGGCGTGATCTCTCCCGGCCATCTGCGGGACGGGCGGAGGTCGGGGTTCACCCTTGTCGACCTCGCCACCGGCGAGCACGAGGAACTCTCCTCGATCGATCCCGACCCGCGGTGCGAGGCCCACGGCCGGTTCTATTTCCGCCCCGAGGGGCTTTCTTTCGGCCGCAGGGCGCTCGCGCCGCCGGACCCCCGCGAGACCGATCTGATGGTCGTCGACGAAGTGGGGAGGTTCGAACTCCAGGGCGGGGTCTGGGCGGAGCAGCTCGACCGGTTGACCGCGCACCCGCACCCCCCGATGATCTGGACGGTCAGACGCCGGCTCCTCCATACCGTCGTCGAGCGCTGGAATATCCAGAACCCCGTCGTGGTGGACGTCGGGGCCGCGAGCGTCATGGCAACGGCGGACGCCGTGATGGATGCCGTCTGGGAGTGGCGGGAGGCGCAGACATTCTCCCCGGTTCCGGCGCCACTGGTTCCGGGGGATCGCATCACGAACGATGCTCCCCTCTTCGCCGAGGCAGTCGCCGGGGGTTCCCCGGGTGCCCCGGCAATCCTCCGGCGGCGCTACGGCCCGGAAGGGTGATGCACTCAGGGCTGCTGCCCGCTCTGGATCGCCTCGATCACCGCGCCCGCGAGCTGCTCGATCTCGTCAAACCGCGGCTCCGCCATGCCGTTCTTTACGATCCCGCACCCGGTCGCGACAATGTGCAGGTCCGGCTCGACCCCGTTCTCCCGGAGTTTTTTGAGCGCACAGGCGTCCTCACAGCCGTCCAGCGCGAGGATTCGGCCGGAA
Organism: Methanobacteriota archaeon; assembly: GCA_023393455.1. GTDB lineage: Archaea > Halobacteriota > Methanomicrobia > Methanomicrobiales > Methanoculleaceae > Methanoculleus. The sequence goes on along the minus strand of JAEWLJ010000003.1, from coordinate 21,272 downwards.
AGCGACGCCGACAGGCGGCGTGCCGGGATACAGGCCTCGACGGATCCGGGGCACCGCTGCCGGACCACCATCCCCGCCTGACCGGTCAGCTTCCCGGTGTTCGAGAGGCCGGAGCAGGTGACGAGGATGATGGGTTCCGTCACGGACTCACTCCATCTCGAGCGCTTTTGCGGCCGCCCGCCCGATCAGTTCCGGCGGGATTGCCTCGTACTCCTCGCCGTTGTAGCAGAGCGTCCGGCACTCCGCGTCTCCCCCGCAGGAGTCGCAGGATGCGCAGGAGCAGGATGCGGCAGTCACCTCGACCCCTGCCAGAAGTTCCTCGATCGGCACCCCGTTGAAGAGGAGGGCCTCCGATCCAGCTGGGGCGTCATCGGGGAGGACGGTCTCATCCACCCGGACGCTGATCCCCTCCATATCGAGGAGCATCCGGATCTCCGCGAGAACAGCCGAAAGCGTCATTCCGGTCTCCTCAAACTCTTCGGCGGTCTTCTCGATCTCGTTCCCGATGTGCTTCCATTCGATGACGAGTTCCTTCTTCATGGTATCATCTTGGGAATCGACGGGACATCTTTCTGTCGCCTCTCCGCCATGCCACCGGTCCCGGAGCCGGGGGGCAGCGTTCAGCATCGCAGGTGATCGTCTCTGCAGACGTCTTCACCGCGGACATTCTCCTCATTCCCGGCGGCCCAGACCCGTCTCCGGTCGGGCCCGACTCAGGAGACGCCAGATCCCGACCAGCGCGATCATATTCATATATTTGAATATACCAATTTGTGGATATGCAGGGGAGGATAAAACTGCTGAAAGCTCTCGCCGACGAGACGCGGATAAAGATCGTCCAATGCCTGATGGACGGCGAGCGATGTGCGTGTACACTCGTGCCGGCCGTCGGAAAGGCACAGCCGACGGTTTCGCAGCATCTCAGGGTCCTGGAGGAGGCCGGGGTTCTCGAGTCGCGGAGGGACGGTGTGAACATCTGGTACAGGATCAAGTCGGGCCAGGCGGTCCAGATCCTGGAGATCCTCGATATTCAGAAGATTGAGGTACCAATTTCCTGCGGGGAATCACCATGACAAACGATAGTGTGAGAATATTCGAAGGAGCGATCTCCAGTTCGGGATTTCTACGCCAGGGGATGAGAGCGAGATGAGCATTGCTTCATCGACATCCGATACCGATACGGTTACCCTGCAGATTCAGGGGATGGACTGCACCTGCAACGCCGACCTGCTCGCCCGGAAACTGGACGCCCTCGCCGGCGTCCGGGGCCACGAGATCACGCCGGTCACCGGCCAGGCCCGGATCACCTACGATCCCGCGATCGTCAGTGTCCAGGAGATCATCCGCACCGTCGCTGAGACGGGGATGACCGCCTCGCAGGTGCGAAGCGACGGGCGGAAGAGCACCTGGTGGCGTGAACCGCAACAACTCGCCCTCTACGGGAGCTTCCTCACCGCGGTGATCGCCTTCGTCGCGGGATACCTCGGGACGTCGCTCACCATCGTGAACGGGCTCTACCTGCTCGCCGTGCTCATCGGCGTCTACTACCCGGCACGAAAGGCGCTGATCGCGCTCAAGAACCTGACGCCGACGATCCACCTGCTCATGCTGATCGGCTCTGTCGGCGCGATGGCGCTCGGACTCTGGGGGGAGGCCGCGGTCCTGATCATCGTCTACTCGCTCGGCGACGTCCTCGAGTCCTACGCCGTGGATAAAGCCCGGGGTGCGATCCGGTCGCTCATGGCGCTCGTGCCGAAAGAAGCGCTGGTCCGGCGCAACGGCCGCGAGACCATCTGTGCGGTCGAGACGATCAGCGTCGGCGAAGTCGTGATCGTCCGACCGGGCGAGCGGGTGCCGGTCGACGGCACGGTCGTCGCGGGGTCGTCGTACGTCGACCAGGCAGCGGTCACCGGAGAACCGGTTCCCGTACACCGCGGCCCCGGCGAGGACGTCTTCGCCGGGACGATCAACCAGAACGGGTCACTCGAGGTCCGGGTCACAAAACCGGCGTCCGAAACGATGCTCTCCCGGATCATCCTCTCGGTCGAGGAGGCGCAGGCGAAACGGACATCATACCAGCGATTTTCGGACTCCTTCGGGAAGTGGTACACGCCGGTCATGTTCGTCCTCGGGGTGCTGGTCGCCACCGTGCCGCCGCTCTTCTTCGGTGCCGAGTGGTACCCGTTCATCTACCGCGGGCTCGTCGTCTTCGTGGTCTCGTGCTCCTGCGGCCTTGCGCTCTCCGTGCCCGTCGCGGTGGTGGGCGCAATGGCGAACGCTGCAAAGCAGGGAACCGTCTTCAAGGGCGGCGCCTACCTTGAGACCATCGAGACGGTGAAGGCGATCGCGTTCGACAAGACCGGGACCCTGACCATCGGACGGCCCGCGGTCACGGATGTCGTGACCTTTGACGATCTCACCGGGGATGAACTGCTCGACCTTGCCGCCTGCATCGAGTCGTGGTCGGGCCACCCCCTCGCAGCAGCGATCGTCCGGAAGGCTCGCGAGAGCGGGACGTTCTCGGGTCGGCCGGCCGTTCAGTTCGAGGAGACGGCCGGGCGCGGGGTCGCGGCGACGGTGGACGGCCAGGCATGCCGCATCGGCAGCCCCCGCGCCATGCTCGAAGAGGGTATCGAGATCGGTCACGCGGAGGAGACGATCGCCCGGATCGAGGGTGAAGGCCGGACCGTGGTCCTGGTCAGCCGCGACGGGACGCTCGCCGGCCTGGTCGCGATCGCCGATGAGGTGCGGCCCGGCGCTGTCGAGGCCTTGCAGCGGTTAAGACGCGCCGGCGTCCGGACCGTGATGCTGACCGGGGACAACGAGCGGAGCGCCCGGGCCATCGCGCAACGTGTCGGTGTGGATGAATACCGGGCGCAGCTCCTGCCGACGGATAAGGTCGACGTGGTGCGGCAGTTGAGAGAGCGGTACGGTGCAGTGGCCATGGTCGGCGACGGCATCAACGACGCACCGGCCATGGCCGCCGCGGACGTCGGCATCGCGATGGGCGCGGCAGGCACGGACATCGCGATCGAGGCCGGCGACGTGGTGCTGATGTCCGACGACCTCGGGAAACTGGCGTATGTGCGTGAACTCTCGCACCGGACGGTCACCGTGATCCGGCAGAACATCGCCGTCTCGCTGATCAACGTCGCGTTCATGGTCGTCGCGGCCCTGCTCGGCTACCTCGGGCTGGTCACGGGCCTGCTCCTGAACGAGGGGAGCGCGGTCTTCGTGATCTTGAACGCCCTGCGTCTGCTGACGTGGCGGAGCGGCGCCGAACCTGAGAGCCCCGCTGCTGCCCAGATAAAGGCTCCTGCCATTCCGACTGCAGCGCAGACGACGGCGGCTGTCGGCTGCTGTTCCTGTACCGCACCTGCGGGCGATGTGCTACCCGTTCCTTCAACGGCCGGAGCCGGTTGCTGTTCGTGCGGAGAGCCGCAGATCTCCGTCGCCGTCGGGGCGACAGGTTCGTGCTGTTCCGGCGCGGAGGACGTTGGTGCGGCATCAACGGCGACAGCCCCCGCAGGAGACGGATGTTGCTGCGGTGATACGTCGATTGACCGGGATCTGCCGACCCCAACCCTCGTCGAGACAGAAGGTTGCTGTTGTTGCGGAGAGCCTGCCGACGAGGTGCCGCCTCCAATCCCCATCCCCGGCAACGGATCCGGATCGTCCGGTCCTGCAACCACGACGTTCCGGCTCGAAGGGCTCGGTTGCGCCTGTGAGGGGCAGATGGTCGAGAGACGGGTGAAGGCCCTGAAGGGGGTGACCGCTTTCACCCTGAATGGGATCACGAACCAGCTGAAGGTCACCTACGACCCGGCCGCTGTCTCGGTCGACGATATCGTGATGGCGGTGAAGAAGGCGGGCGTGACCGCGGTCCCTGGGGACCGGCGCTGATTGCAGTTACACGGACCAAATCGAGGCGACTTGATGCAACAAAAGACGATGATTATGCTGGTCGATGGTCGATCCCCGGGGCTGGACGTCGCCAGCCCGGGGGCTGGCACACCCCCGGACACCACGGAGAACAACCATGGCTGAAACTATGAAACGGCTCTCGTTCCTTGATCGCTACCTGACTCTCTGGATCTTCCTTGCGATGGCGATCGGGATCGGGATCGGCTACTTCTTCCCCTCGGTCCCGCAGGCGATCACCGGCTTTGCGGTCGGCACGACCTCGATCCCGATTGCGATCGGCCTGATCGTGATGATGTACCCGCCGCTCGCGAAGGTCCGGTATGAGGAACTCGGCAGCGTCTTCCGCGACCGGAAGGTGCTGGGCTTATCGCTCTTCCAGAACTGGGTCGTCGGCCCGGTCCTGATGTTCGCCCTCGCGGTCCTCTTCCTCGCCGACCGGCCGGAGTTGATGTACGGCCTGATTTTGATCGGGATCGCGCGCTGTATTGCGATGGTGATCGTCTGGAACGACCTCGCTGGCGGGAGCTGCGACTACTGTGCCGCGGTGGTGGGCTTAAACTCCGTCTTCCAGGTCTTCTTCTACTCGATCTACGCGTACATCTTCATCACGGTTCTGCCGCCGCTCCTCGGGATCGGGACCGGCACCGCGATCAGCATCACGATCGCCGAGATCGCGACCTCGGTCTTCATCTACCTCGGCATCCCGTTCATCGCCGGGTTTCTGACCCGCTTTATCCTGCTTCGGGTACGATCGAAGGAGTGGTATGAGACCCGGTTCATCCCGCGGATCTCGCCCCTGACCCTCGTCGCCCTGCTCTTCACGATCATCGTGATGTTCTCGACCCAGGGGGCGAACATCATCCAGGTCCCGTTCGACGTCGTCCGGGTCGCGATCCCGCTCCTGATCTACTTCCTCGTGATGTTCTTCGTCGCGTTCTGGATGAGCCACCGGCTCAACGTCGACTACCCGCGTTCGGCGACCCTGGCCTTCACAGCAGCGTCGAACAACTTCGAACTCGCCATCGCCGTCGCTGTTGCGGTCTTCGGCATCGGCTCGCAGGTCGCATTCGCCACCGTGATCGGCCCGCTCATCGAGGTGCCGATCCTGATAGGGCTCGTCAACGTCGCGCTCTGGCTCAAAAAACGGTGGTACGCGAATGAGCCGGCCGCACAGTGCGCCATCGATCAGGGGGTCGTATGAACCCTGTCCTGCCTGCACCTGCGTGGAATTGAGGGGGAGGTCTTGACAGCCCGCGAAGAGGTTCGAGAGAGGGTTCGGCGATCAACGTCCGCCTGCTACCAGGAGGCGCCAACGGGGTCCCGGGGACAGGTCCTCTGCGACCCCGGCGCCTCCCCCCAATAACCGGGAGCCCTGATGGGCAGCGGATCTCCCGAGCGGCACGGGTATGATGCCGAAGAGGATGTGAGGGGATCTTGTTCAACGAGCGCTCTCATCTAGGCATTAATTCGGACCCGTTTCAGGTCGTACCACCCTTTTCCCAGCAGTGTAAGTCCGATGATGATGAAAATAGCGGAATGGATGCCGTAAACCCAGGTCTCAAACCCGGAGTCGCCATAAAACAGATTCAACCAGAAGAACGGGCACGCCAGTCCGAAGAACGCGAACCCTGCACCGACTTTCATCCGGCTTTTTATCCGTCGCTCGTTGGAAGACATGGGGCCTTTTCCGTGTAGAGTAATCTGTCCATGCACTACTTAATTGAAGTTCATGGTCCGTTTCTCATTCCGATAACATTGAATCCCTGTAGCACGCAGCAGGGACCTGCAGGACGGTTCAGACCGGTCACGGACAGGAGCCTGGTCCCCACGCATACGCGCCGCGTGGGGGAGGGAAACGGCGCGGGCCCGGAGAACGATGGTAGACCCTGCACGACGGTGGTATTCAACCTCACCCAATCAGCATTGCCGCGAGGAGGTAGACCCCGATCCCGATGAAGAGCACCCCGACGATGCGCCGCGTCCAGTACTCGAACCTCTCCGCCGCCTTCATCGCGCTCCCCACCTTCGCGATCCCGGTCACCATGATCAGCGAGAACGCGATCACCGGCAGAGCGGTCGCGACGGCAAAGACCGCCGGTACCCCGAGCGGGTCAGAGGTCCGGAGCGCCAGCGGGACGAGCATCGCAAAGAAGAGCACCGCCGAGAAGGGGCAGAAGGTCAATGCGAAGAGCACGCCGAGGATGAAACTTCCCGCGAGCCCCCGGTCGGCGACCCGCTCCTTGAATGCGGCAAACCGCCTGCTGCCGCCCCGAAAGGAGGGGAGCGGGACGAGATCGAGCATCACGACCCCGATCACGATCAGCAGCGGGCCGACGAGCACCTCGCCCCAGGTCTGGAGGAAGAGCGAGATCCCCTGAACGGAGAGCCCGAGGGTCACAATCGCTGCGGCGATGCCGACGTAGACGACCATCCTCCCCGCGCTGTAGAGCGCCCCGGCGAGGAGGGTCTGCCCCGGGTTACCGATCCGGCGGGAAAGGTAACCGATCGCGGCGACGTTCGTCGCGAGCGGACAGGGCGAGAGGGCCATCATCAACCCGATGAAGAACGCGGCGACGAGGGGAACACTGCTCGTCCCCATCGTCTCCATGAACCCCATCAGGCTCATTGCGAGAAGTCCCCGGCGAGACGCATCCCGATCAGCGTCTTGAGATACTGCATGAATCCGGGCTTGTCGTTGAGTTTGTACCAGACCCGGGTATCCTCCTCTTTGGAGAACCCACCCTGGTCGTCGTAGGTGCCGATCCAGAGCGACGAGCCGGTCGCCCCGTAACGCTCGACGATCTCCTTCTTCTCCGGGTCGGCGATGTCAACGTGATCGAAGATCACCTTCCCGGAGCCGAGTTCACCAGGGAAATATGTCTTCACGGTCTCTTCGGCGTAGTCACCGAGCACCACGCAGGAATAACACTGGTTCGGCGCGGTGAAGTGGATGACTTCGACTTTCGTGACGGTGCCGTTGAGCGGCGAGACGGCGGCATCCGCTCCGCCGGGTTCCGTCGTGCAGCCTGCAAAGAGGGTGGCAAAGGCCAGGAGAACCGACAGCGCAACTAACGGCAGGACCTTTCGTCCGGTTATGCTGCAGGCAAGCCCCCGGCGCACGCGCGGGGCATCATGACTGCATGGTTGTTTCGTTTTCATCAAGGACACTCCTGTCGCTGGATTGACCATTACAATTTTGCTTGAAACGGTTTTGTGTTCTTGTACAGGTTGGTATATATGCTTTATCCAGGGGTGCTTCATTACCACATCCCCCTGCCGAAGATATCGGCTCTCCTCAACTGATGCCAGGGAGAACCCGTAGTTCACCACCGGATAGCCTCCAGCACGGCGGCTGAAAGGCGCTCGATCTCGTCGAACCGGGGTTCGCTCATCCCGTTCTTCGCGATGCCGCAGTCGGTCGCGACGATGTGCAGGTGCGGCTCGATCCCGAGCGCCCGGAGTTTTTCCTTCCCGCAGCAGTCGCCGCACCCGTCCAACACCAGAATACGGTCCGCGTGCCGGATCGCAGCCTCCAGGGATGCCGTCGGCCGGGTAGCCGCGGTGCAGGCCTCGACCGCCCCGCAGGAGCGGCGGAGGAGCATCGCCCCGGCCTGGGCGGTCAGTTTCCCGGTGTTCGAGATCCCCGAACAGGCGATGACGGTGACCGCCATCGTCACGCTTCTCCGAACGTCGCGTCGATCCAACCCGTAATCGCGTCCCGGATCCGCCGGACGCCTGCCACGACTCCCCCGTCGGTGCCAGCGAGGTTCGACAGGTCGGGTAACTCCCGACGAATCTCTGCCGCTGCCCGGGGGAAGAAGGAGCGGACCCCTCGCTCCCCCTCCACCGCCTGCGAGCGGGCGGCGCTATGGACGCAGACGAAGAGGCTCCTCTTCCTCACGAGATCACTCCAGCCCGAGCGCCTTCAGCGCCGCCCGGGCGATCAGCTCCGGCGGGATCGACTCATAACGCTCGCCGTTATACTCGATAGCACGGCACTCGACGTCGTCCTGCCCGGTGATGCAGGCACAGGAGGCACAGGGCGTGCTGGTAACTTCCATGCCTTCGATGAGATCCTCGAGTGGTACGCCGTTGAAGAGGATGGTGTTTGAGTCTGCTATCGCATCGTGTGGAAGGACGTTCTCGACGAATTTGACCGTGATGCCCGCGTCTTCAAGGGCTGCGCGAATCCGATCGACTGTTTCTCTCACCGCCTTCCCAGTCTCGCTGCACCTTTCGCAGGTGTTCTCGAGGTCTCTTCCGATATGCCGCCATTCGATGACGAGGGTGTCCGTCGATCCTTCGCATCCACAACCGCAGCCGCATCCACCGGACGGCCTGCGCTCCCTCTCCTCCTCCGTTCTCCCTTTGCCCTCCCAGGCGGCGGAGACGACCCTCTCCACATCCTCTTCGGGGAGGTCGAGGCCCCCGCCTTTCTCGATCCCGAGGTCCGTGACCACGATCTCCTGGTCGGGCGTGATGCCGGCCCGCTCGGCGATCTGGCGGGCGCAGCCGACCGGGCAGCCGTCGATGACGATCACCTCGTCCGCCACCTCGACCTTCTTCTTGATCGAGGGTGTCCCGACGGCAAGTGAGGCCGTGCAGGCGATATTCCCGTATCCTTCCTTCGTTAACTGAACAGCTGCCTCGTTCGTGAGCTGTCCGGCCTTCGATGCGCCGGCGCAGGCGAAGATGATCCGTTTCGTGCCGCCTTCCGGCTCTATCCCGGATTCACAGGCACACCGGGGTATGTTCTGTTCTGCCATATCACTTCTCTCCGAGCAGTATCTGTTTGATATCCTCGATACAGGGGACGTGGCCGACGACTTTGGCCTCGCCGTCGACGTAGAGCGCCGGCGTCAGCATCACGCCCCGCTCGATCATCGCATCGAGGCTCTCGATCTTGCGGATCTCCGCATCGATCTTGAGTTCCCTGACCGCGATCTCGACATTTTTGATCATCCGCCCGCACCTGGCGCAGCCGGTCCCGAACACTTCAACCAGCACCATCTCTCAGGCTCCTTTGCAGGGGAAGAGGGATCTCACCCCTGCAGGATCTCCTTGATCTCTTTGACGTCCGCCACCCGGCCGGAGACTTTGAGTTCCCCGTCGACGGCAAGAGCCGGCGTCAGCATCACGCCGCGATCCATGATCTCGGTGATATCGTCGACCTTGACGAGTTCGGCCTCGATGCCGAGCTCCTTGATCGCTGTTTCTGCGTTCTTCGTGAGCCGCTTGCACTTGGCGCAGCCGGTTCCGAGTACTTCTACCTTCATCGTTTCTTCACCTCGTTCTGATACGCTAAAAGGAGCGCCGCCCGGTAGAGCGGTTCCGCTTCCTTCGGGATATAGTTGTAGATCTTTACCTGCCTGATGAGTTCGTCACTGATAGCGGTAAGGTCCGTGATACCGTGATCGATGACAGCCTGGAAGGCATCATCGAGCATCGCGAGCCCGACGACAACCCCGCCGACCTCGATCCGGCGGATCCGGTGCATGGCCTCGGCAGCGCAGCAGGGTTTCTCTCTCTTCTTTGTCTCCATAGATTCTCTCCTATATGAGCAGCATCCCGTTCCCGAAGAGGAACCCGGCAATGGTCGCGAAGACGACCACCAGCGCCACGTAGGCCGCTGTCTTCTTCGCCCCCATGATCCGGTGGATGACGAGGACGGAGGGGAGGCTGATCGTCGGCCCGGATAGCAGGAGGGCGAGCGCCGGACCGCTGGCCATCAGCCCCGACGAGTAGCCAAAGGTCGTGCCGATGATCGGGACCTCAAGCAGCGTCGGCATGTAAAGGATCGACCCTGCGATCGCCGCAAGGAAGTTCGCGCCGAGCGAGTTGTTCCCGAAGTAGGGCTGGAAGGTCTCCGGCGGGAGGAAGAAGGCGATGATCCCGACAAGGAATGTCCCGGCGATCAGGATCGGAAAGATCTTCTTCGTGAGATCCCAGGTCTCCATCCCCCAGTCGGTCACCTCGTCCCGGTCGTAATAGTAAATGAGCAGGACGGCGATCGCGAGCGTGAGAATGTAGACGATGCCGAGCCGGAGCGCCCAGTCAAGCGGCGAAGCGCCGAAGACCAGCACCCCGACCAGGAGGGCGAAGAACGCCGGCGTGACCCAGCGCGGTTTCTCTTCCTCGCATGCCCCGGCGACACTCGGCGCCATCGCCTTCTTCTTGAGCGTCTCGACGTCCGTCGACCGGAAGATCAGCGCCATGAGAAGCCCGATGACGATCGCGAGCACGACCGCCGAGATCGCCCGTGCTATCCCGAGGTCGAAGCCGAGCACCCATGCGGTGTAGATGATCGCGAGGATGTTGATGGCGGGACCTGCAAAGAGGAACGTCGTTGCCGGGCCGATGCCGCTCCCTTTCTTGAGGATTCCGGCAAAGATCGGGAGAATGGTGCAGCTGCAGACCGCGAGGATCGTCCCCGAGACCGATGCTATCCCGTAGGAGATGTGCTTGGGCGTGTCCGGGCTGAAATACTTCAGTATTGCATCCTTCTTGACGAAGGCCGCGATGGCTCCGGCGATGAAGAACGCCGGCACCAGACAGGTAAGGACATGCGCCGAGAGGTAGTCGAGCACGGAGGCAAGCCCCGATGCAAGGGCGCCGATGAGTATGTCAATCATAGTTAGTTCCTTTACATTGCTCCAATGTCTGTATCGGTGTGTAATTCAGGCGATCCCGGCCGTGGTGACGGTGCCCGTTTCAGCTCCTCACCGCCCCCATGTCCCTTCGGACGGCTCCGGCTCCGCCTGCAGCATATAGTGACGGCTGTATTCGGTTATGGCTAGCAAATTCCTCATCGTCATCAGGAGGGCCACGCCGATCATGAAGGCGACCGCGACGATGAGGATAGCCAGCAGCACCCGGGGGAGTTCCACTCCGATCGGGACTGTCAGCAGGGGGTCGGCCGTCTTTATCCCCCCTGCTCCACCGCACTCTTCCGGAAGAAGAGGTTGCAATGGCAGTGACCCTCAACCGCGATCTCCTCCTTGTGGTAGACACAGGGGCAGGCAATCTTCGCATCTTCTTCCGGCACGCCTTTCCGGATGCGGCAGGGACAGAAGCGCTCGCCATGCCTGAGCTGGTTCCGGGCAAGCCCCCGGAGGACAGCGTTTCGCACCCGTTCGTCCGGGTTGAGCACCAGGTCGTGTTCGCGGGCGTACTTCTCCGCCCAGGTACGGATCTCTTCGACCAGTTCGTCCTCGGTCAGGGTCGTCGGTTCGTCGGCCATTCTCCGCTTCCGGTCACTCTTTCTTCTCGTCCGTCTTCTTCGACACGACCTTCACGCCGCCGCAACTGCAACTGCAGCCGCAGTCGTTTTCCGGCGCAAGGAGTCTCTTGATCCGTCCGGCGAGGCTTTCCTTTGGGTTCTTGCTGGTGTCGTCTGTCATGGTGCTACGCCCCACTCTGTTTCAATATTATTTGAAATAGTGTGAGCGCCACCACCCTATAATGGTTCTGGTTTCAAAACGAGTTGAAGGAGTTGTCACCAGGCATGACGACATCCGGTAGCCACCGGGGGTGGCAGGGCATTTCCCGTTGAGCTTGCGAGCCTGCCCCCTGTGCAGCCGCTCTTTGTCTGCTTCACCAGAGCGGTGCTCGGGCCGGCAGACTCAAAACCTTCCTGCCACCTCCCGGTCCTGGAGAAGGCAGGGCTGATCGTCGGCGGGCTGCAGGGGAACCGGATCCTCTACGCTCTCCCGATCCAGGGAGACCGGCGAGCTGCAGGAGGTTGCGGATGCCCGAACCGCCAAGACATCGGGAAGCATGCCAGGTTGCTTGCCGACGATATAATTCCCCAACACCAGGTAATCCAGACCGGTGGAGAAGAAGCAGCGGATAGCATCCTGCGGCGATTCCACGATCGGCTCGCCCATCACGTTGAAACTCGTGTTCAGTAATACCGGGACGCCGGTGAGTATCTCGAACTCCTTCAGCAGGCTTTTTGAGGGGGTCGAACCCCCATGGGGGGTCCCGGCGGCTCATCGGGCCGGCATTGTCGACCGATGAAAAGAGACAGCACCGTGGAAACCCGGGAGGTCCTCCGGCCGATGACAGCCGATCGTCGGAAGAGAAGATCCGATGCGTTCGTAGCCTTCGCTTGACCCCGGCGAGCGCCAACGGGTGCGCATCGCTGATGATGACCCGCTCCGGCCTTCTCCCCCACGGTCAGGATGCTCCGTACGACCCTGCTGCCGCCGATGGAACCGATGCTCATAGTGCCCATGCTTTTTTCTCCTCTGCTGTTGAACGGTTAGTTCGTACGCCGTGTGAGAGCAGCGAAAGGTTATAGATGTTTTCATTTCAGATTCTTTTGAAATATCGAGTGTGATGTCCCGATGGCAGAAGACAAAAAATACCAGGATGCATCCCTGCCCCTCCCTCCTGACGTCGAGGAGTCGCTCTGCCGGTGCGGGGGCATCGCAGGGCTGACGGGGCAGTTGCCGGGAGACGATCTCCTGAAAAGAGAGAGTGCTCTTTTTCGCGCACTCGCCGACCCCCTCCGCCTCAAGATCCTCGCCATGCTCGCGGTGCAGCCGCTCTGTGTCTGTGTCATCAAGGCGGTGCTCGGGATAGCGGACTCGAAGCTCTCCTACCACCTCTCCGTCCTGAAGAAGATGGGACTGATCGCCGGCGAGGCGCAGGGAAACTGGATCATCTACCGGCTGACCGCCGATGGCACCGCCTGGACAAGACAGGTGATAGGCGACGCCGGGAGTCGAAAAAACAGGTGAATCCCGGATCCTATATGCCGAGACCCTCTAAGAAGGTCCGGTGCAGGCGGAGATCTCCGCCAAGCTCCGGGTGGAAGGCGAACGCCATTTTCCGGCCGTGCCGGACGGCAACGATCCCTTCCGGGATCCGGGCGAGCAACTCGACGCCGCTCCCGATCTCCGTCGCCGCCGGGGCCCGGATGAAGACCGCGCGGAAAGGGTCGGCGAGGCCCGCGATGTTGAGAGACGTTTCACGGGAGTCGACCTGCCGCCCGAAGGCGTTCCTCGCTACATGCATCGGGATGAGACCCAGGGTCCGCACCCGTGGATCGTCCACCCGGTCAGCCACGAGGACCATCCCGGCGCAGGTCGCAAATATCCCGCCCTCGAACCCGGCAAGCGGCTCATAAAGCCCGTTCTTCCCGATCAGCCGGGAGATGGTGGTGGACTCGCCGCCCGGGATCGCGAGGGCGTCGAGGTCCCCGAGGTCTTCCGCGCGCCGGACGGAGACGACCGACGAGCCGGCCCGGTCAGCGAGCGCCTCACGGAACGCCGCGATGTGCTCGGCAACGTCGCCCTGGAGCGCGAGAACACCGACCTTAACGCCCACGGGTCTGCAACACCTCGTCTTCGCGGAGCAGGTGGACATCAAGGCCCTTCATCGCCTCGCCGAGCCCCTTGCTCACCTCGGCGATGACCTTTGCGTCGTCGTAGTGGTTGACGGCCTCGACGATCGCCCGGGCGGTCGCCTCGGGGTTCGTGGACTTGAAGATGCCCGACCCGACGAAGACGCCGTCCGCCCCGAGCTGCATCATCAGGGCCGCGTCGGCGGGGGTCGCGATCCCGCCCGCGGAGAAGTTCACCACGGGGAGGCGGCCGCGCTCTGCGCACTCGATGACGAGTGCTGCCGGTGCCTCGATATCCCGGGCGCAGTCGACGAGCTCCTGAGTGGAGAGGCCGGAGAGAGCCCGGATCCCGCCCATGATCGCCCGCATGTGACGGACCGCCTCGACGACGTTCCCGGTCCCGGCCTCGCCCTTTGTACGGATCATCGCCGCACCCTCGTCGATACGGCGCAGGGCTTCCCCGAGGTTCCGGGCGCCGCAGACGAACGGGACACCAAACCCGCTCTTATCGATATGGAACTGCTCGTCGGCCGGTGTCAGCACCTCGCTCTCGTCGACCATATCCACGCCGAGCGCCTCCAGGATCTGCGCCTCGACGAAGTGGCCGATCCGGGCCTTCCCCATCACCGGGATCGAGACCGCATCGATGATCTCGACGATCTTCTGCGGGTCGGCCATGCGGGCCACGCCCCCTGCCGCTCTGATATCGGCAGGGACTCTCTCAAGCGCCATGACGGCGACAGCACCGGCCTCTTCGGCAAGCTTCGCCTGCTCTGCGTTGACCACGTCCATGATGACGCCTCCCTTCTGCATCGACGCAAAGCCGCGCTTGATCAGCTCGGTGCCAAATCTCAGTTCCTCGAGTTTCATTACTTCTATGTATAGCTCATGGAGACCAATAAAAATAGTGCGGCGATCTCGGCGAGGGCGAAGATGACCGTCGCCGCCCGGACCGTCCGGACAATATCGGCGCCCCCCTCCGCAAGCGTCCGTTCCGGGTCTCCTATCGTGTAGACGCCGGGTTTTTCGAGCCGGATCCCGACGCCGCCGGCGATGACGGCCATCGGTATCCCACCGTTGAACCCGGGGCGTCTCTTCGCATCGCGCCGGAGTGCCGCCCATGCCGGGGCGAACCGGCCCTTCGCCGCAAAGTAGGCGAGGAGGATGAGGCCGGTCAGCCGCGCCGGGATGAAGTTTGCGACGTCGTCGGCGCGGGCTGCAAACCACCCGATCCGGGCGCGTTCGTCGCGGTAGCCGAGCATCGCGTCCAGGGTGTTGATCGCCCGGAAGGCCGCGGCCCCGGTAAGACCGAAGAGCCCGAAGTAGAAGAGCGGGGAGATGATGCTGTCGACCAGGTTCTCGGTCATCGACTCGTAGGCCGCCGAGAGGACGTGCTCGGAATCAAGGTGCGCCGTATCCCGGCTCACCATCGTCCCGGCCGCCGACCGGCCCGCATCGATCCCGCCGTCGTCGAGCGCCCACACCACCGCAGCGGCATGCTCCTCGAGCGCCCGCCAGGCGAGACAGGCCTTGAGGAGGAAGGGCGCGAGGAGGAGGTAGAGGTACCACGGGGCGGCGAGTTCTACGAGCGCGAAGGGTGCGGCGAAGAGCGCGATGGTCAGGACCGCTCCGGCGACCCCGATCACCCGCTGAAGACCGGCCGGATACCGTGCCGGGACGCCCCACCACCCGATGAACCGGCCGAGGAGCGCCACCGGATGATACCGTGACTGCGGGTCGCCGACCAGCCGGTCCACCAGCAGCGACGCGGCAACTACGACCGCTGCCGCAACCATGCGAGGATGACCCCGAGGAGGAGCGCCGCGAATGAAGCGGCGTTCAAGAGATCCATCCGGTAGACCAGCCACAGCCCGTAGAGAACCAGGGCGGCGGCGATGAGAAGAAGGGCCGGGGCGGACGACCGCCACCGTAGCATTCTCGCCGAGACGGCGGGGGCTGCCGGAGCCTCGGCGCACTCGCACTCCGGTGCCGGCGGCTCCCTGACAACGACCCGGAACTCCGCTTTCCGGGCGCCGTATCCGGCGATGACCTCGACGGTGAAGGTGCCGGGGTAGACGTTCTCCCGGATGGGGATCACAAACTCCTCGGGCCCGTTCACGTAGAGGTTCTCGTGGAAGAAACTGGTGAAGGCCGAGGAGTTCGGGGAGGCGAGGGTGATATGCAGCGGCGATCCCAGGTTGATGATCCGGAGGAGAAGCTCGCTCCCCGGCTCTACCTCTACCACGTCCGGGACCTCGATGGAGTTAATTCCCCTGCGGTTGAGAAGGATCTCCGTCATCGGCGCGATCAGTCCTCACAGGCGGTCTGCGGGAGGAGGTTCGGGATGCCCTCGCTGATAGGGTAGTCGACGCGGCACGCCGCGCACCGGAGCGTCCCCTCCAGCACCTCCTCACCGCTCTCTTCGACCACGATCAGTTCGAGGTCGCCCTTGCAGACCGGACAGCAGATGATCTCCATCAGGCTCTTTCTCATAACTCGCTCCGGAGATCGATGATCTGGGACATCTCGGGGCCCGTCGAGATCAGGGTGACGGGTTTGCCGATGTCCCGTTCGGCCTGTGCAATGAAGTCCAGTGCCGTCTTCGTCAGCTGCCCGTACTCCGTCGCGCCGAAACAGGCCGGGTCGATCCGGTCGATCCCGGTGATCGCCGCCTGGGTGCAGCCGTTGATCATCGCCGAGTACCGGGCCATCTTCCCGTCCCAGGTGCCGATGCGGCGCTGGCGATGGGTGACGGTGCCGAACTCCTCGATACCGAGGTCGTGCGACCGCTCCACCGTCATCTCGGTGGAGAAGGGGCCTTCGCCGACCCGGGTCGGATAGGCCTTGAAGACGACGATGACATCGTCGATCCGGGTCGGGCCGACGCCGTTATCGGCGGCGATCTGCGAGGCGGAGGTATCCTTGCTCGTCACGAACGGGTAGGTCCCGAAGTAGAGCGAGATCCCGAAACCCTGGGTCCCTTCGAGGAGGACGACCTCATCCCTGTCCAGGGCGCAGTTGACGTCCTCGGCAACATCGGTGATGAAATCCGCCAGTTCAGGGACGTCTTTCGCCTGCCGGGACGTCCGGAGGACCCGGTCGGAGTTTGCCGGGCCGCACCCGGTCCCCGTGCTCCCGATCTTCTTGCTGAGATGGTCGCTCGCCTTGTCCCGCGCGATGTGATCCTCCTCGATGACGCCGCACCGCCCGTCAACAAAGGTCCTGTCCCGGACGCCGACCAGGTCGACCTCCCGCAGAAACACACGAGGATCGACGAGTACGCCGCTTCCGATCATGAGGCTCGCTTCCGGGTAGACAAAACCCGAGGGTACCATCCGAACCCCGTACTCCTTCTCTCCGATACGGACGGTATGCCCTGCGTTCGGGCCGACCCCGCCCCGGGAGATGATGGATGGTCTGTCCTGGTGAGCGATGTGGGCTACGATCTTTCCTTTCCCCTCGTCACCAAAGAACCCGCCGACGATAATAGTACAACTCATTGTTCTATCAAGTAGGATGGAGCGATACATGCTGATAAACGTTACAATGCGGTACCGGGAAAATGACCGTCCCGTTTAAAGGTGACCGGGTTTCAGCAACCCCCAGGTCCACCACTCCACCGTTCCGCGCCCCGGAATGGGGGTGCGGGGCAGACACGGGGCGCCGCACCGCGATATTCGCGCGTATCCCGGATCTTCTGCGGCAACAGTCATCATACGGCAACCCCGGGTTGTGCGGATCACCTCGAGCACGATCACCGTCGGGTTCTTGACCCCTTCGTTTCCAGTGGAATTTTCGTCTCAGAGGCATCATCGGCTGAGACGTCGAGTTTTTCCTCCGGACGGTATGCCGATATGTACCCAGATCATTTCGCCGGGGTGCGGCTCTGCGCCCAAAGATATGCCCGGAGTTTCGAGGATAGAGCATGTATGGCCGATACAATCGCAGCGCGATCCCGACCGGCCAAAATCCCCGAATAAATCCACATCTCCAGTGGAAATAAAGGGGTTCTCTATCCGTCATTCCTCTGTCGGACATCAGAATGCCAGTTGCTTGTTCTGGGATCTCTCATAAAAGGGTTGCGATTTTCATTTGAAGATATTTATGGAGGTATTTTTATTTTAACGATCCCAGGAAGGTTCCCATACGAGAGAGAGCCTCCTTGAGATCGTCCCGCGAGACGGCGTAGGCGCACCGGACGTGCCCGGTGCCGGAGGGGCCGAGAGCGCTCCCGGGGACGACCGCAACGTGCTGCTCGCGTAAGAGCCCCTCCGCAAACTCGACATCGGTCAGGCCGGTGGACTCCACCGACGGGAAGGCGTAGAACGCGCCCTTCGGAAGGTGGCAGGCAAGACCGAGTTTGTTCAGCCCGTCGACGAAGAGGTTGCGCCGGAGACGGTACTCCCGGACCATCGCGTCCTTCTCAGCCCCTCCGTTCCGGAGCGCTTCATACGCCGCGACCTGCCCCATGACCGGGGCGCAGAGCGCGACGTACTGGTGAATCTTCAACGCCGCCGCGGCGATCTCGGGCGGGGCGCAGAGGTAGCCGATTCGCCACCCGGTCATCGCGAAGGCCTTCGAGAACCCGTTAAGGGTGATCGTCCGGTCCCGGAGATCCGGGAGTCGTGCCGGCGAGAAGTGGTCGCCGTCGTAGGTGAGCTCGGCGTAGACCTCGTCGCTGATGAGGAGGATGTCATGGTCGACCAGGAGATCGGCGATGCCGCGCCAGTCCCTCTCCTCCATCACCCCGCCGGTGGGGTTGTTCGGGAAGTTTGCGATCAAAGCCTTCGTCTTCGGGGTGATCGACTCCGCGAGCGCATCAGGTGTCAGCCGGAACTCGTCCTTTGCCCGGCAGAGGACGGGCACCGGGGTTCCCCCGGCAAGGGAGACGCAGGGGGAGTAGGAGACGTAGCAGGGCTCCGCGACCAGGATCTCGTCGCCGGGATCGGTGATGGCCCGGATGGCGATGTCGGCCGCCTCAGAGACACCGCAGGTGACGATCATCTCCTCTTCGGGATCGTAGTGCGTGCCAAAGCGGGTATCCAGGTAGCGGCTGATGGCGTCCCGGAGCTGGGGCGTCCCCTTGTTCGAGGTGTAGGCGGTCGATCCCTGCTCGATCGAGTAGATGGACGCCTCGCAGACGCACCAGGGCGTCACGAAGTCCGGTTCGCCGACACCCAGGGATATGACATCTTCCATCGTCTGGGCGATGTCGAAGAACTTGCGGATACCCGAAGGAGGTATGGCGCGGGCCCGTTTCGAAACGAAGTCCCTCATGCACCTCACCTCAGAACGAGTAGGGGAGCCGCTCGACCTCTTCGCGCTCAGCGAAGGTGGTGCCGTTCTCCTTGTAGGTCTTCATGATGATATGCGTCGCCGTCTCGCGGATCCGGTCCATCGGGGCGATCTGTTCGGCGACGAACCGGGCGATCTCGTGCATGCTCGGCCCGGTGACCAGGATCTGGAGGTCGTACGCGCCGGTCATCAGGCGGAGCGACCGGACCTGCGGGAACCGGGCGATCCGCTCGGCTATCCGGTCGTAGCCGAAGTCCCGCTCGGGCGAGACTTTGAGCTCGAGCACTGCAGCGACGTTTCCGTCACCGGCCCGCTCCCAGTCGACGACCGCCCCGTAACGGCAGACGATCCCGTCCGCTTCCAGCCGGCCGATCCGGTCTTTTACGTCCTCTTCACTCATCTCGGCCAGCACCGCGAGTTCTTTCTCGGGGGTGCGGCAGTTCTCCTCCAGGAGGTGGAGGAGGATACGGTCCTTCTCGTCCATAGTTTCACCTGAACATTGCTCTGAGTCGGTTGATGTCGAGTTTCTTAAGCCTCTCGTCGTCGAGCCTCGGGTCGCGCGTGACGACCTCCTCGATCTTGCTCGTCGTTGCGTCGAACCACATCTCCTTCGTCCGGCCGTAGCGGCCCCGCGATATGACCCGGGTGTTGATGACGCCGAGCATGTTGAGCTCGGAGATGAGGTCGGTGATCCGGCGGTGCGTCAGAACGTCGAGATCGATGATCCGGGCGATCTCGCGGTAGACCACCGTGACTTCGCCGCTCGTGAAGATCCGTTTGCCCATCTGCTCCAGGATCAGCATCGCGTAGAGAACCGCCTTGCTCTGGGTCGGGAGGGTGGAGATGCACTCCACCATGCTGTCGGTCTCGATCTTCTCCTGGGCCATCCGGACGTGCTTCTCGGCCACACCCGCAGCGTTCTCGCGGTCCGCGAGTTCGCCCGAGACCCGGAGGAGGTCGAGCGCCCGTCGTGCGTCGCCGTGCTCCTGCGCTGCGAGCGCCGCGCAGAGCGGGATGACCGTCTCGTCGAGCGCGCCGTCGACGAACGCCATCTCCGCCCTCTGCTGGAGGATGTCGCAGAGTTGCGGGGCGTTGTAGGGAGGAAAGACGATCTCCTCTTCAGAGAGAGAAGAGAGGACACGGGGGTCCAGGAAATCGGTGAACCGGAGATCGTTCGAGATCCCGATGATGCTCACCTTCGCGAACCTGAGGTCGGAGTTGATCCGGGTGAGGTTGTAGAGGGTGTCGTCGCCGCTCTTCTTCACGAGTTTGTCGATCTCGTCGAGGATGATGACCATCACCCCGCCGCTGCTCTCGAGCTGGTTTTTGAGTTCCATGTAGACCTGGTCGGTCGGCCACCCGGTCATCGGGATGATTGTCCGGGGGGTGTCGCTCGGGTGCTCGTCGGCGTCGTCGAGACCGTTTGCGATCTGGGCGAGGACCCGGTACTGGGTATCGATCACCTCGCAGTTGAGGTGGACGATCCTGCACTTCGTCCCGGCAAGGGCGCTCGCGTTCTCGAGTTCTGTTCCCACATACCGGGCGGAGGCCGTCTTCCCCGTCCCGGTCTTGCCGTAGATGAGGATATTTGAGGGTGTCTCGTTCGTGAGGGCCGGTGCGAGGATCGAGGCGAGTTCATCGATCTGGGGCGTCCGGTGAGGGAGGATCTGGGGACGATAGTTGTGGCGGAGCACTTCCCTGTTCTTGAATATACGTCTATTGGTCAGGTATTTTTTGAATAACCCCATAGGGCTCTTTTTATCGTCCGACATGGTGTCACCGGGAAGGTCTGCAGAACACGAAATTTGCGTGTTGAGTTCTCTTAATATGATCGCTGTTGAGACTGATAACCCCTTCGTTTCCAGTGGAACATTGGAGACTCCTTGATGGGAGAACTTCATGAACCGGTCAGATCGAGGGTGAACTGGATGGGATCACCGGGACCCCTTTGTTTCGTGTGGAGACCTGATGACGATACACCCTGGTGTATCGTTCTTCAAAAACTGATGACAATGGTCATGTGTACCTCTGAAATTAAAGATATAAAAGTTTAACGAAAAAGAACAAGGAAAATTTAATGGGAAAATCAGGGATAAAACTGAATACAGAGAGAGGAGAAGAAACGAAGAGGAAAATAGAAGGATAAAAGCAGGAGGAACAAGAAAACGTGGGGTACCAGGGTTCCGCGATGAGAATTACCCGATTTGAGGAGTCTGAGAGGGAAATAAACAGCAGAGAAAGATGATACGAAAATGAGTGTCAGGGGGCAAAAGAGCGCAGGAAGATACAGGGTATGGTACCAGAAGACAGAAGACAGAAGACCGGGGAGCACGAGAAGGTAAAGGATCTCTCCAGCCTCCGTTCTATCTCACCTCTTCTCAGATCTCTCCAATCCCTGTCCAGTCTCCCTTTTCTTGGTCGTTCTGCTACTACCCCGTCCTATCTCGTCTCTTCTCAGATCTCTCCAATCCCTGTCCAGTCTCCCTTTTCTTGGTCGTTCTGCTGCTAGCCCGTCCTGCCTCGCTTCTTCTCAGATCTCTCCAATCCCTGTCCAGTCTCCCTCTATCTTGGCCGTTCTGCTACTACCCCGTCCTATCTCATCTCTTCTCAGATCTCTACAATCCCTGCCCTGTCTCCCTTTATCTTGGCCGTTCTGTTGCTACTCTGGCCTGTCTCATTCCCTCCCATCTCCGTCCTCTCCTCC
>JAEWLJ010000008.1 GCA_023393455.1 Methanobacteriota archaeon | reverse complement strand
TCGGCCCCACCCCAATGGCGATATCCCCACGGAATCCGTGGTTCTCGCTACGCGACAGGCCAGGAGGCAGGACGCCTCTGCCGGCACCAACCCCCTTCACTCCCGCTTCACCGGAACCCCGATCTTGAACCCGACGCCCTCAAACGAGGCGACCATCCGGTCGCCCGAGTAGACCTCGACGGCATAGAGCGAGGTCCTCTCCGTCTCAGAGACCTTGCGGGCGACCGCTTCGAGCGTCTCTCCGGCAGGCACGGAGTGGTACTGGACATACGCCGAGAGCCCTATCTGGGCCTCCCCGCCAAGGTTCCCGGCGATACCGAAGGCGTGGTCCGCGAGGGCGAAGATCGCGCCCCCGTGGGTCGTGCCGTGACCGTTCTCCATCCCCGCAGTCGGCATGGAGACCCGGACGCGATCGTCCTCGATCGCCGTCACCCTCATCCCGAGGCGGCGTGCAAACGGGCAGGCATCGGACCGGCGCACCACATCGCCATAGGCCTCCGGGATGGAACCGGTCTGCTTCATGAACTATTTATACTCCCGTTGCGTGTAGGTGGCGTTGCCGGCCTCGCCGCCGCGAAGAACGATATAGAACCATTCCCAGAGCGACTTGAGCGTCCCGAACTGCTGGTAGCGCCGCATCGAGAACCCGACCTTGAGGCGGGGATCGAGGTAGACCTTCCCGAGCTTGCGCATCCGCTGCGCGATCTCGAGATCGTCCCCGGCATCGATGCAGCGGTACATCCCCGCCCGCACAAACGCCTCCCGGTCGAAGGCCGTGTTGCACCCGAGCGTGAAGTAGATCGTCCGGGTGTGGTAGCCGAGGCGCGAGAAGATGTTTGCGCCGAGGAGCGAGAGCCGGTTCCGCAAAGAGTCCTCGATCGGATAGACCGTGCCGTAGAGCTGCACGATATCCCGCTCCGCGAAGTTCCTCTCGATCCGCTCCACCCAGTCCCGGGGGAGGATGCAGTCGGCATCCGTCGTCGCGACGATATCGCCCTTCGCCGCCATCGCCCCGTCATTTCGGGCTCCTCCAACCCGCTTGCTCGTCTGGATGAAGACCTTATCCGCAAGCGGTCCCGCCAGTTCCCGGGTCCGGTCCTTTGAGTCTCCGTCGACGACGATGATCTCGTAGGACTCCCGCGGCACCGTCTGGTCGGCGAGCGACCTAAGACAGCGTTCGATGTTCTGCTCTTCGTTGTAAGTCGGCACGACTACGGAGATCATCCCTCATCAACTCCTGGTATAATTGTTGATAGCGCGCTCCTATAAGCGTGATGCCGCATCTCCCGGCCCCTATCCGGCCAGCTCCCGGTAGAGGTCGATGTGGCGGGTCGCGATCGTCCTGATATCGAACCCCTCCGTGAACGGCCGGGAGAGCGCCGCATGCCGCCCAAGGAGACCCCGGTCCTCGATCAGCGTCCCGGCCTCCTCCGTATCGTCGAAGTACACGGCGGTATCGCTGAAGTTCCCGGTGAACTCGGGGATCCGCCGGGCGACGACGGGAAGGCCGGTCGCGAACGCCTCCAGCGCGACCATCGGGAGCCCCTCCGCGTAAGAGGGGATGAAGAAGAGATCGGCGCTGCAGTAGGCGGCGGTGATGTCGTCGACAAAACCCGTGAAGAGGACGTTCTTCCCGGCACGACTCTTGTATTCCTCGATCATGCTGTAGTCCTGGGAGAGCCGCCCGTAGGGGAACCCGCCGACCCAGACGAACCGGACGTCCGGGTGCTGGTTTGCGAGGGCGAGGAAGTCGTAGATGCCCTTCCTCGGCGTCTGCTGGGCGACAGTGAGCACCACCCACTCGTCCTCCCCGATGCCGTACCGCTTCCTGAACGCCGCCCTTTTCTCCGGGTTCGGCTGGAACTTCTCCCGGTCCACGCCGTTCGGGATGAGGGTGGTCTCGACGCCCGGGGCGATCTCGTGGACCTCCGCGTCACAGAGGGGCGAGATGGTGATGATGTGGTCGAAACCCCCGTAGATGTTCGGGTAGAAGTGGTTTACGGTCTCGGAGAAGGCGACGTTCCCCGTGTTGAGGCGGGGGGTCGAGTGAGCCGTGAGCACCTTGACGCCGTGACTGTACTTCCGGTTCGTCAGGGCGAGAGGGCCGAAGGTGTGGTAGTGGACGACGTCGAAGTCGCGGCCGCGGGCGTTCCAGGCCATCTTCGGGCAGGGATCTTCCCTTGCGAGCGCGTTGTAGAGCATCTTCGCCAGGGTGGCGCACCCGATGTACTTGAAGAAGAGCATGTCCTCGACGAAGAAGTTGAGTTTCATGGATATCCCCTCACGAAGTCGATCGCGCTCCTGATGCAACCGTCCATATTAAGGTACTCGAACTGCGAGAACCGCCCGACGAGGTCGATCCCGCGTTCCCGGCAGAACTCCCGGACGGTTCCGATGTTCTTTTTGTATTCGATGTCGTAGACGACGTACGCGAACTTCTCCCGCGCGACGCCGGTGTAGACGACGCTCTCCCGCGACGGGATGAAACCCGCGGCGGCGAGCGATGCGACGGTGTGCTCGACGAGTTCGGCGTCCGTCATCGCCGAGACCGCGTCCCCCTCGTTGTAGGTGATCTCGGCGAGGATCGAGGAGTGATCCTGAGGGGCGACCTCTGTGCTGTAGTTCGAGGGGAACGATATCCGGTTGAAGAGGCCGGTCTTCTCGTCGGGGACGTAGAGCCACGATATATCGGGAACGTCGCAGGAGAGGCCGATGAAGACCGAGCAGAGCGAGTTGTAGCGGAGCGCGTCGCAGGCCGCCTGCACCCTATCCGGGACGTCGGAGAGAGCCGGGAGCAGGTTCTGGAGCGGGATGGTCGATATCAGGCGGTCCGCGTGGACGGTCTCTTTGCCGTCGCTGACGGCAAACCCGCCGTTCTCCTCGCGGACGGAGGTGACACCAAAGCCGGTCCGGACGGACGGAGCGACCGGTTTCGCGATCGCCCTGACAAGCGCCTCGATCCCGCCCGTAACCGGGTAGGAGAAGACCGCCTGGTGGGTGTAGCCCTCGGTCTCGATGCCGATCGCCGACTTGATGATGTCCTCGACCGGCGGGCGGGGGATACGCCCCTCCACCCAGTGGTGCGACATCTTCGCGGCCGGGTAGTTCCAGATCTTCTCGTTGTAGGGGAGCATGTAGCACTCGGCGATGCCCCGGCCGAAAGTGTAGGTGATCCACTCGGCAAAGTTCGTCGGTTGCGGAACCTCGCCCTTCTCGACGGCGATGAGGTTCTTGACGAACTCGTTGATGCAGAAGAATCGGTCTTCGTCAGGGAGTTGATACAGGCCGTTCTCGAAGGGGTACTTGACATGGCGGCCTTTGTAGAAGATCTTCGTGTTCCGCGTCCGCCGGTCGGCGTTCTCGCCGAGAACCGAGAGCATGAAGGAGAGGACTTCCGTATCGCGGGAGAAGATGATGTGCGAGCCCCCGGCATCGAACGTGAACCCCGCTTGTGTCCTCGAGCGGCAGAGTCCGCCGATCGTCTCATCTCGTTCGAGAACAGTCACATCGTCGCCCCGTTCATGGAGCAGGCGCGCCAGCGTAACTCCGGTGAGACCGCCACCCAGTACCGCCGTTTTCACGCTTACAGTATTTATGCCGGAACCATATATGGTTGACCATCCGTTTTGCCGGAGTTGCCCCCATTCTTGCGTGAAAATCCGGCGAAACCGGGGCGGGAACGGGTGGACGCCTATAATCTTTGCAGTTCGTTCGCGAAGACCCGCAGGTCCTCCGCGTAGAGTTCGGGCTCCTCCCAGGCCGCGAAGTGCCCGCCGCGAGGGAACTCGGTGAAGTGCTCAAGGTTCACCCGGCGCTCGGCCCATTCGCGGGGTAGCGGAGCGTCCCGGGGAGGGTGGGCGACTGCCGCCGGAACCGGGGTGCGCTTCCAGGGACGGGGAGGAGCGTGAGCGTCGAGGTAGTACCTGCGGACGGAGGAGCCGATCGTCTGCGTGACCCAGTAGATCGTGATGTTGGTGAGCAGTTCGTTGCGGGAAAGGCGCGTCTCAAGTTCCTCGCCGGTCGTGCCTGAGGCCATGAAACTCATGATCCAGGCCGCGAGGCCTGCGGGCGAGTCGGCAAGGCCGTAGGCGAGGCTCTGGGGTTTGGTCGACTGGACCATGTTGAAGGCACCTTCGCTCATCCACCACCCCTGGATGAACTGCGCGAACGCGACCTCAGGCCCGGTAAGGGCCGAGAAGTCCGTCGAAGGGTCCGGGTAGCCGACGTCGGTCAGGTGGATGCCGATTAGCGCATCTGCGTGGCGGTCGGCAAGGGATTGGGCGATGAGTGCTCCGGCATCGCCGCCGGCCGCGATGAACTTCTCGTAGCCGAGCACGTCCGTCATCAGTCCGGCGAAGATGTCGGCGGTGTCGTCGGTGGTCATGGGTTTTCGGTCGGAGAACCCCTGTCCGGGAATGGACGGGACGATAACATCGAACGAATCGGCGAGCAGCGGGATGACCCTGTGGTAGCGGTAGAAGGAGTCGGGCCAGCCGTGGAGGAGGAGGAGCGGCACCGGGTCCGGCCCCCTCCCGCGCTCGTGAATGAAGTGAATCCCCACCCCTTCGACCTCCGCCCTGAACTGGGCAAACCGGTTCAACTCCGCTTCGTGGGCCCGCCAGTCGTAGGAGTGCTCCCAGTAACGGGCGAGGTCTTTCATGTAGGAGAGAGCGGTGCCGTACTCCCAGCCGGGGCCGTCGTCGGGCCAGCGGGTGGCGGCGAGCCGCCGGCGCAGGTCGTCGAGGACAGCCTCCGGGACGGAGACGGTGAAGGGTTCCATGCCCCGGGCTGACAACCTGCCTCCGGTTATACGTTTCGCGTGAGGGCTGCATCAATTGACCGTGGGACAGGGTCAGGCAGCGCCGCGGAGCCCTATCGCCTTTTCTTTCTTCTGCCAGGACCCCGATTCTATCGACTTCTGCAGGGGCTGGACCCGCCCTGTCAGGCCCCCCGCTGGTTCTCCATATCCGCCACCGTCACGTCCGGGTGCCGGTAGCGCCCCCACCCTTCGGTGTCCTTGCCGGCCTGGATCGCTTTCGCCGGGCAGAGGTGGATGCATCCGCAGCAGAGTTCGCAACGGTGGTTCCAGACCGGCCTCCCGTCGACCATATCGATGTTTCCTGCCGGGCAGACGGCAGCACAGGTGCCGCAGGACGTGCACCGTTCATCCACCGTGAACTTGCGGTCGTCCCCATGGACGCGGGCGAGGAACCGGGGGTACATGACGGCCTTGATGAGGGCGGTCTGAGGCGCATACGGAAGTTTCAGCCGCTCCCCCTTCCGGACCTGGGCCGCGATCGCCTCGAACTCCGCGTCCGCCGCGGCAAGCAGCCGGTCCCGCTTCTCTCCCGCGGGCGGCTCATACATCAGGATGTAGTTCCCCGGCATGCTCACCGCGAACCCCGCATCGAGCCCTCTTCCGGCCTTATCTTTCAGGATCCCGTCGAACTGCCGGAGAGCGGCCGCACCTCCGCCCCCTCCGTGGGTGACGACCGCGAATACGTAGCCCGCCAGTCCGGCATCGAGGCGCTCCGCAAACGCCGTCACCATCACCGGGAGCCCGGAGAAGTAGACCGGGCAGACGATCCCGACCCGGTCGGCATCAGGGGTGATCCTGCCCACGGTATCCCGAAACGTCGCTATCGGGACGACCTCTGTATCCCCGAGGGCTGCGGCGATCTTCTTTGCGGCGGCAAGGGAGTTCCCCGTGCCGGTAAAATAGTAGATGATGGTCTTCATGGCAATCTCCTCTCCACCGGTTGTCCTGGCGGTCTAAGTCTCTGCTCAAGGAGGATATAGGCTTTACCAGGGCGCACGGGAGGGAAAAATGGCGGGAGCCGCCCGCCATCACTGCTGGCGGGGCGATTCCCGGTCGACGAACAGGGTCTCTCCGGGGCTCGCGGCCGGTGAAGGGAGGGCAGGCGGCTGGATATACCAGCCGGTCCGGGTGTTGTCGAGTATCTCTGCGGAGTTTTTGGCGGTCATGAGGCTGACGGCGACCATCGCGACGGCCGAGAGGACGAGCGCGTAGATGCTGAAGTGCATGGGAAGCGGCGCCACGAACTGGTGCCAGTAGCCGAAGACAGCTGACGCGACAAGCCCGACCGCCATGCTGGCGATCGCCCCTTTCCCGGTAGCCCCGCGCCAGTAGAGCCCGGCGAGCAGCGGGACCGCAAACGTCGCGAGCATGACCCCGATGCCCATCCAGATCAGCCACGCGAGCATCGGCGGCGGGTTGGCGGCAAGCAGGAGCGTACCACCGGCAGCAAGGACGATCACGATCTTCGAGACGAAGATTACCTCTTTATCGGTCGCCGAGGGTCGGAGGATGTTCTTGTAGACGTCCCACGCGAACGAGGTGCCGACGGTGAGCATCATCCTGTCGGTCGTGGACATCACCGCTGCAAGGACGATGACCGCGAAGAGCGCCCATAACCCCACGTTCGGCATCGCGTACTCGACGCCGGCGATGAAGGCGAAGTCCTGGGCGTTTACGGCGTCGGGGAGGACGAGCGCCCCTTCCTCGACGAGCGACCGGACGGCAAACCCGACGATCTTGACGAGGAACATCACGACCGCGTAGATCAGAAAGGCAATGAGCGGCGCCCACTTGAAGTAGCGTTTCTCCTTGACTGCCAGGACGTTGCTGACGACGTGGGGTGCGCAGGCGAGGCCGACCATCAGGAGGATTCCGAACGAGAAGAGGAACTCCGGCGTCGTGTAGGCGTATGGGGCATAGGCGCTCGGGAACCAGGGCTCGACGAAGTTCGGGTCGATCCCGGCGAGCACGGTATTGATGTGGGTCAGGCCGCCGGCACTCATGATGACGGGCGGTGCCATCAGGAGGACGCCGAAGATCAGGATGCCGCCCTGGAAGAGGCCCGTCCACGAGACGGCGTAGAGCCCTCCGACGACTGTGTAGGCGGTGATGATGACCCCTGAGATGAGCAGCGCCTGCCAGTGCGGGATACCGAAGAGCCAGACGAGGACGATGCTGATCGCGGCATACTGTCCCACGAGGTAGATCAACGAGACGACGATCCCCGAGACCGCGGCAAGCGCCCGGACCGCCCGCGGGCTCTCGAACCGGTCTGCAAGGTAGTCCTGGATGGTCATGTAGCCCCGCTCGCTCCCGAGGGTGTGGAGTTTCACCCCGAAGAAGATGATACAGAACGAGGCCGCGAGAGGCACGAAGATCTGCTCCCATATCCCGGGCCAGCCTGAGGTGAATCCGAATCCGCTGACGCCGAGGAGGCTCATCCCGCTGCAGATGGAACAGACGATCAGGATCGTGAAGACCCAGAACCCGAGCGACCTGCCCGCGAGGACGTAGTCCTCAGTGTTCTTGATCTTCTTTGAGGCCCAGCTCCCGATGCCGATGAGCACGACGAAGTAGAGCACGATCACGGCGAGCGTTGCGAAGTCCGCCATTCAAGCGTCCTCCCTGAACCGGAGCCCCCAGAGGATGAGGAGCACGAGGACAACAAGGGTCGAACCGCCCACGACGAGACCCGTGTGAAGAGGTAATCCGAGGAACATGTTATGTTAGTGTGTGCCATGCTAACATATAACACGATCGATGGGAAAGCCGGGAGACGCTCCCGATGGAACTGCAATCGGCAGGGCTCAAAAAGAATGTTATTTGGAACTTTTTACGGTCTTCGCGCCCCGGAGGAGGGCGATCTTTCCGGTGCGGACCAGTTCCTTGATGCCGTACGGGCGCAGGAGACCTTCCAGCGCGTCGATCTTCGACGTATCTCCCGCCACCTGGAGGACCAGCGTCTTTGCGCCGACATCCACGACCTGCGCCCGGAAGATCTCGGCGATCTGCAGGATCTCGGCGCGGGCCGGGCCGGACTCCGCAGCCACCTTGATGAGAGCAAGTTCCCGCTCCACGCTCTCCCGCTCCGTCAGGTCCGAGACCTTGATGACGTCGATGAGTTTGTTGGTCTGCTTCATCACCTGCTCGACGACCCCGTCGTCGCCGTTCACCACGATCGTGATCCGGCTCATGTCCAGCTCTTCGCAGGGCCCGACCGCGAGGCTCTCGATGTTGAACCCCCGTCGCGAGAACATCCCGGCGACCCGGCTCAGGACGCCGGCCCGGTTCTCGACGAGAACGCTCACCGTGTGCGGTTTCATGGCTGGCGCACCCCGATCATCTCGTTGATCGCAGCACCGGCCGGGACCATGGGGAAGACGTTCTCCTCCCGCTCGACCCGGAAGTCCAGGACGAACGGACCGTCGAAGGCGAGCGCGGTCTCGAGCGCCTCCCGGACACCGTCCTTCTCCTCGACCGTGATCCCCTCGATACCGTAGGCGTTCGCGATCTTCACGAAGTCCACCGGCGGCAACTCCGTGTAGGAGTAGCGGCGGTCGTAGAAGAGTTCCTGCCACTGCCGCACCATGCCGAGGTACATGTTGTTCAAGATCACGGCCTTGACGGGGATGTTGTACTGCGCCACCGTGCCGAGTTCCTGGATGTTCATCTGGAAACTCCCGTCGCCGGCGACGTCGACGACCGGGACGTCCGGCCGGGCGTAGTGGGCGCCGATGGCCGCCGGGAACCCGTAGCCCATCGTCCCGAGGCCGCCGGAGGTGATCCAGGTCCGTGGCTTCTTGAAGCAGTAGTAGAGCGCGGTCCACATCTGGTTCTGGCCGACCTCGCTCACGACGATCCCCTCGCCCTTCAGGAGATCGGAGAGTTGCTCCACGACGTACTGCGGGCGGAGATGGTCGTCGTCGCGGTAACTGAGCGGGTACTGCGCCTTCCAGTTGCCGGTGCGGGCGACCCAGTTCGCCGTATCGCCGCGCTTCTGCATCCGCCGGATGAGTGCCTGGAGAACGGCCTTCACATCGCCGACGATCGGGACGTCGACCGCCTTGTTCTTCCCGATCTCCGCCGGGTCGATATCGATATGGACGATTGCCGCGTTCGGCGCGAACGTCTCGATCTTCCCCGTCACCCGGTCGTCGAACCGGACGCCGACGGCGATCAGGAGGTCGCACTCCGTGACGGCATAGTTCGCCGACTGGGTGCCGTGCATCCCGAGCATGCCTAGGCAGAGCGGGTGATCGCCCGGGACAGCGCCAAGGCCCATCAGGGTCGTCGTCACCGGGATGGCGGCGGTCTCGACGAACTCGAGGAGTTCGGCCGACGCTTCCGAGAGGATAACTCCCCCGCCGGCGTAGACGAGCGGCCGCTCCGCTCTCGCGATCAGGTCGAGCGCCCTGTCGATCTGGCGGACGTGCCCCTGGTAGGTGGGCTGGTAGCCGCGGAGGGCGACCTTCTCGGGGACGGGTCTTCCCTCCTGAACCACGCCGGTGCTGACGTCTTTGGGGAGATCGACCAGCACCGGGCCGGGCCGGCCGGTTTTCGCGATGTAGAACGCCTCCTGCACCACGCGGTCGATATCGCCGGCGTCTTTGACCAGGTAGTTGTGCTTGGTGACCGGCATCGTGATCCCGGTGATGTCCGACTCCTGGAACGCATCGTTCCCGAGGAGGCCGGTCGGGACCTGGCCGGTGAGCGCCACGACCGGGATCGAGTCCATATACGCCGTCGCAATCCCCGTGACCAGGTTGCACGCGCCGGGGCCGGAGGTGGCAAGGCATACCCCTACGCGGCCGCTTGCACGCGCGTAGCCGTCGGCCGCGTGCGCTGCTGCCTGCTCATGCCTTACCAGTATGTGCCGGATCGACGAGTCGTAGAGTTCATCGTAGATCGGCAACACAACGCCGCCGGGGTAGCCGAATATGGTGTCCACCCCTTCTCGCTGCAGCGCTTCAATCAGAGTCTTTGCTCCGGTCTTCATGCTCTTCCCTGAGTAATCTGTTCATCCCGGCGATAACTGCTTCGACGCTCGCCATGATGATGTCGGTCCGGGCGCCCCGCGAGGTCACAGTCTTCCCGTCTTTGCTGAGTTTCACCGAGACGTCGACGAGGGCGTCCGTGCCGCCGGTTATCGCATCGACGCTGTATTCGTCGAGTCTCACGCTCCCGACGTCCGCGACCGATCTCTGGAGCGCGCGGATCGCCGCATCCACCGGCCCGGTCCCGACTGCGGCGCCGGTGACCTCCTCGCCGCGGACGAGCATCGTCACCGAGGCGGTCGGGACCGCGTTGCTGCCCGAGACGATGGTGAACTGGCGCAGTTCGATACAGGGCGTAAACGCGATGTCCATGACGGTGTCGGTTATCGCCATGATGTCGGCGTCGGTTATCCGCATCCCGGCATCCCCGATCTGCTTGATCCGTCCGACGATCTCGGCAAGTTGTGCGCCGTCCGGGGCATACCCCATGTCGTGGAGGGCGGCCTCGACCGCCGCCGACCCGGAGTGCTTCCCGAGGACGATCCGGCGCTTCCGCCCCACCCTCTCCGGCTGGAGCGGCTCGTAGGTGCTCGCGTCCCGCATCACCCCGTGGGCGTGGATCCCGCTCTCATGGGTGAAGGCCATCTCGCCGACGATCGGCTTGTTGGTCGCGAGCGGCACCCCGGTCAGCCGGGCGACGTGGGTCGAGAGGGGGTAGAGCTCCGCGGTCTTGATCCCGGTATCGACCCCGTAGAGGACCTCGAGCGACATCACCAGCTCTTCGAGGGCGGTGTTCCCCGCCCGCTCCCCGAGGCCGTTGACGGTGACGTGGGCACAGGTCGCCCCCGCCCGGAGGGCGGCGACGGTGGTTGCGAGCCCGAACCCGAGGTCGTCGTGGCAGTGGATCGAGAGCGGGGCAAAGAGGAGCGGCGGTATGATCGCGGCCGCCCGCTCGGGGGTGAGGAGCCCGACGGTGTCGCAGAAGCAGAGCCGGTCGGCGCCCCGCTCGACCCCTTCCCGGAAGACCTCCGCGAGAAACGCCTGGTCGGCGCGGGAGGCGTCTTCGCCGGATAACTCCACAATCAGGCCGCACTCCTTCGCGTACTCGACGGCGCTCCAGGCCATATCACAGACCTGCTCGCGGGTCTTTCTGAGCTTCTTGCTGATATGGAGATCGCTCACCGGGACGACGAGGTGGACGGAGTCGGCACCGGCGTCGGCGGCGAGGTCGATGTCCCCGGGGAGGGCCCGGACGTAGGTGCAGGTCTCGGAGGCAAGCCCGGCGTCGGCGATGGCCCGGATCGACTCACGCTCTCCGGCAGATGCGGCGGCAGAACCTGCTTCGATCACGTGGACGCCGACGTCGGCAAGATGCGTTGCAATCTCGAGTTTCTGTGCCGGCGTGAGGGAGACACCCGGTGTCTGTTCCCCGTCCCGTAAGGTAGTGTCAAAAAAGCGCGTTGATTCAACAAATAAAACAATCACACATAGTGCAATTCACCGTCAAGAAATTGGCGGCAGGGATACTTAAACGTTGGGCGTCCGGGGAACCTGGTGCAGGGAAAAAAGGGAGGGGCGTTACGCCGCCGGGGCGCTCTCGTAGAGGAGGGCGACGTAGCGGGCGGAGAAGATGATGAAGGCCGGCATGAGCAGGAAGACGAGGATCGGCCCGAGGAGCGGGATCAGGGCGAGGATGAACTGCGCGATCGTGATCACGATCCCCATGACGAGGAGGGCGACGAAGCAGCGGATCCACCCGATGCTGCCGACGTGGCGGATGAGGGTGCCGACCCTGAAGGCCTCGCGCATCTTCCCCGTCCGGGAGAACCGGACCATGGCAAACGTCGAGAGGATCCCGATGATGATGGCGGCGAGGATGAAGATGACGAGGATGGCGAGGGCTACGAAGATCCCGAACTCAGGACCGAGACCAGTCTCAGGACCCGATCCCGGGGTCGTTGTCGTCACCGAGACCGGGACGAAGTACGCCACAAAGCCGACGACCGCGAGGATCCAGAGCGGAATGGCGTAAACGATCGTGATGACGATCAGTTTGATGCCGTCGATAAAAAGCCCGATCCAGCCTTCGAGTTCCGGGGCGGGTTTCGTGCCGCTCATGACCCGCACCGTGTAG
The DNA here is from genome assembly GCA_023393455.1 of Methanobacteriota archaeon. Lineage (GTDB taxonomy): Archaea > Halobacteriota > Methanomicrobia > Methanomicrobiales > Methanoculleaceae > Methanoculleus. The sequence continues at coordinate 8,550 of JAEWLJ010000008.1, read as the reverse complement.
CCGTACATGAACGGGAATATGATCGTGCTGACGAGCAGGAGGAGCCATCGGGTCCACCTGCCCCAGATGGCGTCCTTCGCGTAAGCGAAGGACTCGCTGAGTAACTGAACGAGACCCATGTGTATCACCGGATATTCAGATAAGGATTGCCCCGGATAGGGATAAACACGCTGTTTTTGTTTGGGGAGGGAGCGGTGCGCTCCGGGGATGCTCTCGATGGAGCGCGGAACCGGAGAAAAAGGGAAGGGTTGGTCAGGGTGATTACGCGGAGGCCGGGGCTTCCTCGTAGACCTGTGCGAGGTAGCGGGCGTAGAAGAGGGCGATCGCCGCGTTGAGGAAGAGTGCGATGAGCCACCCGAGAAGGGGTATCGCACCGAGGATGCCGACCACGATGCCGTAGACGACCGCAACGACGAGGAGGACGATGACCGCGATGATCCAGGTTCCCCAGCCGAGTCCACCGATCTGCGCAAAGATTGCCTTGAAGTTGAACGCCTCACCAAGGCTGTCGGTGTGAGCGAACCGCAGAAGGGCGAAGAGAGCGATGAACGCCATGACGATCGCGACGAGGAAGGCGAGGAACGCTCCTGCCATTGCAGCGAGGATCGCGGCGCCGGCCGCAGTCGGGTCGCTCGTTGCCATCGCTCCAAGGGCGCCGAGGCCGCCGAGGACGAGGAAGACGAGGATTGCCGGGATCATGTAGACCAGCATGATGATGTTCATCTTCCACCCATCGATGAAGAGCTGGCCCCAGCCATCGATCTCGGGGGCCGGCGTCTTGCCAGCGAGCACCCGCACGACGTAGCCGGAGAGCATCGGGATCAGGGAGGCAGTGAATGTCTGCACAAGTGCCAGGACGGCCAGGATGACCCATTGCATCCACTTGCCGAACAGGGCCTCTTTGGTATACTCAAACGAGTTAGAGATCACTTTACCATAGTCCATAGATGTACCACCTTTGTTAAATTTGAGAATTTCTTATATAAAAGTATTGGTCTAAATGCAAACTTTACTATACCCCATTCCCGAAAAGGGATAATTTGACCAGGAAAAATCGTCTAAGCCCGGCACAGATCGGTTCGACCGGGACCGGAGCGGCACAGTGTATATAAAGCAGGATCTCAAAAACGGCCACGCCGCATGCCGCGCCCGGGAAGGTCGGAGTCTCTCCGGCGGCATTTTTACGAAAAGAAAGTAGGGGTTAGGCCGGCGCCGCAGCGCTCTCGTAGACCAGGGTCATGTACCGGGCCGTAAAGATGTACCAGGCGGGGTACAGGAAGAACATGATCAGCCAGCCAAGAACCGGGATCATGCTCAGGATGCCGCCGATGATGCCGAAGACAAACCCGACAACCATGAGGATGATGATGGCGATGATGTAGCTCACCCAGCCGATCTTCCCGATGTGCTCGAGGATGGCGCCGAAGGCGAATGCCTGGCCTATGCTGTCTTTCTGGGCGAACCGGATCATACCGATCGCCGCGATCAGCGAGATGATGATCCCGACGATGACCATGAGCAGCAGGCCGAGGCCAACCGTCCCGAGGGCGGCCATGGGATCGCTCATCATGGCGGCAGGTATGACGAAGATGGCCATGACGATGAAGACCGGGATGCTGTAGATGATCCCGATGATCAGCAGCTTGATGCCGTCAATGAACATGCTCACCCAGTTCCCGGCCTCGGGAGCCGGTTTCACACCGCTGTAGATCCGGACCATATACCCCATAATCAGGGGGAATATGATCGTGCTGATGGCGAGCAGGATCCACTGGACCCACTTGCCCCAGACCGCGTCTTTTGCATAGCCGAACGAATCGCTCAGCATGTTTCCATAATCCATAGGTGTCTCACCCACGAATTAGTGTGAGATCAGATGATATAAAAGCGTTGCCATAATCGCTCAATAAACGGCCCTCTTTTGGTGAAATCAAGCGACCATTCCAGTACAAATCGAGCAGTTTCGAATGAGAGGGGTTTCCCTATCCGGGACAGCGCGGTACCGGCGGGTATCGGAGGCTTCTCACGGGGGCGCTGGAGCGCTCTCGTAAGCCGCCGCGAGGTAGCGGGCACGGAAGATCCCGTAGACCACCCCTAAAAAGAGGTTGACGATCCACCCGAGGATAGGGAGCGTGGCGATGAGGGCGGTCGCGGCCACATACGCAAGGCCGATGAGGATGAGGAGGACGACCGCGGCGATCCAGGCTCCCCACCCGATCCGGCTGATCTGCGAGAGGATCGCGGTGATGTTGAACGCCGAAAGAATGCTCCCCGTGTGGGCGAACCGCACGACGGCGATGAGGGAGACGAACGATATGACGAGCCAGACGAGGGCGGCGACCGCGATCCCGGTGGCGGCGGCGGCGACGGCCGAGGCCCATACGTCCGGGTTGCCGAGCCCTCTCGCCGCTATGGCCGAGACGGCCGCGATCCCGCCGAAGACTACCAGGACCACGACGACCGGGATGAGGTAAATAAGATTGATGATGTTCAGCTTCCACCCGTCGATGAAGAGCCTCGCCCAGTCGTCTACGTCGGGGGCCGGCGCCCGGCCGGAGAGCACCCGGACGATGTAGCCGTTGTAGAACGGGAGCAGATTGAGGGTGAACGTCTGGACGAGCGAGAGGAGTATAAGGATGACCCACCGCCCCCATTCGCCGATGAGAGCGTCTTTTGCGTAACGAAGCGACCGTGAGAGGAGTCTGCCGTAGTCCATGATAGGCCGTGAAGAGAAAACGGGGGATATAGTTGTTTGGGGGCGGCGATGCCGTTACCCGGAACCCTCAGAGATCCTGTCTCTGGTAGACCATATCAACGAGCTGCTCGCCGCAGTCGTACATCGGGTGGTCGTAGCTATCGACAAAAAAGTTCTCGACCCGGTGGGAGACGGTAAACCCGCACCGCTCGTAGAACCGGAGGATGCGGGGTGAGGCGCCCGTGCCGACGAGCATCGTGCGGCCCCGGCCCCGGTAGTGTTCGAGGATCTCTTCGATCAGCCGCCTGCCGTAGCCCCGGGACCGGAACTCCTCATAGGTGGCGATGTTCTTCAGTTCGTAGACGCCGTCGCCTTCGTATGTCACCACGCAGACACTCTTCGGGCCGCCGTCATAGAGGACAAACATATCCCCGCGGTCGAGGTAGGCGTCGATCATCGACTCCTGCTCGTCGCCTTCGAGCAGCAGGTCAAGGAACCGCTTCTTATCGTCCCGGAGAAGTTCGATCTTCATGGCAAAAAAAGGATTCAGTGCCGGAAGTGCCGCACACCCGTAAAGACCATCGCGACATTGAGCCGGTTCGCCGCCTCGATGACCTCAGCATCCCGGATCGAGCCGCCCGGCTGGACGAGCGCCGTCGCGCCCGCCGCCGCCGCGACCTCCAGGGTGTCGGGGAAGGGGAGGAAGGCGTCGGATGCGACCGCCGACCCGGCGAGGGGGGACCGGGACTTCCGGACCGCGATCTCCGCCGACTCGACCCGGTTCATCTGCCCGGCGCCGATCCCGATGACCGCTTTTTCGTTCGCAAAGATGATGGCGTTGCTCTTCGTGTGCCGGCAGACTTTCAGGGCGAGCTGCATCGCCTCCATCTCGTGGGCGGTGGGCTCCCGCTCGCTCACGACCTGCCAGTTCTCCTGGTAAGGCTCTGTGCGCTGGACCAGCACTCCGCCGTCGATGCTCCGGACCTCGTCCTCTGCCACCGGCTCGGGGAGCCGGAGGACCCGCATGTTCTGCTTCGCCTTCATGATCTCGAGCGCCTCGGGCGTGAACGACGGGGCGACGACGACCTCGACGAACGTCCCGGTCAGTTCCCGGGCGACGTCGGCTCCCACCTCGCGGTTCATCGCGACGATCGAGCCGTAGGCCGAGACCGGGTCGACATCCCTTGCGGCGATGTAGGTCGCGAGAAGGGTCTCCCCGGTCGCCACGCCGCAGGGGTTGTTGTGCTTGACGATGACGACGGCGCACTCATCGAACTCCCGCAGCAGGCCGACCGCGGCGTCGACGTCGAGGTAGTTGTTGTAGGACATCTGTTTGCCCTGGAGCGGCTGCTCGCCTGCGATGCCGATATCGCCGTAGACCGCGGCCGCCTGGTGGGGGTTCTCCCCATACCGGAGCGTCCTCCCGCCCCGGTACTGGAGGGTGAGGACGTCGGGGAACGGCCGGTCGATCCCGGTGAGGTAGTTCGCGATCGCGCCGTCGTAGGCCGCCGTCCGGGAGAACGCCTTCGCGGCAAGGGCGAGGCGCTCCTCGGCCGTGAACCCGCCCCGCCGGACGGCGTCCGCGGCCTTCCCGTAGTCGCCGGGGTCCATGACGATCGCGACGTACTTATGGTTCTTCGCCGCCGCCCGCACCATCGCCGGACCGCCGATATCGATGTACTCGATGATCTCGTCGATGCCGAGCCCCGCGTCCCTCATCGCCTCGAAGGGGTAGAGGTTAACGACAACGAGATCGATCGGCTCGATCCCGTGCTCCTGCATCACGGCGTCGTCGATGCCCCGGCGGCCGAGGATGCCCCCGTGGATCTTCGGGTGGAGGGTCTTGACCCGCCCGTGCATCATCTCCGGAGAGCCGGTGTAGGTCGAGACGTCGGTATACGGGATCCCGGCCTCTGCGAGCGCGGCCCCGGTGCCGCCGGAAGAGAGGAGCCGGTAATCGTGTTCAACCAGCACCTTCGCGAGATCGACGATGCCTGCCTTGTCCCAGACAGACAACAGTGCCCACTTCATGGGTACACATATGGGGAGTGGAGAGATATATCTGGCGCTGTCCGCAGAAACCCGCCGCGTTTTCTCTCGCACGGAGAACGCCGCATCTTGCGTGAATCCGGATGCCGAAGGGAGAATATCGGTTGATGAGAGTCCAATCGAAGATCCGGCATCTTGCCGGGGGCGGATACCTGCACCATCAGTTATATTTATATAGAACCACATTACAATAAATAATTGAACAAACCCATTACATCGTTTTCAAGCAGGTTAAGCGTATGAAGGAGGATACATCCGGACCAAACGAGAAGCATCAGAATCTCGCAGGCGAGGCGGATGCAACATCCCCGGCGCTTGAAGAGTTGCAGAAGGCGTATGACGACCTCAACGGCCGTTACCTGCGCCTTGCAGCGGATTTCGACAACTACCGCAAGAGGATGGCCCGGGATATCGATGCCCGCACAACCTACGCCATCGAGAACTTCGCGGTGGAGTTGCTCGAGATCATGGACAACTTCGAGCGGGCCGAGAAGGCCGAGGGTGCAGGCCTCACGGAAGGGATGGGTCAGATCAGGAAACTCTTCACGACCATCCTTGAGCGCCACGGCGTCACCCCCATCGAATGCCGGAACCTTCCGTTCGACCCCGAGCGGCACGAGGCGATCGCCTACGTTCCCTCGGACGCGGAGGAGGGCACCGTGATCGATGAGGCCGTCCGTGGATACTGTATGCAGGATAAGATCATCAGATGCGCAAAAGTCGTCGTATCTAAAGGAAAGGAGGAATAACAGAATGGTATCGGAAAAAGTTCTTGGCATCGATCTTGGAACGACCAACTCGTGTATGGCAATCATGGAAGGCGGGCGGGCGACGGTCATCGCCAACGCCGAAGGCGGCAGGACCACCCCGTCCGTCGTAGCGTTCACCAAGGAGGGTGAGCGGCTGGTCGGCACTGTTGCAAAACGGCAGGCGATCACGAACCCGGGCCGCACCATCCAGTCGATCAAACGGAAGATGGGCACGAACGAGAAGGTCAACATCGGGGACAAGACGCACACCCCGCAGGAGATCTCTGCGATGATCCTCCAGAAGATGAAACTGGACGCAGAGGAGTATCTCGGCGAGAAGATCACGAAGGCCGTCATCACGGTGCCCGCCTACTTCAACGACGCGCAACGGCAGGCGACGAAGGATGCCGGGACGATCGCCGGCCTCGAAGTGCTCCGGATCATCAACGAACCGACCGCGAGCGCCCTTGCCTACGGTATCGACAAGGAAGGCGATTCCACGGTGCTCGTCTACGATCTCGGCGGCGGGACGTTCGACGTCTCGATCCTCCAGCTCGGCGACGGCGTCTTCGAGGTCAAGTCGACCGCAGGCAACAACCGCCTCGGCGGCGACGACTTCGACAAGAGGGTCATCGACTACCTGGCCGATGAGTTCAAGAAGAAGGAGGGCGCCGACCTCAGGAAGGACCCGGTCGCGATGCAGCGGCTCCGGGACGCGGCCGAGAACGCGAAGATCGAGCTCTCCACCGTCCAGAAGACCAGCATCAACCTCCCCTACATCACCACGACGGAGAGCGGGCCGAAGTTCCTCGACACCGATCTCTCCCGCGCGAAGTTCGAGAGCCTGATCGCCGATCTCGTCGACTCGACCCTCGGGCCGGTGAAACAGGCGTTATCTGATGCCAAACTGAGCGCCGACGATATCAGCCACGTCCTCTTCGTCGGCGGGTCGACCCGTGTCCCGCTCGTGCAGGAGACCATAAAGAAGGTTCTCAAGAAGGAGCCCGACAAAGGGATCAACCCCGACGAGTGCGTCGCCCTCGGTGCCGCCATCCAGGCCGGCGTCCTGACCGGCGAGACGAAGGACGTCCTGCTCCTCGACGTGACCCCGCTCTCGCTCGGCATCGAGACGCTCGGCGGCGTCGCGACGAAGCTGATCGAGCGCAACACCACCATCCCGACGAGGAAGAGCCAGATCTTCTCGACCGCCGCCGACGGTCAGACCTCGGTGGAGATCCACGTGATGCAGGGCGAGCGGGCGCTCGCGAAGGACAACTTCACGCTCGGCCGCTTCCAGCTCACCGGTATCCCGCCGGCGCCGCGCGGCATCCCGCAGATCGAGGTCACGTTCGATATCGACGCAAACGGTATCGTCCATGTCTCGGCAAAGGATCTCGGCACGGGGAACGAGCAGTCGATCACCATCAAGCCGCAGGACTCCCGCCCGTCTGAGGCCGAGATCCAGCGGATGATGGACGACGCGAAGAAGTTCGAGGAAGAGGACCAGAAGAAGCGCGAGGAGATCGAGATCAGAAACACCGCCGACACCGCGATCTTCACCGCCGAGCGGGCGATGAAGGATGCAGGCGACTCGATCGAGGCCGCGGAGAAGGAGAAGATCGAGAGCGCGATCGCCGACCTCAAGAAGGCGCTCGAGGGCGACGACCTCGAGGCGATCAAGCAGAAGATGGATGCCCTGACCGAAGCGGTATATGCACTGACGACGAAGATGTACCAGCAGGCACAGGCGGCCGCCCAGCAGGAGAAGGCGGAAGGGGCCGCAAAGAAAGACGATAACGTCGTCGATGCCGACTACGAAGTCAAAGAGTGAGGTCGATGGGTCCGGACAGCTACTATGATATCCTCGGTGTCTCGCAGGGCGCCAGTGATGCGGAGATCAAGAAAGCCTACCGGAGCCTGGCACGAAAGTACCACCCCGACGTCTGCAAAGAACCGGGGGCCGAGGAGCGGTTCAAGAAGATCAACGAGGCCTACAGTGTCCTCTCGGATGCGCAGAAACGCGCCCAGTATGACAACATGGGCCACGAGGCATACAGCAACGCGTCGAAGGGCTCGTACTCCGGCGGCGGATACGGCGGCGGGTTCAGCGCCGACTTCTCCGGGTTCGGGGACATCTTCGAGACCTTCTTCGGCGGTGGCGGGGGCAGGCAGCGTGCCGGCCCGCGCCCCGGTGCCGACCTCCTGATGAAGATGCGCATCACGCTTGAGGAGGCGGCGCTCGGGACGGAGAAGGAGGTCGCCGTCGACCATATCGAGCCCTGTCCTGAGTGCGACGGGTCGGGGAGCGAGACGAAGAAGACCACCACCTGCCCGACCTGCGGCGGCAGCGGTCAGATGCGGCAGATGAGCCAGTCGATCTTCGGGAACTTCGTCCGGATGGCGCCCTGCACCGCCTGCGGCGGGCGGGGGAGGGTCCCCGAGACCCGGTGCAAGGCCTGCGGCGGGACCGGGCACCGGCGCGGCCGCCAGAAGGTGAGCGTCCGGATCCCGCCGGGCGTGGATACGGGGATGCGCCTTCGGATGGAGGGCTACGGCGACGCCGGGGATTACGGGGCGCCGCCGGGGGACCTCTACATCGAGATCAGCGTCGCGCCGCACCGGACCTTCATCCGGCGGGGCGACGACCTGGAGACGACGGTCGATGTCACCCCGGCCCAGGCGGTGCTTGGCTCCGAGGTCGAGGTGAAGACGATCGACGGGCGCACGGTCGCCCTCAATATCCCGGCCGGGGTGCAGTACAACACCGGGCTGAAGATCCCGGGCGAAGGGGTGCGGTGGCAGACGAAGCCCGGGGATATGCTGGTGCGGGTGCGGATCGTCGTGCCCACGCGTCTTTCGGACGAGGAGCGCGAACTCTACGAGCGCCTGCTCGAGATCGGGGGGCACAAGCCCTCCGCGAAGGGCGGCAAGAAGGGCAAGGGCTTCTTTCAGGACGTCGTCGACAAGGTGAAAGAGTCGGTGAAGTGAGGGGAGGCCCTCTCGCTTCGAGGTCATCCCAAAACGCTGTTACCGGGAGGGGGACACCCCCTCCCGGAC
>JAEWLJ010000011.1 GCA_023393455.1 Methanobacteriota archaeon | reverse complement strand
GGTTCGATCCGACACTGTATAAAGAAAGAGGGGCTATTGAACGGTTCTTCAGCTGGATCGAGGCATTCAAGAAGATTGTTCCTCGATATGAACGCTATGAACACTCATTCCTCGGGCTGATCCACCTAGCATGTGCCATTATGATCTGGAGGGTTATGGGATGACCTCTCACTATATTCCCTAGCGATAAATCTAAAGTTTTGTCTATATAACTAACTTACTAGTAAATCTTGAGTTGTTGGTGGAAAGTTGCTCTAAACTAAATTTCTTCAGACCTTCAAAAAAAATGTCATATAACCTGTCTACAGGTTTCAAACAGGTATTGAACTGACTGATAATATGTTTCAAACATTCTTCGATTCGCGCTTTTCGAAATTTCAATCACAGGTGCTTGCGCATTGTGAACTCCATGCAGATAGTGAGAGATTAAAGCTCGCCCATTATCTGTTGAAGGATCAGCAAATTGAACTGAATAACAGGGTAGATGAGAGTACGTGTAAACGCTAAAATCCCCCTCGTATTCTGCCTCAGCGAACTCCTCTTTTAATTTTTTGAACACCTCAATGGTATGTTTTATTTTATCTCTCCGATCAGATTCATTTCGGTCATTTTCATATATTACTGCGACATTTGAGTCGGGGTCAAGTATGATAAATTTGAAATTTACGCCCCTCTTTAATTGTTCAATGAAATGCTCTTTAAATTCCATGGGAGATCTGCTATGAAAATAACTTGCTAAGGTCGACAGAGAGATTCCAACTTCGAGATACTCACTCTCAGCTCGCTTGAGATGTTCCACTTTCTGCCCTAACTCTAACCTTCCACCTTCGTAGATAATCGGTAGATTACTTTTCAGAGAATAGTCAGACAATTTCTTATCGAGTACTTCTTTTAAGTCATTTAAAAAAAGTTGTCGCTCAACTCCTTTGGTAATAATGTTATAGATTAAAGAGACAGCAATAACAGCGGAAAAAAATATCCCTACCTCATCCATGAACCTTGATAGTGTGGGATCTGGCACTCTCGATGAGAAAAAAGAAATCATCAAACCAATAACTATCAGCATTACCGCAATGACATAATAGTACTTTCGCGACACGTCCTTTAAAGACCGTTTCCACCCAATCCGATCATTATTTTCCATTTTTTCACCAAGAGTTTTTATATAACAGCCCTATGAACCATGTGAGCCAAATCTATCTTTGTCTATTAAAGAGTGTCTTAAATATCTCTCCATTAATTCAAGAGCCCCATAAATTCTCACTTCAGTATCCCAAATACAAATTCATGAGAATCTATATGATGCGTAATTGTCAGGAGGGCGTGATAACCATTTTGCTTTGGGTCACCTGCAGGAGAACTTCCAAAAACCGGATAGCGGGGGCAAAATCTCCCTGAACTAACTACTTTGTAGAGGTGACATAGATCAGCCATGGGCTTGTGATTAACGACTCTTGGTGCAAATTTCTACTTGCTCACCCACGAAACGACTACACTGAGTACGGCTCACCTGATGGCATCAAGCACCTGCGCACCATCAATACAGGCCAGACGCACGGCCCCACCGTAGTAGCTCCCATATCATTGGGAGCCAGATAGACCAAACAGGACCTGTAAAAAGTACTACTTGGGTTGATTGCATACACAGTTGGAAAGCAAATAATTTTGGAAGGAAGGTTGGCACAAAAGAAGTAAGCCGCTGGGGGGACTTGAACCCCCGACCTGCTGATTACGAATCAGCCGCTATACCGCTAAGCCACAGCGGCAACTGCCTTACAATGTTGCACCTTCGGAATTAAAAAGGTATCACCTGCCGGGAACCCGCCGACCCGGCCCCGTTCAGGAGTACCCCCGGATGGTGACGTTGCTCTCCTGCTCTGTAGCGGCCCCCGGGGAGGTGAGTTTGCCGAACTTCTGCTCGTAGTCGGCGACGCTCTTTGCCAGCACCTCCACCAGGTTCTTCGCGTGCCGGGGGCTGATCGAGACGATTGCCTTCCCCCGCGCCTGGTTCATGCCGGGAATCTCGTGCAGGAAGAGGAACGTGAACTCGTCCTCCTTGTAGGCGATCTGGATGCGGTTGGAGTAGACCGGGTCGAGATTGCCGGGGATGTTGACCGATATCTCGCGGTTTGCCATACCCATCTTCTGTGACCCGCTCCGGCATAAGAGTTGGTCTTGGCCGGCTCGCCGCCGGTGCGGAGCATACCCCGCTAAATAGCGGGAGGACGTAGTTTCTCTCAAACGGAGTCCTTTGCATGACCGACTACATCCCGGTATCCGGCGTCGTCGCCTGCCACACCTGTCCCCGGCGCTACTACTACGAGCGCTCGGAGGAGCACCCGGAGTTGCCGCGCTACACCGTCTGCAAACAGGTCTCCATGCACCTCGGGGAGCTCCTGGAGGCCGATCAGATCTGGCAGGAGATCCTCTGCGTCCTCCCCGAAGCACCGGAGGACGTAGAAGAACTCTTCGAGGAGTGCATCACCGCCTGCCGCGAGACCGCCTGGCAGCGACCCGTCCAGACCGACCTCGCCGTCGAGTCCGACACCCTCGGCATCCGGGGGAGGGTCGATAAGATCTTCGAGGACGGCACGTTCGCCATCGCCCGGTCGAGCACCGCCCCAAAGGCCGGGGCCTACGGCACCGACCGGCTCCGGATCGCCTGCTACGTCGCCTGCCTCACCGAGACCCTGGGGCGCCCCGTCGCCGGCGGCTACGTCGAGTACGTCGCAAGCGGCGCCTGCCGCTACGTCGAACCCCAGCCCCGGGACAGGAGGGAGATGATCAAGGCAATCCGGGCGGCAAAACGGGTGGTCGCGGGCGAGCTCCCGCCCCGGCCCCTCAGGGCGCCCTGCGAGGGGTGCCCGCACCATGAGCGGTGCACCGCCGGGCCGCGGCGGCTCTCCGACCTCTTCTAGACGGTCTCAAGCAGCGTCTTAGAGACGATGTACTCGCCCCTCGCCTCGCGGGTCGTCCCGACGATCAGCCACCGCTCGTCGCCGTGCTTCTCCACGACGCCCTTCGCTTCGACGACCTCCCCCGCGAGCGCCTGGCCCGAGTAGGTGTGGGTGAAGGAGAGGACCCGCGATATATCGTCGTGGTCCACCGCGTAGACCGCCGGGCTGTCGAAGGAGAGCGACGCATCGGTGACCGTCGCCTCGATCGTCGTCCGGCCGAGAACCCTCCCTTTCCCGGCCGGGACCGCGTCCAGGTTATCGTAGGCGCGGGTGTAGAGGAGATCGAAGTAGGTCCCCTCGAACTCGCCCCGGTTCCACTTCCGCTGTTCGTGCAGGACGAAGGCATCGAAGGATATCTCCGGCACCCGTTTATCGTAGACCTTCCGCCACATCGCGGTGCTCATCGGAGGGATCACCCCCCTCTCCACCAGATGCCGGAGCCGGCGCTGCGCGAGGAACCAGGTCTCGCCGTAGACCACGAGATCGATATCCGATGCCTCGTTATCGAGGCCACAGAGGAGCGAACCCGTGCACCCGAACGAGCCCGCCGGGAGGGAGAGGTGAGCGAGGAGCCGCGCCACCCGGGCATTCCGGGCCGCCACACCGGCGATCTCTTCCTCGGGCTTGTAGACCTGGGCCACGTCGGAGCAGGGCACCCGGTGGACGTTGTCCAGGTACTCCGGCCTGTGCTCCCGGATCCAGTCGAAAGACTCAACAAAATCGTATTTACGGTATCGCCGGCCGGCGCGATTCGTCCGTCCCCCGTCCGCGTCGGGGACGTAGCGGAGGATGCACCCGATGCGCCCGGCGTTGTCGTAGTTCGAGACCGCATAGAGGCAGCCCTCACGGTCCTCGATGAAGTCACGGAGTCGTATGGCGTTCATGGTTACAGGGTCTCCAGGAACGCTTCAACCGCCTCCCATTCCGCGCCCTTGCGCAGGATGCGCCTGGCGGTGAGATCCACCACCGTGCTCGGCGTCCCGGGGAGCTCCCCGCCGTCGACCAGGTAGTCGTGGGGAACAGAGACCTCCTCGGGACGGGTCGGCGCTATGTCATCAGAGATGTTCGCACTGGTGGACGTGATCGGCGTATCGAGCCGCGAGATGATGGCAAGAGCGATCTCGTGGTCGGGCCACCGTATGCCGATCAGACCGGTTCCGCCCGTCAGCACCTCCGGCAGACAGGACTTCGCCGGGAGGAGCACCGTCACCGGGCCGGGCAGGAACCGCTCGATGAACGCCCGGGCGGCATCGTCCACCACCGCAACGGCGGTGAGCATCTCCATATCCGAGACCGCGACCGAGATCGGTTTACTCACCGGCCGGTTCTTGGCCTCGTAGACCCGCATCACCGCATCCTCCGAGAGCGCGTCCGCCCCGAGGCCGTAGACCGTCTCGGTGGGATATACGACGAGCCCGTCGCGCGAGAGCACCCGGACGGCCATATCGATCGGATCCATCAGAACTCGCGCCCCCGCACGCGGTTGATATCGAAGACGGCCTTGCCGCTGACGTGCATCACGGCGAAGACCCCGGCCTGGATCGGGTCGGTCACGATCAGGTCGGCGTGCGCAGGAACGCTCCCGGCCATCTTGAGCGCAATCACCGGGATGCCCGCCGCCCGGACTCGTTCCACCGCCCGCGAGACCTCGCCGCCCATCAGCGACCCGGCGAGCACCAGGATCGACGCCCGGGGAAGCCGCGCCACCGCGTCGACGGCGAGTGAGAGGTTCTGCTCCCCGACGAGCGGGATCGTGTCCACCGATATCCGCTCGCCGCGGATGTTGTGCCGGTCGGCCTCGTTCACGGCGCCCATCGCCACCTGCGCCACCTGCGCGCCGCCGCCGATGATGATCACCCGTGACCCGAATATCCGGGAGAACGGCGGGTAGATGGTGACGTCGACGACGGACGGCACCTGTGCCAGATCGGCGATGAGTCTGCCGTGGTTCCCGCACTCCTCAAACTCGAAGTAGAGGTAGGCCCTCCCGGCGTTCGGGCCGGTGGCGATGATCGACTGCTGGATCATCTGGATGTTTGCCCGGTAATCCGCCATCACCGTGGCCACGTCGCGTAGCACGCCGGCCCGGTTCTCGGTGATGATCGAGAGAGCATACATTTCGGTATCGGTGGTCATGACCCTCCCCGGCTGGAGATCGAAACGTCCTCCGATCGTTTCACGAACAGGGTATTTTTCGTCATCTCCGCGTTAAAGGATAGATTTGGGCCTCACAAGGGTTATAGGTTTTCGGTGCCCCGAGGATCTCCCTCCATCCTCGCCGCAAGAGCCACCGCGAGGAGGCCGAGAGGGATATTGAGGAAGTAGAGGATCAATCGCCAGAGAACGACGAAGATGCCGAGGAGATAGAGGGGCACGATCCGGCTGTACAGCGTGGCGGCGCCGAGCTCCGCGATCCCGGCCGCGCCGGGGATGAACGGGACGGCCGCGATCATCTGGAGGATGCCCTGGAAGAGGAACGACTCGGGAAAAGACGGCGGGAGAGCGAGAGCAACGAGCAGCGCCGACGCCGTGGAGAAGAAGAAGACCCATTCGAGGATGCTCGCCAGAATCACGCCGCCGAGCGCCCGGGGATCGGCTCTCGCAAGCCGGGAAGAACTCGCGGCAAAGACCTCAGTCTCGCGGGAGATCTGCTCCATGAGCCTCTCCGCACCAACTGATCCCGGACAGAACCGAAGCCAGCGGCGGCTCCGGCCGCACCGATCGAGCACTCGGACGGCAGCACCGCCGATAACCCGGCTCGCGAGGGACGGGCGGCGAACCAGGACGACGAGCGCGAGCAGAAGAACAAGGACGAGGATGAGAAAGGCCGCCACCGGGTAGAGGACGGTCGCAGCGAGGTAACCCCAGAGGTGCCGGACGGCAAACAGGGCTGCGAAGGTGAGGGCGGCAAAGGCCGCGAGGTCGAGCACCCGCTCCGCGACGACGACGGTGACGGCATCCCCGACGGCGAGCCCGGCACGCGAGAGACGGTGGATCCGGACGGGTTCGCCGCCCACCTGACCGGGAGTGAGCGAGCCGGCAAAGAGCGAGAGGCTCTGGGTGATCGCGAGGCTCGATAACGGCACGGTGTAGCCGAGGCCGCGGCAGATGACGCCGATCCGGACCACCCGAAAGAAGATCGCTCCTCCCCGGAACGCGAAGGCGAGGAGGAGGGGGGTGAGACTGATCTCGCCAAGATAGGCCCGTGTCTCGGGGGTGAAGGTCACCGCGAGCAGCCCCGCGAGAACCGCGCCGCTGACCAGAAGCGAGAGCGCGATCCAGAGGCGGCGCCTCATGCCCATTCCACCCCCGACTTACCGCTCGTTCCGTTCGGTATCACGGCAGGTAGATGCCGTTCATCACGGTTACACCTTCCCCCGCGTGAGAGCGAGAGCGTACCTGCTGCACCGGCACAGGGTGGCGAAAAAGAGTATGCGCCCCGGGCAACTTCCCGGGGATGTGGGACGATCTGTCTGGCGTATTGGGGCACCCGGCGGTTCGTGCACGCCGGGTGTATATGGGATCTGGAGGGTGCGTGCAAAGAGGCGGGATCAGCGGGCGCGGATCTCCCGTGCCACCTTCCGCCCGAGTTCATATGCCCGGGCAATCTCGTCGGCGTCCGGCCGGTAGTTCACGTGGAAACCACCGTCGATCACCTCGATCCCGGCCGCCTTCAGGGCCTCCTCCGCCTGCGCGACCGCGCCGCCCATGCCACCGTGGGAGCCGAACGCGCACCCGATCTTCTTTGCGGTAAGGCGGCCGGGCCGAAGCCCCCGAAGGTAACTGAGGAACCCGGCCACCGTGGGGAGGACCTCGTCCTGAAGCGTCGGCGACCCGACGATGACCGCCTTCGAGTCGAGCACCTCCGTGACGACGTCGCTCCTGTGCGTTCCTTCGTAGCGCCCGTCCCGCAGCAGGCAGACCCGGACGTCAGCGCCTTCGGCCATGACACCCTCGGCGATCGCAGAGGCCATCATCGTGGTCGAGCCATGCATGGTGTCGTAGACGATCGTGACCTTGTCCTTTGCAACGCCCCGGCTCCAGTCGGTGTAGGCCTTGAGGATATCCCCGGCGTAGGACCGCCAGATGATGCCGTGGCTCGGCGCGATCATCCTGATATCGATCCCGAGCCTCCCGACCTCGTCGAGTTTCTTCAGGACCTTCGGCGCGAGAGGGATGATCAGGTTCGCAAAGAACTTCTGCGCGTGGGCAAGCGCTGCATCCTTCCCGAGTTGATCGTCGAACCGGGCGGCACTTGCGAGATGCTGCCCGAAGGCATCGTTCGAGAAGAGAATGGCGTCCTCGGCGAGGTAGGTGAACATCGAGTCGGGCCAGTGGAGCATCGGCGCCTCAAGGAAGACGAGCGTCTTCCCGCCGAGGTCGAGGGTGTCGCCGGTCTTTACGACGTTGATCTTCCAGCCGCTGGTGTCGTAGTGGCGGGCAAGGCCGGTCTTCGCGCGTTCCGTGCAGTAGATGGGGACATCGGGCATCTTCTTCACGAGCGCAGGCAGGGTGCCCGAGTGGTCCATCTCGATGTGGTTCACGACGATGTAGTCGATCGTGCCGGGGTCGCAGACGGACCCGATACGGCCGAGGACCTCTCTCTCGAACCCGTGGTAGGCGCCGTCGATCAACGCCGTCTTCTCACCCCGGACGAGGTAGGCGTTGTAGGTCGTTCCCGGGAGGGTATAGCCGTGGTACTCCCTGAGATTCCAGTCGATAGCCCCGACCCAGTGAACGCCGGGGGCAAGTTCCGTAGCCATCATGTCATCACGCTTGTTCGATAGAATACGAACATTCCAATATATCCGAACAATTGATATATCTCCCTTTCGATTTTACTCTATGGAACGGGGGATGGTCGGCAGAGGGAGACCCGGGCGGCCAAAGGCAAACCTGACGATAGACCTCTACTCGACTCCTGCGGGTGCGCGCGCGGTCGAGAACCCGGTGCGCCGCACGATCCTCGCGGCCCTCCGGGAGCGCGAGTGTACGTTCGAGGAGATCGTCTCTCTCGCGGACCGGGCGAAGTCAACGGTCTCGGTGCACCTTCAGGAGATGGCGGCGGCGGGGGTTATCGGGTCCCGGGCAGACCCGGAGGACTCCCGGAAGAAGATATTCTTCATCACCGGCAACCTCGTCGCGAGCGTCTCGCCGGACGACCGGTTGGCCGATGCGCTCGCCGCCTACGCAGGGGCGTATCAGGCGGGGTCGGGCGATCCCTTTGCATTCTACCGGCTCGCGTTCCGGACGATCCGGGTGGCGCTCATGGAGGAGGGAGTTCTCCTCGACCCGCTCCTCACCCGGGCAGGGGAATGGCTGGGCGAGGAGCTCTACCCGGCGGTTGCCGACCCCGATACGGGAGCGTTCTGCGCGAATATCGCCCGGTTCTGGGAGGAGCACCACCTGGGAAGGGTCGAGGCCGCGGAGACGGAGCCGCTCGTCCTCCTCGTCTACGACTGCTTCGAATGCGTCGACCTGCCGGTGACGGGGAAACCCGCGTGTGCGTTCGACTCGGGCATCCTCCGGGCGCTCTTTTCCCGCCACTACAACCGGCCAGCAGAGGTGGTCGAGACCCGGTGCTACTCAATGGGGTTTGATCACTGCCGGTTCGAGATCGCTGTGGAAGAGGAGTAACAGCGCAGGAATATCGGATCGATAACACACAAAAACGAGAGTCAACACCATGCGATAGCCGGGAATCGAACCCGGGCTAGAGGCTTGGGAAGCCCCTGTCCTACCGCTAGACTACTATCGCACTGGTACCAGTACATGTTGCCCCGGGAGAACATAAACATTCGGCTCACCGGCCCGCCGCCGGAAGGAAGCGCGGCCCCCCTCGAGACACGCGCCTGTCCGATACCCTTAAGATTCCTCCCGGAGAATATGATGCAGCACGATCACGTGCTGGCTGTGGTAAGTCCGACGTGCTCCCGGAAGCACTGCCCGCAAGGGCTCGGGATTACAGAGATTAGTCAGTAAAAGGACTCTTTTCTGGACTTAACATAGTATATCTATCGGAGGTGCATGAATGGCAAGAATGTACGCTCGGCGTCGCGGAACCAGCAGTTCCGTCCGACCCTACCGGAAGGAGGCACCCGAGTGGTCCAACACGGACACAACAGAGATCGAGAAGATCATCATCGATCTTCGTAAAGACGGCATGTCGACCAGCCAGATCGGCCTTGTGCTGCGGGATCGGTACGCCGTACCCGATGTCAAGCTCGCTACCGGCAAGCGCATAAACGAGATCCTCCGCGAGAAGGGACTTGAGTCCGAGATCCCCGAGGATCTCCGGAACCTGATGGAGAAGGCGCTCGGGATCAGGAAACACCTGGCGGAGAACAAGAAAGACGTGCACAACGTGCGGCAGCTGCAGATCGCCGAGTCCAAGGTGCGCAGGCTGGTCAAGTACTACGTCAAGTCCGGACGGATGCCGAAAGGCTGGACCTACAAACCGGAGACCGCGGAGATCCTGCTCACCCGCTGATGATCCATGTCGCTTGACGCCGCTGCTGCAAGCCTGGCCGACCACCTGCTTGAGCAGGAGTTCGTGGAGGTGCTGGCGCACCATGATGCCGACGGCATAGCCGCCGCATCCATCCTCTGCCACGCCATGTTCCGCAAGGGCGGACGGTTCCGGCTGAGGATCCGCCCCGGCATCACCACGGCCGACCTTCCCGGCGACGGCAGCGTGCTTCTCTGCGACTTCGGATCAGCACTCACGGACCTCCCCGGCGACGTCATGGTGGTGGACCACCACCTGCCCCGCTTCGAGGGAGACTATCACGTCAACCCGCACCTCGCGGGGATCGACGGCGACCGAGACCTCTCGGCGGCCGGCGCGGCCTACATAGTCGCCCAGCGCATGGGCGACAACCGGGATCTCGCGGGGCTCGCGCTCCTCGGGATCATCGGGGACGGCCAGCCGCTCGACGGCCCGAACCGGGAGATCGTGAACGACGGCATCGCGAACGGGTTCATAACCCCCCGCCGCGGCCTCCGCCTCCCGGGAAGAGGGCTCGTCGAGCAGCTCACGCTCGCCGTCGACCCCTACCTCACGGGGTTCTCCGGCGAGCCCGACACGGCGAGGGCGCTCGTCGCGGAAGTCACCGACGAGGACGACCTGGACACCGAGTCGCTCCTCACCCGGGTCGTCCTCACGGCCGCCCCGAACGCCTCGGTCTCCGCGCTCTCCGCTATTTGGGGCACCACCTACAGCCTCGGCCGCGAGGTGATCGACGAGGCCCTGAATCTCGCGGCCGTCGTCGACGCCTGCGGCAAGGCCGGGAACGGGGATATCGGCGCATCGCTCTGTCTCCGCTCGAGCCACGCGGTCCAGGACGCCTGGGAGATAACCGCCCGCTACCGTCAGGCGGTCGTCACCGGCATCCGGGGGGCGCAACGTCTCGACGAGCGCGTCGCCCTCTTCAGCGTGGACGACGGAGGAGTCGCGAGCGACGTCGCGGACGCGCTTGCAAACGACGTTGTCCAGAACGGCCCCGTCTTCGTCATCGGCACGAGCGGCGACCACTGCTCCGTCTCGGCACGCTGCCCGCCGGGGATCGACCTCGATCTCGACGCGGTGATGCGAACGGTCGCGGAGGCGTGCGGCGGACAGGGCGGCGGACACCGCCGTCGTGCCGGTGCCCGGATCGCCCCCGACCAGGCCGACCGGTTCAGGCAGGCACTCCTGGAGGCGGTTCCCGCATGATCCGGATCGAGGGCATCATCGAGACGCCGCACGGCCACCCCGAATGCGTGGCCGCGGCACTCGAACCCGACAACCTCACCTTGATCCGGACAACCGCGATCGAGGGCGGGGTGCGGGCCGAGATCGCGGGGACCAGGCTCCGGTCGATCACCGCCACGGTGGACGACTACCTCATGAACCTGGCGATAGCGGAGGACGTATGCACCGCCGCCTCGAAACGGCGGGAGAGCGGCTCAGGGAGTTCCGGAGTGGAATCAGGATCAAACGGACTAAAGATCGATAATAACAGAGAGAAGTGATACCATGGCAAAGAAGAAACAGGTTGGAAGAAGGCTGGAAGGCTGGAAGGCCAAGAAGTGGTACCGTGTCTACGTACCCGATGCCTTCGGCAAGACCGAGATCGGCGACGCCATATCCGCCGACCCCGAGAACATGGTCGGCCGCATCATGACCGCGACGCTCGGCGAAGTCGTGCAGGACTACTCGAAGTCCCACATCAAGATGAGATTCAAGATCAACAACGTGGCCGGCGACGCCGCGTACACCGAGTTCGTCGGGCACGAAGTGACCCGGGACTACCTCCGGTCGATGGTCAAGCGGCGGGCATCCCGCATCGACACCATCCACCCGGTCGTCAGCAAGGACAAGAAACTCCTGCGGGTGACAGTCGTCTGTCTCACCCTCTCGAGGGCCGAGCAGAGCCAGGTCCACGCCGTGCGGCAGGCGATCTCCCAGGCTCTCGCCGCCAAGGCAGCCGAGAGCGACTTCGAGACCCTGGTCAAGGAGATCGTCTCCGGCGACATGGCCCGGGACATCTTCAAGGTCGTCAAGACGATCTACCCGATCCGCCGGGTCGAGATCACCAAATCCAAACTCGAGCACGTTGCGGCCCTATAAGGCCCTACCGCTCGCTTTTTTAGAATTCGCGTCCCTGTTGCGCCCCATCGAAGACCGGAGGGGAACGGCACGAAGGCTATATGCGCTATGACGGGACATACCCCCACCGGAATACAAGAGGGAGGCGACGGCGGTGGCGGCAGAAGGGCAGCAGGTGAGGGGCCGGCGGATAAGCGGGGTCGCGTTCAATCACCGGGACTTCGGCGAGCAGGAGATGGTGACACGGGGGATCATCATGAGGATGATCGTCCAATTCCGCCGGGAGTGGGACGAACTCAGGGAGGGAGAGAGCGGCAACGCCCGGGTTCTCTCCTCGAACGCGATCCTCGAACGGTGCTCGCACCAGATCTACAACACCGCGTGCGAGATGAGAACCGTCCTCGGCGAGGAACTCGCCGAAGAACTCCGGTGCCTTGCGGCCGAGACGATCAAGACGGCAAACATACTCAGCATGCTCGGGTGCGCCGAGGAGTGCCGCGACAGGAGCGAAACCCTTGCTATGGAGGCGTTTCTCCGGATCGAGCGGTGTCTGGAACTCGTCCAGAAGGGGAAGGGCTGCCCGGCAACCCGGGATACCGCCGCTCACCGGGAAGAATAATCAGGTTCGGGATCAGATCTGTTCTCGATGATTGCCGACAAGGTTCTCTTCCTGGTACTGGACGGGATCTCCGACCGCCCCTGTGAAGCGCTGGACGGACTGACCCCCCTCGCCGCTGCACGGACCCCGGTTCTCGACAGGATCGTCGCTGAAGGCATATCGGGGATCATGGATACTGTCGCGCCCGGGATACGGCCCGGGTCCGACACCTCCCACCTCGCCCTGCTCGGCTACCCGCCGCGGGAGTTCTACACCGGCCGCGGCCCGCTCGAGGCCGAAGGAACCGGCATCCACATGACCGCCGGGATGATCGGGTTCCGGTGCAACTTCGCCACCGCGGACGCGGACGGCCTCGTCACCGACCGCCGGGCCGGCCGGATATCCGGGACAGAACCGCTTGCAGAGGCCATCCGGGACGGCGTCGACCTCTCGGAACTCGGCGTCGGATTCAGGTTCGAGGCGGGCGCCGGCCACCGGGCGGCTCTCGCCCTCGTCGGGGAGGGGCTCGGTGATGGGGTCTCCTCGAACGACCCGAAGAAAGAAGGAGTGCAGCCGCTCACGATCCGGCCGTGCACCGCCGACCCGGCGGATGCAAAGACCGCCGCTGCCTGCAACGAGTTCATCCGCCAGTCCGGCGAGATCCTCCAAAACCACCCGGTGAACGTCCGGCGAGTAGAGGAAGGACTCCCGCCGGGAAATCTCCTCCTTATCCGGGGCGTCGGGAAGATGGGCGCGTTCCCGCAGTTCTCGGAGCGCTACGATCTCTCCGGAAGCGTCATATCGGCAGCCACCCTCATCTCCGGGATCGGGAAGGTCGTGGGGCTCGAACACATCCCGGTGCCGGGGACAACCGGATCGGTCGACTCCGATCTCGACGCCAAGGTGAGAGCGGCGATAGGGGAACTCGGCCGAAAGGACTTCGTGCTGATGAACATCAAGGGCGCTGACGAGGCCGGCCACGACGGGAAAGGGATCCAGAAGCGTGACTTCATCGAGGTGATCGATAAGGCTCTCGCGCCGCTGCTCGATCTCGAGAACACCCTGATCGTCGTCTGCGCCGACCACAGCACACCCTGTTCGGTCAAAGACCACAGCGCCGACCCGGTTCCGGTCGTCATCGGGGGCCCCGGTGTCCGGGTCGACCGGACGAACCGGTTCGACGAGGTTTCGTGCGCGGAGGGGGGGCTGCATCGTATCCGCGGCCGCGATCTCATGCCGATCATCCTGGATCTAATTAATAAGAGTCATAAGTATGGCGCATGAAGATTATACCAGGTAAATGGAAGCAACAGGAGACCACGACTGGATCAAGGGCTGCACCCTCCCGGACAACACCGAACTCCAGGAGAGGACGCTCAAGACCGAGCAGGACATCGTCATCGGCGAGCGATGCCGGATCGATTACGGCCTCCTCGGTAACGACGTCGTGGTCTGTGAATTCAGCAAGATCAACGGCAACATCGTTGCGAACGGCGACGCCAGAATAGACAACTGGTGCGAGATCGCCGGGGACGTCGTCGTCGAGGAGGACGCCTACCTCGGCGAAGGGGTGAAGATCCTGGGCAAACTGGTCGTCAAGGGCGACCTCGATATCGGCGACAACGTCCAGATAGAGCGCGGGTTCGAGGCGAAAGGCTGGATCTCCATACGGAACCCGATGCCGGTCATCATCTACATCATGATGTACCTGGTGGCCGTCCTCGGGATCGAGAAGGAGGAAGATCTGAGTTCCATCCTCGAAAAACTCTTCGGCGAAGACGAGACTCCCAATGCCACGCCGCTGATGATCCCGAGCGGCGCCGTCCTCAATATGCAGACGTTCTCCGTCCCGGGGAAGATGACCGTCGGGGCGGGGTGCCGCCTGCACGGGAACATCCGTGCCGGCTCTATCGCCGTCCGTGGAGGGACGACAATCTTCGGGAGCCTCCATGCGCACGAAGATGCGAGCGTCGCGAGCGGTACGGTTGTCCACGGCGACGTCCAGAGCGACGGCGACGTGACGATCGAGCAGGAGGCGCATATCCTCGGGAACGTCTCCTGCAAGTGTCTCACCCTGCACGAGGACGCCCGCGTGGACGGGGTCATCCGGGCGCCGGGCGGCATGAAGATCGAGAGGCGAGCGGCGTGAAGGTTGCAGATATCTTCGAGGTCGAGAGGTGT
The DNA here is from genome assembly GCA_023393455.1 of Methanobacteriota archaeon. Classification (GTDB taxonomy): domain Archaea; phylum Halobacteriota; class Methanomicrobia; order Methanomicrobiales; family Methanoculleaceae; genus Methanoculleus. The sequence continues at coordinate 37,581 of JAEWLJ010000011.1, read as the reverse complement.
CAACTGGTCGAACCGTCGTTTGCGGAACTGACGGTGGACGCATGCACGATCCTGCTGCTCCAGGCTGCACCCGACGAGGCCCGGCTGCTGGTCGACGAGGAGGAGGAACCGATCGCTCTCGCCCTCCATGACGAGAGGGGGTGGCGCGCCGCCTCGTTCCTCTTCCGGGAGCCGATGCTCGCCGCCATCGAGTGCTTCGAGGCGGTCGGCGGCGACATCTACCAGGAGAGCCGGGAGGTATGGCTCTCGGCGGTCCGCGAATATTACAGCACGGAACTCTCGAAGATCACCATCCCCGCCCTGGAAGACCTGCGCCCCGATCGCCAGGGGAAGATCCGCGACCTCCTCGACGAGGTCTGGGGCGACCGTGCGGGAACACCCTGCCTCGACTGCTGCTGCGGGTCGGGGGTCGGCACCGCAGCCCTCCGGGCGGGAGGGGTGCGGGCGCTCGCCTACGACAACGACCCGGGCCTCCTCGCGCTCGGCCTCTCAAAAGGACGCCTCGTCCCCTCCGACACCATGTGTATCGACGCGCGGGAAGCGTCCCGCTACGTTGCTCCGGCGCCCCTCGGCGCGGCCTTCATGGTCGGGGAGATCTACTCCTACAACACGGCCCTCTGGCAAGCGATCGTCGGCGATCTCCTCGCCCTCACCGATGAGACGCTGATCACCGTCGGCACACAGGAAGAGGCGGCAAGGGTGGAGGAGTGGTGCACGCAGGATGGGAGAACGACCGAGGTCTTCGAGAACCGCCGCGATCCGCTCTACGACCGGTGGTGCTGCGTTGCGCAGCGGGCCTGATCCCAGCCCGATATATATATGCCGCAGCACCACCAACTTTTCTCCTCGCAACCGTAGAACAACCCCACACCGGCCCTGTTCGCGGGCCTGATCTTTATCGAGTGTACCTGCATGAACACCGCTAAACGCATCTATAACGTCTTATTCATCTCCGTCTTCGCCACCATGCTCGGGCTCGGCATCGTCAGCCCGCTGCTCCCGATCTACGCAGAAAACCTGGGCGCGACCGGCATCTGGCTCGGCATCATCTTCTCGGCCTTCTCACTCTCCCGGTCGGTCTTCATGCCCATCGTCGGGAGGATATCGGACCGTCGGGGGAGGAAGTGGATCATCCTCATCGGCATGTTCGCTTACGCCGTCCTCTCGCTTGCATACATCGCCGCCGACAGCGTCTACTCGCTCACGACGGTCCGCTTTGCCCACGGGATCGCCTCGGCCATGGTCGTCCCGATAGCCATGGCCTACGTCGCCGACCTCTCGGAGAAGGGGAAGGAGGGGAGCCATATGGGGAACTTCTCCATCTCGATGTTCCTCGGCATGGGGATGGGACCGCTCCTCGGCGGGTTCCTCAACGATGCGTTCGGGCTGGATTCGGTCTTCTACGTCATGGCCGCCCTCTCGGCGTTCGCCACGCTCCTCGTCGGCGTCTCTCTTCCCGAGGCAAAACGTGGCACGTTCACGGCTCCGGAAGGGGGCGCCGTCCCGCTCCGGGAGGTCTTCAGGCTGCCGGTGATGCGGGGGGTCATGGTCTTCTCCTTCATCAGCGCCCTCGGGCGCGGAGGCATGATGGTCTTCATCCCGGTCCTCGGCCCGCTCATCGCGATCACCCCCTTCGAGGTGGGCGTCGTCCTCTCCGCTAACACCTTCCTGATGGCGCTCCTCCAGGTGCCGGTGGGGAGGATCACCGACGCCGGGGACAAGGTCGTCCTGATCGTCGTGGGCTCGGCGATAACAGCGCTGTCGATCGCTGCGATCCCATTGTCGGGGTCGTTTCTGCCCCTGCTCATGATCACCTCCTTCGTCGGCATCGGCGGGGCCATCCAGCAGCCGGCCATCATGGCCCTGACGGTCGATGCGGGCCGGACTATCGGGATGGGGACAGCAATGGGCGCCTACAACACCGTCTTCGGGATAGGCATGATCATCGCACCGCTGATGGGAGGCGTCTTCATGGACTACATCGGCATCGACGCCGTCTTCTACGTGGGCGGCGTGATAAGTCTCCTCGGAACCGTGATCTTCGCGGTGATGATGCAGAGGAGCGCCCGCACGGCCGCCGGCAGCTCAGGGCAGGAGTAGGCGGCTTCCATCCTGCACGCCGCCTTTCCCCGCTGTTGGAGAGAGGCCGGATACAGCTCTGATGCCGAGGAGCGGTCGCACCTCCGGATGAAAACGATGATTATGACAGAAAAATCTCTCGCCAGGTAGGAAAGATTTATATAATTAGTTCACCATCATGGGGTTACATGGCGCGCAGCTGAAAAGCGCGTCGGAATCGCCACGAAAGGTTCCTGCCGGGTGACCGGGCAACCTCCAGGTGCACCGTGCAGGTCGCCGGCGGGTATCCGCCCGGCGAGTGAGACATTACAACGGCATGGTCCCCTGCAACAACGCATCCCGGTTCCCGGCCCCTCCCTCTTCAGCCCTGTATACGCCGTCTGCCAACGCTCAGGAGTTGTCTTCTGCATTCGCCCTCGTGCCGATCGGCATTCCCCAGGAGGTATGGGCCTCCCCGTATATCCCGATCCTCGGACTCATCCTCGCCGGGATCGCCTTCGGGTTGCTCGGCGTCTGGCTCAAGGAGCGGGAGGTAGCCACCCGCATCGCCTGTCTGGATGCGAGCATCGAGGGCATCAAGACGGTGAAGAGTGCTCCGCATCACCTCCTTACAGTCGGGAGCGACCCGGTCTCACGGTTTGTCGACGAGGTCAACCTGGTGCTCGGAGAACTGGAACGCTCCCGGCGCGATCTCCAGGAGAGCAGGGACCGCTACCGCCTCCTCTTCGAGAGCGGGAACGATTTCCTGCTGCTATGCGCCGTCGGCAGGGAAGGGACGCCCTACCGGATATTGGATGCGAACGCGCTCGCCTGCCGGTGCCTCGGATATACCCGGGACGAGCTCTTCGCCCGTGCTCCCGGATCGGTCATCCTCATCCGGAGCGACTTCAAGAAGGGCAACCAGCGCCTGCACTCCGCCGACCTGATCCCCCGGGAGGGCAACCGGATCCCCGTCGAGGCGAGCATCCACCGCATCACCCTCGGGGGCACTCCGGCCATCCTCATCATCGCCCGGGACGTGACGGAGAGGCGACGGGCCGAGAAGGAGCTGGTGGAGTATCGCTATCGCCTTGAGGAACTGGTGACGCAACGGACAGAAGAACTCCGGGGGGCAAACGAGAGCCTCAGGCGCGAGATGAGAGAGCGGGAGAGGATCGAGCGGGAAAGAATGGAGGCATACCGGCAGATCGAGAGGAACATCGAGCAGTTTGCGGTCCTGACCGACCACATCCGAAATCCCCTTCAGGTCGTCCAGGGGATGGCCGACCTCATCGACGACGATCGATCGGAGAAGATCCGAGAGCAGGTCAGGCAGATCAAGGCAATCCTCAGGCAGCTCGACGAAGGATGGGTGGAGTCTGAGAAGGTGCGGGAGTACCTGGAGCGGTACCGGTGAGGGGGTTTGGGTCATACCCGGCGATGTGAGGGGCCGGGGATCTAAAACCCCGGATCATTCGCGTTCTTCAAGTTCCCTTGCTCTCTTAGTCCATATTTTGAAGTGCTGTAAAACCCATGTACGGATTTTTCATTGGACTGCGCACCTGGCGGTGCTCGAATTCCTGCCTACGGATAGTCGTTCTCTGGAACGTCGCACCTCCGGTCTTCTCCAGCGATGTCCCGTAGGGGCATCGCCTATCGCCACGCACTGCCCGCCCCCCAGGGGGGCGGGAGGAGCGCGAAGCGCGGGCGATGGGGGGTTACAGGTTGGCCTTCCGGCTAGAGACAGGGGAGGGGGGAGCTCCCCCCTCTCCGTCAGCCCCACCCCTACGTGGCGATATCCGGTGGAAATCCGTACATGAGCTTTGTAATGTCCCGAAACGTGAAGCCGGGGGCAAAGGAACTTGAAAGCACAAATGATCACGGGTTTTTGGGAGAGCCACTTTTTCCAGGCGGCTCCCCGACAGTCCCGAAAAAACCCTACGGCGTCGTCTCCTCGGCGCACTCGAGTTCCGCGACGATCTCACCCGCGTCGTCCATGCGCCGGACGAGGTCCTTGATCTCCATCAACCGCTCGGCGCCGATGAAGTGCTTGGCCATCACCCGGGCCATATCGGTGAGTTCGATGCGCCCGCACGACCGCCGGACCAGCCCATAGTCAAGGAGGGTGGGGAGGGCGGGCTCCAGCGTCCCGACCATCGCGTGGGTCATCCGGATGATCTGCTGCTCGTCGCCGCTCGAGACCACGGCGTTCGCGACGAACTCCTCCGTGCTCTGCTCCATATCGTACTCGGGCGCGACCTCCTCCATCTCGCCCCGCAGGAGTCCGATGGCAACCTCCTCCTCGGTCTTCCCGGACGTCCGGGAGTACGACCCACCGGGCTCCGCCATGATGACCACCCGGCCGAGGTCGTGGAAGTCCGGCCGGCCCGCCCGCCCCATCATCTGGTGGAACTCCTGGACGGTGAGCCACTGGATGCCCATCGCGAGGGCGTCGAAGATCACCTGGGATGCCGGGAAGTCGACGCCAGCAGCAAGCGCCGCCGTGGTCACGACGGCACCAAGTTCTCCGTTCGCGAACCGCCGCTCGACGTCGCGACGTTCCTGGGCGGTCAACCCCGCATGGTAGGGAGCGGCGATCTTGCCGAGGGCCTCGGCGATGGTGTGGCAGCGGGCGCGGGAGTTCGTGAAGACGATCGTCTGGCCCCGATAGCCCTTTGACGACCGTACCTTGAACTCCTCGGCGACCATCTGCTTGATGAAGTTGATCTTCTTCGACCGCTCGATGAAGATGAGGTGGCGTTCGAGCGGAACCGGCCGGTCCGCGTAGCGGACAAGGTTCGCCCGGAGTTTATCTGCAAGCAGCCCGGGAGCCCCGATCGTGGCCGAGAGGTAGAGGAACTGCGCCTCGGGAGCGACGTGTTTGAGCCGGGCAATCAGCCCGTCGAGACGGTGGCCGCGCTCCGGGTCTTCAAGCATCTGCACCTCGTCGATGACGACGGTCCCGATATCCTTCATGGATCGCCCCGTCCGGAGAGCGTGATCGATCCCCTCGTAGGTTCCGACCACCACGGGAGCGTTGACGTCCCGATCCCCTGCCGACCGGGTCTCGGGAAGGTTGAGGCGGCTCACCCCGGTCTGGAGGGTGACCCGGACCAGGTGGCCGTAGCGGTCACGGAACCGCTGATACTTCTGGTTCGCGAGCGCGACCAGCGGAACCAGGAAAAGCATCCTCCCCCGCCCTTCGAGGAAGTTCTTCATCCCGGCCATCTCACCGATGAAGGTCTTGCCGCTCGCGGTGGCCGCGACGACGAGGAGGTGCTGCCCTTCGAGGAGGCCGTCCTTGACGGCGAGCTGCTGGACGGGCATCAAGTACTCGACCCCGGAGGCCTTTGCAAACGCGGGAGGGAGCGGGAGTTCGGTGATATGGGCGGTCTTCTGAGCCTCATGCGCCTCGAGACGATCAAAGAGCGTCCGCTTCCGGTCGGGGTGCTCGGGCCCCACCGACGCCAACACCCGGTCGAGATCCCGGACCTGGGCGAGGAGTTTCTCCAGGTGGACGAGCACCGAGCCGCCGAACCGCCCCAGGTAACCGAGCTCCCGGCGCATCTCCCGCTTTGCACACTCCATGCAGATCCACTCGCCGCCGTACCGGACTCCGGTCGTCTTATCGACCGGCACGAACCGGTCCTCGAGCTGGCAGAACCGGCAGATATTGATCCTTGAAGACGGGATCTGGAGATCGGCGAGGAACGACTCGAACGCAGGGCTCTTCGCCGCAAGGAGCACCTGAGAGCGGCGCAGCAGGGTGATGAGGTCCCGGGTCGGGATTGGCTTGAGCTGCTTGCCGCGCCGGCGCATCTTGAAGTTCTTCGGCCGCTGGCCCTTCGGGGTCGCGGTCAGGTCGACGAAACCCGAACCCTCGACGCGGCCGCCTTCGACGAACAACAGTTTATACGTGCCTTTCTGGGGCTGGACGATGACTTTCATGACGGGATCAGGTCGTGGATCGTGTAGGTGAGCCCCACCGTCTCCAGACGCTTGAGGAAATCAGTGAACTCCTCATCGACGATAAAAATTGCGCACTCCCGGCCGTGAAATGCCGCTTCGATGACACCTTCTCTTGAGCCGAAGAACATATCCGGCTCGATGCCCGCCTTCCTGAGGGCAACGTAAGATTCGAGGCCGACGGCGCCCACCATCTCGACATCCTGGATGGCCTCACGGAGAAGATCGATGCTGACCTGCCTTGAGCCGCCCCGCTCCACCCGCGGCACCTTGCAGACGTGAACAAGCCCCTCTTCGTGACGGATGATGCCGCTCAGCTGGGCGACGCCGAGGTCTTCTCCCGGTACCGCGTCCATGGTCGCGAGGCCGGTGGCGCTCTGCTCTTCTTTCGTCGCATACAGCCATCCGTCCTGCATGACGACGCCGACCGTATCCCCCTTCAGGATATCGTCGCGGGCGATGGCCGTCCAGACCGCCACCTGCTGGATGATGTCCCGGTTGACGTGGCGGGCATACGCCTCAAGCGCCTCGGCGTGACGGAGAACCCACTCGATCCCGCTCTTCGTCACCTCGTAGCGGCCCCGGCCGTGAGCAGTGACCAGGCCCTCATCCGCCAGCTCCCGGATGTACTCGGAGACGGCCTGGGGCGTCACGCCGAGTTTCCCCGCGATCTCCTGCTGGCGGACGGCCGGCTGGTGTTCAGCGACCTCTACGAGGATCTGAAATCGGGTGGCCTCCCGTTTGCTGCGCAGGATTACGTAAAGAGGGTCGTCACTGAAGTCGGTCAAGAAGCACCATCCCCTGCCCTTTCACATCGAGACCGGGGATCCTCTTCGCCAGCCCCTTGATGAAGGTAGGGCTGACCCCATATTTTCGGGAGATATCACCGATGGAGGTGGTCCCGGCCACGATCTCCTGCTCCACCGAGTCCACGATCGTGCGGAGACACTCGTCGTTCGAGACGGCGATATGCAGCAGATCCCCGATATCCCCCATGGAACACTGGAAACTGGCCCGGAACTTGCTGTATGTCGCTCGATACTCCTTCGTCGGCTTTTCTCCGGGTTTCGGCATCCGCCACTGCTCTTCGATAAGGTTTCCCTTCTTGAGGATAGAGAGGCACTCGGCCACTATAGAGAGGTCGACATGCGCCGCAAGGTCTTCTTCGGTCAGCCAGGCTTTGTTCAGGAGTTCATAGACCTTCTTGTAATCGGCATTATTGAACGTTATGAGGAGAGGAACCAGTTCAACCGGATCGTTAAGAATTTTTATATGTCCCGTCACTGCGATACCCTATTATTATATGGCTGTATAAGTCCATAAATTTTTGCTGAAATCTCAATGCGTACCAGTGGCATAATCATCATCCGAGGCATCGTCCAGGGAGTCGGGTTTCGCCCCTTCGTCTATGCAAAAGCGCGGGAATTTGGGATCACGGGGACGGTCAAAAATCTCGGGAGCGAGGTCGAGATCCACGCATCCGGCGACCGCTTCGAGGAGTTCCTGGAGGCGGTTTCCAGAGGGACGCCCCTATCCCAGATAGATTCTGTAGATGTCCAGAATCTGCGCGGTAAAGTAACCGACGGGTTTATCATCCTCGAGAGTAACACCGGGAGCCACTCGGGTTTTGTCCCGACCGATGTCGCCATCTGCGACGACTGTATCGCCGATATTTTTACACAGGGTGGCCGATACGAGGGTTACTGGGCAACATCCTGTGTCAACTGCGGCCCCCGGTACAGCATCATCAACACCATTCCCTACGACCGGGAGCGGACGTCGATGGTGGAGTTCCCGGCCTGCCCCGCCTGCGAGAGCGAGTACACCGACCCGTCGTGCCGCCGTCACCATGCCCAGACGATCGCCTGTGCGACCTGCGGGCCGCGCCTCACCCTTCTTCTGGCCGACGGAACGCCGGTCGCGGGAGATCCCATCCGGAAAGCGGCGGCCCTCCTTGATGCAGGTTCGATCGTCGCCATCCGCGGGATCGGAGGGTTCCACATCGCCTGCACCGAAGGGGCGGCGGAGGTTCTCAAGCGCCGACTCGGCCGGACGGAGCAGCCTCTCGCGGTGATGGCGACCGCAGAGGAGGTGGAGCGGATCGCGATCGTCACGGACGAAGACCGGCAGATCCTCCATTCCCGGGCCCGCCCGATCGTCGTGCTCGAGAAGCGCGACCCCGGGTCCCACACGGGGATATCGAGCCTCCACACCATCGGGTGCATGCTCCCCTACACCGGGTTGCACCACCTCCTCTTTAGAGAACTCGACCACCCGCTCCTCGTCATGACGAGCGCGAACCTGCCGGGCTACCCGATGACCACCGATCTCGCAACCGCTCTCGAGCGGCTTCCCGGGCAGGTGGACTATATCCTCACACACGACCGCCGGATCGTCAACCGGTGCGACGACTCCGTAGTCCGGGACGGTTACATCATCCGGCTCTCTCGCGGCCTCGCCCCGAAGCGAGAGGCGATAGACCTCGGCAAAGGATGCATCCTCGGCGTCGGCCCGGAACTGAACGCGAACATCTCCATCTATAAGGACGGTTTCTGCATCACCTCTCCCCACGTCGGAAACGTCAGGAACCCCCAGACGCTCGCCTACCTGCAGGAGACGGCGGAGAGGCTCGGCGTCCTCACCGGCGCACGCTACGACCGGATCGTCCACGATCTCCACCCGCAGTTCCTCTCGACCCGCTACGCGAGGGAGGTCGCCGAAGCGACCGGGGCGGAGCTCCTCGCCGTCCAGCACCACCGGGCGCACATCGCCGCCGCGACCCGGGAGGAGTGCGTCGGGATCGCGATCGACGGGGTGGGCTATGGTGATGATGGGACGATCTGGGGCGGCGAGATATTTGCCGGGAAGGTTCCCCATCTCGACCGGGTCGCCCATCTCGAGGCCGTCCCGATGCCGGGCGGCGACCTCGCCACCCGGTTCCCGGAACGGATGCTCTATGGCATCCTGCCGACTTCCGAAGTCCGGGGTCTCCTTGCATCGCGGGGCTGGAGCGATATCGAACTCGCCGTCCTCGTCCGGCAGGTGGAACGAGGGTTGAACGTCGCCACGACATCGAGCACGGGGAGGGTGCTGGATGCCGCCGCGGCCCTCCTCGGGATCTGCCGGGAGCGGACTTACGACGGTGAACCGGCAATGAAACTCGAGTCGGCGGCGCATGCCGGGAAGGCCTCGGCCTGGGATCTCGAGTACCTCCGCGACGGCGGTTGCGAGGTCCTCTCGACCCGCTCGCTCCTTCTTGAGGCCTACCGGCGATCCGTCGCCGGAGAACGGGTGAACGATATCGCCGCATCGATCCAGCACAACCTCGCCCGGGGCGTCGCCGCGATGGCCGTCAGGGCGGCAGAGGAGCGGGGGATTCCGCGGGTGGCGCTCTCGGGCGGGGTGGCCTACAACCGGGCAATCCGGGAGACGATCCGGTCAGAGATCCGTGCCGCCGGGCTCGAGTTCATCATGAACAGGGACTACCCGCTCGGCGACGGTTGCATCAGCTTCGGGCAGGTGGTCTACGGCGGGAGCGTGGAGGAGTGAGGGGGTGGGTTCGGCTGCCCCGGACGATGGGTACCGGTGGAGGAACCATGATATCAAGGCCATTTGCCCGAGATCAGTATGCTGGAAAGTACTCTCAGATCTGTGTTTCCATGTCTATACATTCATTCGGTTCCCAATTCGTCGATTACCAAGCTTATGCTCTCCGCTATGACAAGAGGGGGAAGCAACTGATGGTAGTTTCGTATCCTGCATGGAAAAAGCACAATATCACCCCCTCTTTCTCCGACGGAACTTCAGAAAGATCAATAATGCTCCCAATACTCCGATGATACCCATGCACCCAAGTGCGTTTTCGATCAGATTGCCCAAGACGATGATCAGCAGCGGTAGAGGTGGTCCACTGCAAATGGTCACGTTCAGAGATTTTTCCGCTTGGTTTCCGAGGTTATCGGTCGCTATGACCGTGATTCTGTTCTTCCCCGAAGAAACCGGTACAGGGCATGCGAACTCCGTCCCGTCCCCACACGAAACCTCCCCTATTTCGCTTTGCACGATCACGCTCCGTATACCGGAAGGGGCATCGACCTCGCCATGAACCGTAACGTGAGGCGGAACGACGTCGATCCGGACTTCATCACCCTCTTTCGGGAAGGTGATGATGAGATTTATCGTCTCGCCGTCGGGCACCGGACTTTCAGGTTGAAGACCTGAACATACTGTAGGAAACGCAATGATCACCATTGCGGCAACAATCAAAGCTATGCGCATGACCGACCCCATCCAAATTAAGCATCCGTACGGGGACGTCAACGTTTCGATGGTTATAGTTTATGGCCACCGTGGCGACGTATCAGTCAGCGATCTTTAAAAGCGGGGCGAGCCGTCCCAGCGATGTGCGCAACCGTACTGTAAATATCCACGAAAGAAAAGAAAAATTTAGCCGAAGAGGGCGCCGAGACCGGCCATGCCGCTCTCTTCTTCCTCTTCCTTCTTGTCCTCTTCCTCGGCCTCTTCCTCGGCTGCGGGCGCGGCGGCTGCAGGGGCAGCGGCTGCGGGTGCAGCGGCGACCGAGGCGACGGCGGCCTTGCTGATGGCCTCCTCGATGTTCACGTCCTCGAGTGCGGCGACGAGCGCCTTCACGCGGGCGTCCTGGACCTCGACACCGGCCGCGTTCAGGACAGCAGTCACATTCTCTTCAGTTACGTCTTTGCCTGCGTTGTGCAGGAGCAGTGCAGCGTAGATATACTCCATGGTTCATTCACCTTTTTGAAATGATATTAGCCGAAGAGGGCACCGAGACCGGCCATGCCGCTCTCTTCTTCCTCTTCCTTATTCTCCTCTTCAGACTCTTCTTCCTCGGGCTTCTCCTCGGCTGCCGCCGGGGTTGCTGCCGCGGGTGCCGCAGCGGTCGCAGCCGATGCGGCTTTCAGGGTCGCCTCATCGAGCTCGAACCCACGGCCCTGTGCCGCGAGCGCGATGGCCAGCATCTCGCGCTGTGCCCGCCCGATGATCAGGTCGACGATATCCTTCTCGTAGATGGTCGCCTCGACGCCCACGTTCCGGGCCTCGCGAACCGCCTTGCCGATGATGGCCGCGACGGTAAGCCGGGTCGGGATGACGGCGTTGACCGAGAGGTTGAACGCCTGCTGGGCCGCGAGCACGATGTTGTTCGCGTAGGCTTCCTCATCGATAGCGAGGAGGTCCGGCGTGAAGATGGTGTCCCGGTAGTATGCGGCCTGCAGGATGAGGCCGACATCCATCGGCTTGACGCCGAGTTTCACCAGAGCGTCGGCAACCTTCTTGTTGATGACCTCGCCCTTCTTCACGACCGTCTTCGTCTCGCGAATCTTGACTTTTCCGCCCTCAATGGCTGCAGGAATGCCTACCTGCTGGAGCTCGCCCACGATCGGGCCGGGCTTGAAGCTGGTCGGACCCTTCGGGATGACGATGTCCTCCGGCGCAGTCTCGCCGGGCTTCGCCGCCATCTTCGTCTTGGTCTTCTCGAGCAGCTTGAAGAGTTTGAACGGATTCTCGTTCGTGAAGATCAGGGCGCTCTGGCCTTCGGCGTGGTCGTTCAAGGCCGCGACGCTGCCGCCGAGCTCGTTTAAGGCGTGCTCGATCAGCGTGTTGCGGGCCATCTTCACCCTTGCCGTGCCGCGGAGGTTCCGCCGGATATCCTGGACCTGCGAGGCGGGAATGCCGTACATGTCCACGACGCCGACGAGCGAATGCTCCTCGATACCGCGCCTGATCTCCTCTACTTCCTCCTTCTTCCACCGGGGCAGGTGTTGCGTATAGAGCGCCATTAGATGACCCTCACTGCCGGTCCCATGGTCGTCTTCACGTAGACCGAGTGGATGTTCATAGAGCCGCTCTCGAGGACGGACTCGACCCGCCGCAGAACCGTATCGATGTTCTCGGCGATCTGTTCGGTGTCCATCCCGGAGGTTCCGACCTTCGTGTGGAAGACCTTCTTGTCCTTCGTCCGGATCTTCACGGAGCTCCGGAGACGCTGAACGATGGGCCGGATATCCATTCCCTGCGGAACCGGCATCGGCATCCGTCCACGCGGACCGAGCCTGACACCAAGATACCGCCCGACGAGAGGCATCATTGCCGTCTCGGCAAGGAAGAACCGGTACTCATCCGCCACCTTGCGTGCCTCGCGGGGTTCTCCCCCGAGCCGCTCGATCTCCTCAGGTCCGATGATGAGGTCCACGTTCACCTCTTTTGCCTGTGTGGTGATATCGCCCTTCCCGAGAACTGCGATCTTGACGTTGTCAAGACTGTGCGGGAGGAGAATCGTCTCATCAATACGATTCTTGGGCTGGGACATGTCGATATTCCTGAGGTTGACGGTGATATCCACGCTCTCCTTGAACTTCCGTTCCGGAGCGCTCTCCAGCGCCGTTACCACAGCTTTGTTTATACTGGTTTTATCAACCATCCTTTGCCTCCATAGTACACGACCTCACGATCTTCTATGGTTGTCTGACATCTATGCGACGAGTACGCTGTCGTGCTCCCCGTTGTTGATGGCCCGGATCATCTCGCGGGGACTCTTCCCCTCGACGGTGACACCAACGCTCACGCACGTTCCGAGGACCTCTTTGACCGCGGACTTCAGATCGTACGAGAGCATGCCATCAAACTTCATACGGGCAATACGGACAGCGGCCTCCAGTGGCAGGTCTCCCGCCACTAAAGCACCCGGCTCTGTCGAACCCTTCGTGATACCGGCCTCTTTCATGACGAGCGCCGTCGTGGGCGGAATGCCCACCTCAATCGTGAAGTTCTTCTTATCGTCGACCGTAACCGTCACCGGCACTTGCATGCCGTTGAATTCGGCTGTTTTCTTGTTGATATCGTCGACGACAGCCTTCACATTGATTCCGAGAGGTCCGAGAGCGGGCCCCAGAGGCGGGCCTGCTGTTGCCTTGCCCCCGGGTACCAATACCTCGACCGTTTCTGCCATACAAGTTCACCAGCTACCACTCCTCAGGGGAGTAGTTGCCTGGGTTACCTAAGGTCTACGTGAGAGGATTTAAAGTACAGCACCCAAACCGCGCATGCAGACGTCGCGCGTGTGTGACACCCGGCCGCCGGGGGTTCTATCGCCGCCGGTATGGCAGGACACGGCAGGAAAAAAGAAGATGAGTTATATTCTTCAGGACATATCTTCCGACCGCTCCACGACGCGAACGGAGTCGCCGCGGACCGTGATCGGGATCGGGATCATACTTTCGTAGAGTTCGACCGTGATCTCTTCTTTTCCGGTGTCGACGCGCTTGACGACCGCCTTCTCGCTCTTGAACGGGCCGGCGATGATCTCGACGATGGTACCCTCGGTGATGCCGGTGACCGCCTTCTTCGGCACCAGGAAATGCGCCACCTCGGAGAGAGCCGTCGAACCCTGTACCACCGCGCGCGCGTGGGGGATCAGCTCCACCAACTGCTCTATACGGGCGATGGAGTCGGGGCTCTCCACGAGGACGTAGCCTTTCAGTTCTTCGGGAACCATAACGGCCACCACATGGATGTCCTTCTGCTCCCTCGTCACCTTCTCGATGTTGTCGGCTACCGTCCGCTCCTGTTTCGCGGTCGTCTTTATCGCGTATATCCTGTTTGCGCTCTCAGCCATATCCATCATTTGGGCAGTACCAGCATGATCTCGTATATGACAAAGCCGACGAGGCCGATGAGCATGATCCCGGCCGCCGCCACGACAGCGATCTTGGAGAACTCGTCGCGAGTCGGCGTCCGTGCCAGTTTCAGCACCCGCCAGTACTTCTTGAAGAGCTCCTCCTCGATCTTGAACGACTTTACTTCATCTAACGTCTCTTTGTAATCCATCATACCGGCTCACTTCAGGAAGTCGATCTCAAACTGTTTCATCATGCGCGGCATACTCTTCTCATTTCTACCATATATTTGTGGTGACCGGACGCCCGTGACCACAAGCAGCGTCCGCATCTTGCCCTGCATGTCGGGGTCGACCTGAGCACCCCAGATGATGCGGGCGTCGGGATCGATGCGGTCGTAGACCTCCTGGATGACGCCTTCTGCCTCGGACATGGTCATATCGGGCCCGCCGACCACGTTGACAAGGGCAGCGGTCGCACCGGAGATATCGACATCGAGCAGCGGGGAGCGCAGCGCCTTCTTCACCGAGTCGGCGGCTTTGTCCTCGCTGTCACTCTCGCCCATCCCGATCATCGCGACGCCTCCCCGCTCCATGACCGTCCGGACATCGGCGAAGTCCAGGTTCACGAGACCGGGCATCGTGATGAGCTCGGTGATACCCTTGACCGCCCGCATCAGCACCTCGTCCGAGACCTTGAACGCCGCGTGGAGCGGAAGCCGGGGAACAACCTCGAGCAGCCGGTCGTTCGGGACGACGATGACGGTGTCCGCCACCTCACGGAGCCGCTCAAGGCCGGCCTCCGCGTTCTGGGCACGGATCGCCCCTTCCACCGTGAACGGCAGGGTGACCACCGCGATGGTCAGTGCGCCCTCTTCCCGGGCGGCCTTCGCGACCACGGGTGCAGAGCCGGTACCGGTGCCGCCCCCGAGGCCGGTGGTGATGAAGACCATATCGCACCCCTCGACGACGCGCTTGATCTCGTCCTCGTCCTCGATTGCCGCCTCTTCGCCGACCTGGGGGATCGAACCCGCACCAAGGCCGCGGGTTCTCTGCCTTCCGATGAGGATCCGGGTATCCGCCCGTGTTCGGACCAGGTGTTGCGCATCGGTGTTGAGGGCGATCATACGCGCCCCGTTGATCCCTTCATCCGTCATCCGGGTCACTGTGTTCGAACCGCCGCCTCCGCATCCGACGACTGCGATCTCAGTCCGGAGTTCCATGAGGAGGTCTTCAAGTTCTTTGTCGACCTCCGTGGGCTCAGCAAAACGCTGATCCTCTCGCGCCCGTGAAAGTGCCTCTTCTACGATGGATTTCATATGTATCTCTCCAATCCCGGGATATGTATCCGCTTCACGCTGGTTGTCTGCACTGCATCGGGTGAGATCCTCCGGCCCTCGAACTCGACCGCCTTTCCGCCGGCAAGCATGGCGAAGAGCGGTCCTTCCGGCACCCCGTGCCTGCGCGCCTTCTCAGGGTCGAACCGCACCTTCCGGAGGACGAGATGATCACCGTCGATAACAGCATCTTCACAGATAAGTAAGAGCTTTACGCACAGGGTAGTTATATCTCTTGCGAGTCGGGACGACACGCATTCAAAGCCGATAAACGTCGATAATACCTCTGCAGACCCGAAAGACAGATGGGCGACGGGTAACCGGTCAAGGCCTTTGAGTAAACCCGATTTGTCGAATTTTATCGTTTCTTCAATCAGATCGGGGACAATCCGCACCACAGCGGGATTCCCCTCTCCTTTGAGATCATGGATGCGAACGCGTGACCCGGGAGCAACCTCTTCGGCGAGAGACCTGACCCGGAGGTAGGTGGCCCACGCAAGGCCGGACGCCTCCTGGATCTCCGACTCGGAGAGGAGGAGGAGGAGGCCGGCATCGCCGAGCATCCGCTCGACCCGCCCGGCTTCATCTCTGGAGAGGGATTTTCTGTCGATGTAGCCCGCCACGGCGCCGCTCGCCTCCTGCATCGCCTGGAGGAGACCAGGGTCGATCGCGCTGATCTGCCGGGTCGGGACGATGTGCCCGAAGGCTCCCCGCGAAGAGAGGGCGATCTCGGTCTGTCGCACGGCATAGTGGGTGCCGCCGAAGCCGATGAGGTTGATCGTCTCCTGCGGCTCCGCGGCGAGGATGCTCTCCGCCACCGCTCTCCCGGCGGCCGGGTCGGCCCATTCGGTCGCGGTCGACCCGATCTCGACGAAGAGCGATGGTGTCGAGAGCGCCGTCGGGCCGTGGTGCGTCACCTCGTAGGAGACCCGGTAGCCCTCGGGGGCACGGGCGGCGAGGTTGCCGAGGATTGCGTGCATCCAGGCGGGAGCTGCCGGAGCGAGTTTGCCCGGCTCGCCGCCGAGGTCGGCGGTCTCGTAGTTGCCGGTGACATGCACGGTCAGGGCCGGCGTCTGGTGCACGCTCGCGTGCCGGGATATGAAGAGGATGAGATCGGCATCGACCTCCCGGTCGATCCCGTCCTGGTGGATCAACTTTCCTGCGACCTCATGAAACGCCAGGTCGTGCCGTTCGGCAAGCGGCCACCGTCCGCCCGCCGCGAGCAGGGTATCAAGGTGGTGCCTGATGGTCACCCCCGCAACGTCCTGTTCTGAATTGATCAACGCGATCCGCATCGGGTACACTGTGGGTCGCGGGGCTGCTAAATGATACTGCTTGACTGGCTGATACTGCTTGACTGGCGCGATAGTAAATCCTATCATCCTTGCGGCATACCATGTTGTACTATGGACGAAGAGAGGATACGCAAAGCGTTCGAGGCATACGGCATAGTGGACGAGATAACCTGCCCTCAGGCCTTCGAGATATCGGAGAAGTACAACATCCCGAAGATGGATATCGCCCGGTACTGCAATCAGCGCGAACCGAGGATAAAGATCCACAACTGTCAACTGGGCTGCTTCAGATGAGCCTCTTCCTCGAGGTCGTATCCGTCGCGGAGGCCGTACAGGCGGTGCAGAAGATCGCGCCGCCGCTCGGGTACGAGGACGTGCCGCTCGAAGACGCCCTGCACCGGGTTCTCGCGAGGGACATCCATGCCGATATCGATATCCCGGGGTTCGACCGCTCGACGGTCGACGGCTACGCGGTCGCTGCGGCAGAGACCACCGGGGCGTCCGAGGCCATTCCGGCGATGCTCCAGTGCCGGGGCCGGGTCGGGATGGGGAGCGCGGATGCCGGGAGCATCTCCCCGGGATCGTGCCTCTACGTCCCCACCGGCGGAGCGCTCCCTGCGGGCGCGGACGCGGCGGTAATGATCGAGCACGCCGAGCAGATCGGGGACGACATCCTGGTGCATCGTCCGGTGGCGTCCGGCGAGAACGTGGTCGTTCGCGGCGAAGATTTCAGGGTGGGGAAGGTGGCCCTGGAACGGGGTCGCGTGCTGACGCCCCGCGAGATCGGCGTTGCCGCGGCGATCGGCGCCGACCGGGTCAGCGTGGTGCAGGTGCCGAAGATCGGGATCATCTCCACGGGGAACGAACTCGTCCCCGTCGTCGAGACCCCCGGGCCGGGCGAGGTGCGGGACGCGAATTCCTACCTTGCGGGCGCCTTCGTGACCGAACGGGGCTGCCACCCGGTCTACTTCGGGATCGTCAGGGACGAACGGCCGGTGCTGAAACGGGCGGTCTCTTCCGCGCTTGACCGGTGCGACGCGGTCCTGGTCTCGGGAGGCTCGTCGAAGGACGAACGGGACAATACCGCCGCGGTCATCGCGGAACTCGGCGAGGTGCTGGTCCACGGGATCGCCCTCGCGCCCGGAAAACCCACCATCATCGGGACGGCACGGGGCAAACCGGTCATCGGGCTCCCCGGGCACCCGGCCTCGGCCTTCGTCGTCCTCGTCGCCGTCGTCGACCACCTCCTCGCGGCGATGCGCGAGACCACCGTCTCCCGGCGAACCGTCCGCGCACGGCTGACCCAGAACATCCCCTCCACCCGCGGGCGGGAGGACTACGTCCGGGTCAGTCTCGGCGACGGGGAGGCGAGACCGGTCTTCGGGAAGTCGGGACTCCTCAACACCCTGGTGCAGAGCGAGGGGCTGGTCAGGATCCCGGCGTCGAGCGAGGGGTTCGAGGTCGGCGAAGAGGTCGAGGTGATCCTGTGGTGAGGCGCTACCTCTCGGTGATATCGCTCGCCGAGGCGCGGACGCTTGTAGAATCCTCTTTTTCGGCGGTTCCGGGGATAGCACGCATCCCGGTGACGATAGGTGCGGTGGGGAGGATCACCGCAGAGCCCATATTCGCCCGGTTCTCGGTCCCCGCCATCCACCTCTCGGCGATGGACGGGATTGCAGTCAGGAGTGCCGATACCGTCGGTGCGAGCGAGCAGAACCCGGTGACCCTCCCGGACGCGGCGCGGGTCAATACGGGAAACATCGTCCCGCCCGGCTACGATGCGGTGATCATGATCGAGGACGTCTGGGTCGACGGCGAGACCTACACCGTCCGAAAACCGGTCAGCCCCTGGCAGCACGTCCGCCCGGTCGGCGAGGACATCGGCGAGACGGAGATGATCCTCCCGAGGGGGCACCGGATCCGGCCGCATGACCTCGGGGCGCTTGCGAACTACGGCGTCACGGAGGTTGCGGTCATAAACCTCCGCGCCGGCCTGATCCCCACCGGGAGCGAACTCGTGCCGGCGGGCGAGATGCCCCCGCCGGGGAAGG
The DNA here is from genome assembly GCA_023393455.1 of Methanobacteriota archaeon. Taxonomy (GTDB): domain Archaea; phylum Halobacteriota; class Methanomicrobia; order Methanomicrobiales; family Methanoculleaceae; genus Methanoculleus. The sequence continues at coordinate 19,223 of JAEWLJ010000011.1, read as the reverse complement.
TCGTGGAGAGCAACACCCTGATGGCCGCGTCCGTCCTCGCGGAGGCGGGCGTGGAGACGCACCGCTACGGGATCGTCCCGGATGACTACGAGGTGATCCGGGAGGCGGTCCGACGCGGCGTCGCGGAGAACGAGATCCTGCTCGTCTCGGCGGGGTCTTCCGCCGGGACGCGGGACTACACCGCCGACATCATCCGCGACCTCGGCGAGGTGCTGGCGCACGGGGTTGCCATCAAACCCGGAAAGCCGGTGATCATCGGCAGAGTCGAGGGAAAGCCGGTGATCGGGCTCCCCGGCTATCCTCTTGCGGCGGCGACGGTGCTCCGCGAGATCGTCATGCCGCTCGTCGCCCGCTACGGTCTCTTTGTCCGCGAGCCCGAGCGGGTCGCCGCCAGACTCACCACAAGCCTCCACTCCGATATCGGGACCGACGAGTTCGTCCTGCTCTCGGCAGGAAGGATCGGTCACCGCTGGGTGGCGGTGCCCCAGTCACGGGGCGCGGGCGTCCAGATGAGCGTGGTGCGGGCGAACGGCTATATGCAGATCCCATCGCAGAAGGAAGGGATCGAGGCCGGGGAGACCGTGGACGTCCGGCTCACCGTCCCCCGCGCGGAGGCAGAGGAGGCGGTGCTCGTCACCGGCAGCCACGACCCGGCCCTCGACCAGATCGCCGACCTGGTCCGACCGCGCGGCGTCGACGTCCATTCTACTCATGTCGGGAGCATGGGCGGGGTGATCGCGCTCAAAAAGCAGGAGTGCCATGCTGCCCCGATGCACCTCCTCGCACCCGACGGCACCTACAATACCCATTACCTTGAGCGCTACCTGCCGGGCGCCGACCTCGTCCTCCTCTGCGTCGCGGAGCGCCAGCAGGGCGTCATATCCCGCGACGGCATCGGGTTTGAGGAACTGCCCGCCCGGACGTTTGTCAACCGGCAGAGAGGGTCGGGGACCAGGATACTGCTCGACCACCATCTCGCGGAGCGCGGGATCGACCCGGGTTCCATCAGTGGCTACGAGCGCGAGGTGACGACGCACCTTGCGGTGGCGCTCGCCGTCCGGACCGGCGAGGTCGACGCGGGCATGGGGGTCTACAGCGCCGCAAAGGCACTCGATCTCGCGTTCGTCCCGGTGGCGACGGAGCGCTACGAGCTCGCGATGCACCGCGAGATGCTCAACGACCCGCGTATTGCGGCCCTCATCGAGACCGTCTCTTCGGAGGCGTTCAAGAAGGTTCTCCGGGATCTCGGGGGTTACGAGACGGCTGAGACAGGCGTGCTGCGCGAACCGCGAGGATGACCGCTTCCTCGGGCGTGGCGCAGACAAACACCCCCTCTATCTTCCAGGTAGAGAGACCGAAGACGGGCTTGTCCATCTTGAGGCTGACTGCGATCTCCGAGAGCGTGCCGTAGCCTCCCCCGACGGCGATCACCGCGTCGGCCGAGTGAACGAGGACGACGTTCCTCGCGTGGCCCATCCCGGTCCGGATGACGACGTCGAGGTAGGGGTTCCCCTCCCCGGTGTCGGGGAGGATACCGACGGTCGTCCCGCCGCCCTCTTTTGCGCCCCTGCAGGCGGCCTCCATCACCCCGCCGAGGCCGCCGCAGCAGACAGTCTCATGGTTCTGAGCAACGAGGTAGCCGATGGTCTCCGCCGCCTCGTACTCCTCAACGGAACAGTCCTCCCTCCCGATGACTGCGATCTGCATGGGAGAGAGGTCGGGGAGTCAGGGGATAAAAGGGGTGGGGTGGCAATGTGCGAACCAAGAAACAAGGGAAGGGTTGTTCTTACGGGTCACCTTCCGGCCAAACACCGTGCTCCGGAGCATTGCACAGGCTACGCCCATGCACGGTTTTCCATAGGATATCGCCACGCGGGGGAGGGGCTCGCGGGGAGGGGGCACGCCCCCACCCCTGCCTTCCTTCCTAAAACTACCCGTAACCCCCCACCCCCCCGGCCTTCGGCCTCCTCCCCCGCCCCTCAGGGGCGGGGGCAGTGCGTGGCGATATCCCACACGGTCCAGTGTACCGGGCCAGCGCTACTTCAGTTACTCCATCCTTCCCCGATGTCACACGCGGTCAACACGTCGCGTCCTTTCACGGCTCGAAGCCCAGACTTCTCAAACTCCTTCCCAAAAGGGGAAGTCGTTCCCCGCACCTTCGGTGCTCAAGCTCCGTTCCCTTCGGGAACGTCACACTTCGCATGAATCTACACCACTACCCGATAATACGAAACACTTTGTCTCACGACAACAAACGGTACCCCAGAGTGCTGAACATGAGGGATATGAGGTGAAAGAGGTCACCGGCAGTTATAACCCGCGCGAACTCGAGACGCGAGTCCAGGATTGCTGGAAGCGGGAGAATACCTATGCACGTGTTCAGGAAGTGCGCAAGGATGGAAAAGCGTTCTTTTTCGTCGACGGGCCGCCGTACACCACCGGCCACATCCACCTTGGCACCGCCTGGAACAAGATCATAAAAGACACCATCCTCCGCTACCACCGGATGCAGGGGAGAAACGTCATCGAACGGGCCGGCTACGACATGCACGGTCTGCCTATCGAGGTGAAGGTCGAACACCAGCTCGGGTTCACCTCCAAGAAGGACATCGAGGAGTACGGGATCGCCGCGTTCATCGAGCAGTGCCGGACGTTTGCGGTGACGCACATGGAGATCATGAGCGACCAGTTCCGGCAGCTCGGCATCTGGCTCGACTTCGACAACCCCTACCAGACGATCAAGGCGGAGTACATCGAGTCCGCGTGGTGGGCGGTCAAGCGGGCGAATGAACGCGGTCTCCTCGAACGGGGCCACCGGGTCGTGAACTGGTGCCCCCGGTGCGAGACGGCGATCGCCGACTCGGAGGTGGAGTACTGGGACGAGACGGACCCTTCCATCTTCGTCAAGTTCCCGGTCAACGGGCGCGAGAACGAGTACCTGGTGATCTGGACGACCACGCCGTGGACGCTCCCCGCAAACGTCGCGGTGGCGGTCAACACCGCGTTCACCTATGCGCGGGTGCAGGCGAAGAAAGACGGCCACGAAGAGGTCCTCTGGATCGCCGACGAACTCGTCGAGTCCGTCCTGAAGATGGGCCGCTACCAGGACTACACCGTCATCGAGAAGGTCAGCGGAGACGACCTCGTCGGGACGGAGTACGCATCGCCGCTCGCCGGCCAGGTCCCGCACCAGGCGGAGATCCGGCACCGGGTCGTCGCAGCCGACTACGTCACGCTCGAGAACACCGGTCTCGTCCACATCGCCCCCGGGCATGGGTGGGACGACTACCTGATCGGCCTCCAGGAAGGACTCGAGGTCTTCTGTCCGGTCGACGCCGGCGGATGCTTCACCCGGGAAGCCGGGGCGTTCGAGGACATGTATGTCCGGGACGCAAACGATCTCGTCATCGACGCGCTCGGCGACTACCTCCTTGCCCGGCGGACGATCACCCACCGCTACGGTCACTGCTGGCGGTGCAAGACCCCCATCATCTACCGTGCGACCGCACAGTGGTTCCTGAAGGCCACCGAGATCCGCGAACAGATGCTTGCCGAGATCACGAAGGTGAAGTGGTACCCCGAGTGGGCGGGGAGCGCCCGGTTCCACGACTTCGTCGCGGACTCCCGCGACTGGTGCATATCCCGACAACGCTACTGGGGCATCCCCATCCCCATCTGGCACTGCGAGCAGTGCGGGGAGAAGGTCGTCATCGGCACCATCGCCGAACTAGAGGAGCGGTCGGGAGCAAAGGTTCCCGATCCGCACCGCCCCTACGTTGACGAGATCGTCATCCCGTGCTCCTGTGGCGGGGAGATGCACCGGGTCGCCGACATCTTCGACGTCTGGTTCGACTCGGCGGTCGCGTCGTGGGCGACCCTCGGGTTCCCCGGAGAGCGCGAGGCCTTCGACCGTCTCTGGCCGGCGGACTTCATCACCGAAGGGCAGGACCAGACCCGGGGCTGGTTCTACTCCCAGCTCGGGGCGAGCACCGTGGCGTTCGGCCGCGCTCCCTACAAGAGCGTCCTGATGCACGGGTTCGCTCTCGACGCAGACGGGCGCAAGATGAGCAAGAGTTTCGGCAACGTGGTGACGCCCGAAGAAGTGGTGAACCAGTTCGGTGTCGATGTTCTGCGGTTCTACGTCCTCTGGGCGAACGCTCCCTGGGACGACCTGAAGTTCAACTGGGACAGCGTCAAGACCATCCACCGGACGCTCAACATCCTCTGGAACGTCTACCGGTTTCCGCTCCCCTACATGGTTCTTGACTCGTTCGAACCGGCATCGGGGGCCGGAGGGATCTGGGACGACTCGTTCGTCCGGTCGCATATCAGGGATATGCCCGAGGAAGACCGCTGGATCATCTCCCGGGTAAACTCGCTCGCCCGGACAACGAGCGTGGATATGCAGGAGTACCACCTCCATAAGGTGACGCGGGCGCTCACCTCCTTCATCCTCGAGGACCTCTCTCGCTGGTACGTCCAGCTCGTCCGGCCGAGGATGTGGCTCGAAGAGGACTCAACGGAGAAGCGGTATGCCTACGAGACCGTCTATTACGTCATGCGCCGCCTGACCGCGCTCCTTGCGCCGTTCACCCCCCATATCGCCGAGGAGATCTACGGCAACCTCCGCCTCGCAGGCGACCCGGAGAGCGCCCATATGCTCGACTGGCCGGCGGCGGAAAGCACCCTGATCGACCAGCGCCTCGAAGCCGAGATGGAGATCGTCCAGTCGTTCGACGATGCGGTCGCCACCGCCCGGCAGAGCGGGAGGCGGAAACTCCGCTGGCCGGTCTCCGAGACGGTCGTGGTCACGGGAAGCAGCGAGGTGAGGAAGGCTCTTGAGGAGTTGAACGACCTCGCCCTGAGTCGGGCGAACACCCGGACGGTCAGGGTCGTCACCGGAACCTGGGACCGGATCCTCTGGAAGGCCGAACCGGTGATGCGCGCGATCGGGCCGGAGTTCGGGAAGGAGGGGCCGAAGGTCAAGGCGCTGATAGAGAGCGCGGACGGCACCGCCCTGAAGGCCGCGATCGAGCGGGACGGGAAGGCCGAACTCGACGGCTACGAGATCACGGCGCGTCACGTCACCTTCGCGGAAGCCCTCCCCGAGGGTGTCTTTGCCGCGCCCATGAAGGACGCAACGGTCTACGTCGACGTCACCCTCACGCCGGCGCTGGAGGCCGAGGGATACGCCCGCGAGGTGATACGGCGAATCCAGGAGATGCGCCGCCAGCTCGACCTGAACGTCGATGACTTCATCGCCGCGGCCGTGGACGTCGCCGACGAGCGGGTGGCCTCGCTGATAGCAAACGAGGAGTGGCAGAAGGAGATCGCCGGGGAGGTGCGGGCGGCAACCCTCACCATCCACCGCAGCAGTGAGAAGTCGGCAGGTGCGTTCGCCCTCGAGAAGGACTGGGACGTAGAAGGCGTGCAGATGCGGATCGGCATCTCACGCGCCGGTGAGTGACCGGATCAGGGCCTCGCCCTCCGGGGTGGAGAAGAGAGGCGTCTCCTCCGGTTCCCGGATGCAGGTTCTTGCAGCCTGCACGGTCTCCCCCGTCAGGGGGTTATACCCCTCTTTTATGCACTCTTCACGGTAGAGGAGCGTTCCCCGCCGCTGCCAGGCCGGCGTCTCCGCCAGGTTGATGCCCCGCTCGAACATCATCTCATGCATCGCCCCGGACTGCATCCCCCGGAGCGCCGCGGCGGCCTGACGGGAGGTCATCCCCTCCTCGATCAGTGCGTTCTGGCAGTAAGCGTTGATGTGGTTGCGCCACGCCTCGTTCTGCCGCGAGATCAGGTACTCGATCGCAAACCCCCCCGCCGCGGGGATCGTCCGGGCGTCGAACGCAAGCGGTTCGGAAGACCCGAGTTCGATCGTGAGTTTGCTCGCCGCGACCGCGGCGGTCACGGAGTCGAGTTTCTCCACGCGCCCCGAGAACGGCAGCGTCGGGAAGTAGAGGCTAATCTCGTCGGAGAAGGTGTAGGCGAACGCGGGAGAGAGACCGCTCTCCGTGAGGAGGTAGCGGCAGACCGATCGCATGCGCTCGTTGAAGGCGGGATCGAACGGTTTTTTGAGTTGGAGCGCACGAGTCAGGCGATGGAAGGCACGGCCGTCGAGCCGGAGAAAAACGGGGGGGAAGATCGTGAGGTTCGAGAAGATCTCGCGATCTCCGATATCCATATTGTATCGACAGGGAGCCCCGGACATCGCGGTCAGTCTTCTTTGGTCGGGGACTTGAAGAGCCCGGGGATGTGGCGGACGATGACGATATCGCCGACACTCTTCACGATCCGGAAGGGGATCTGCAGCCCAGTGTAGCCTTTCACCTCCCCGATCTCGGGGTTGAGCTCACCGACTGCAAGGGCGTCGATCTTCTTCTGGTCCACGTCGAGTACGACATCGTCAACATTCCCGATAAAGACAGCCCTGTCGGTATAGACGCGTAATCCGAACATCTCTGTGATCTGTGTTCTCATCGGTATCCTCTGAAGGTATATTACTATAAATGATAAAAAGATACTCTTTCTTATGGAAGCGTCGCTACAGATCGGGAACCTGGCCGGAATTCCGGTCAAACTGCACTGGAGTTTCCTTCTGGTGATCCCCCTCTTTGCCTGGATCATCGGAAGCCAGATCGAGCTTACGACCGAGCTGATCCAGGCACTCTTTGGCGTTCCGATCAACATGACGCTGATCACGGCGGGATTCAACCCCTACATCCTCGGGACCGTCGTGGCGCTCGGCCTCTTCTTCGGCGTCTTCATCCACGAGATGGCCCACTCGCTCATCGCGAAGGCGAAGGGGATCGAGATCCACAGCATCACGCTCCTCATCCTCGGGGGTGTCTCCCAGATGGAGGAGACGATGCCGGACCCGAAGATAGAACTCCCCATGGCGCTCGCGGGGCCGTTGACGAGTCTCGGGGTCGGCATCGTCTCCGCCGCCCTCGTCTACGTAGTCGATGCCGTCGCCATAGACCCGGCCGTCGCCGGTGTCCTGATCTTCACCTTCGGCTACCTGGGGCTCCTGAACATCCTGCTCTTCGGGTTTAACCTCCTCCCGGCGTTTCCGATGGACGGTGGGCGGGTGCTGCGGGCATGGCTCGCCCGCCGGATGCCGCTCTCCCGGGCGACCCGGATCGCCGCCGACGTCGGGAAGGGGTTCGCCGTCCTCTTCGGGCTCGTCGGGTTCCTGCTCTTGAACCCGATCCTGATCCTCATCGCCTTCTTCATCTACATCGGGGCGAACCAGGAGGCCACGTCCCTCCGCTACAACATCCTGCTGCAGGACGTCACGGTGGCGGACGCGATGAGCAGCCCGGTAACTACCGTCGAGCCGACGATGCCGCTGCCCCGGGTGGTGGAGATGATGTACGAGACGAAGCACCTCGGCTTTCCCGTGCTGGAACGGGGATCGCTCGTGGGGATCATCGCCCTCGCCGACATCCACAAGACCTCGCCGATCGACCGGGAGGCGATGCAGGTGCGCGACGTCATGACCCGGAACCCGACCACCCTCCCGCCGCCGGCGTCGCTCATCGATGCGCTCCGGATCATAACCGGCCAGAACATCGGGAGGATCCCGGTGGTCGCTGATGGCGAACTGGTCGGGATTGTGACCCGGACGGATGTTCTGCGGGTGATGGAGTTGCGGGAGGAGGAGTAGGGGGCGATCGGAAGATCGCATAGCCCTATGCACGGATTCCGAGGGGATATCGCCACGAGGGGTGGCGGCTCGCGGGGAGGGGGTACGCCCCCCCCTATCTCTACCTTATACCCGGACACCTGCAACCCCCACCCCGCCCGCGCTTCGCGCGCCTCCCCGCCCAGGGGGGGCAGTGCGTGGCGATATCCGGCGGAAAGCCGTGTAAAGTAGTGCAATGCTTGGAAGGACAGCGTTCACGCGCCGAGAGGACAGTGTATCAAAACGCGACAAGAAGGACGTTTAGTGGCTGAACTTCAAACTGGTGTGAGTGCCAGCGTGACGAAAAGTGCTCCCCACCACCCCCGCCCTAAAACCTCATCACATCCTCGATCCCCGTCTCCCCCGCGACCTCCCGGAACTCTTCGACGTTCCTGAACGGCCGGCGGACGGCGATGGTCGCGGCCCGCTTCTTCCCCACCCCCGGGATCCACCGGAGCGCCGCTGCCGGCAGGGTATTGACCTCAACCGGGCAGGGGAGCGCCGTCACCGACCGCATCCCCCAGTCGACCACGACTGCGTCGATCACCGTCCGTGCCGGAAGATCGAGGGGGATCCCGACGAGGATGGGGTAGGATCCCATCTGTCGCCCGAACGACGGTTTGCCCGTGACCTCGACGACGACCTCCGGAAGAACGGTGCCGACAGGGAAGACCCGGCGGAGCATCGGCTCGTCGAACTCCTTGCGCGTCCACTCCTTGAAGGAGCGGAACCGGGCGTCGTGCTTCCCGAGGGTATTCTCCTCGTAGGCCTTTGTTCCCTCGAACGGCATCACCTGCCGGATGTTCACCCGCCGCACCAGGAGCCCGGCATCAAGCACCCGCCTGAGGAACGCCTCGTTTGCGTCGAACGTCGCCGGCGTCTCCCCCGCGAGGCCGGCGATGAAGTTCAGGCCCGGGAGGAGTTCGGGGACGCCATGAGTCCGCTTCCCCCCGACCTCGTTCACGACCTCGATCGCGCGGAAGACATCGTCCGGCAGGGCCTTGAGGTTGTTCGCCGCGACAACCGCGGGATCGGCGGTCTCCATCCCGAAGGCCGCGGTGTCGCCGGGGGTGTGGCCGGCGACGATCGCCTCGAGCGCCGCCCGCGCCGCGTCCTCGTGTCGGGCGATGGTGCCCGGGTTGATGTTGTCGATGTGCAGGGTCTTTAGGTCCGGCGCGTTCTCCCGGACAGCCGAGAATAGTTCGTTCAGCGCCTCGGGGCGGGGGACCGGGAACTCCCCGCCGCTGCTCTTGTAGGCAAGGAGATCCGGCTGCCGGCCGAGCCTGAAATGGCGGGCACCCGCCGCATAAAGCGCAGCCACCTCCTCCGCGATCCCTTCGATGCTCCGGTAGCGCGGGAGCCCGTAGAAGGGCTCGGTGCAGAACGAGCACCCCCCAACCGTCGCCCGCGAACACCCAGTCGCGGTCTCGATCTCGCAGACGACGTAGGGGAACGCCGGATGCTCGCCGATGATCCCGGCACCCGCTACGCACCAGGGATCGGTCAGGGAGTAATCCCCCGCCCCGGCAGGCTCCCCGCCCGAGAGCCAGTTATCCAGCGCGACCGCAGGCGACCCCGAGAGCGTGACGTCGAACCCGGCGATCGCCTGCCGTATCGCCTTCTTCCCGCCTCCGGGAGCGTAGCCGAAAGCGATCGGCCCGCCAATCGCCGTGGTCGGCTGCCGGAGCAGGATCCCGATCTGCTGGATCTCCGTCAGGGTCGCGGGTTTCCCCCCGATGTATGCCCCCGGCACCGTCAGCCCGGCGATCATCACCACGAGATCGCCTTGGCCGTAGCCGGCGGCGAGGAAGGGATCGGCCCGGACCTGGTCGATCGTGACGTACCGGGGAGCGTAGCCGTGGGAGGCGAGGACGCCGGCGACCTCGCGGACGTACGGGGAGATATAGGGCGCGACGCCGAGACATGCAGGCTCGTCGACGTAACCGTCGATGATGAGGGCGTTAGAAGTCATACCCGATCAGGCGCAGGAGTTCCCCCGCCCAGTAGAGCTTCCCCCGCTTGAGGGGGTCGACGTTTCTGTCGGCGAGATCGAACCCGACGATCCGGACGCTCGCCGCCCCGAGTTCATCGGCGGCAAAGACCGCCCGATCGCCGTCGGTGAACCCGCCGAAGTTGTGAACGTGAAGGAGAGGCGCCGCCTGCGTGGTCGCGACGAGCGGACCCGGGATGCGCGGAACCCAGTGGCGGAGGAGCGGGAGATTGTCGCCGTGGGCGTGCACGACCATCACCGTCCCCTGCTCCGAGAGGTCGATGAAGACGTCCGTCGCCCCATCGAGGTCGGTGAAGACCGCGTCCGGCCGGATACCGTGATTCGCGAGCACCTCCGCCGCCGCATCGGCGGCGAGCACCGTCCCCTCGATCCGGTCGAGTTCGCCCACAAGGCAGGGTGCGTTCCCGCAGACCGTCACCTGCCTCCCCCGGATGAGCGTCTCAAGCAGTCCGACGTCGTCGCGACCGGCAAGATCCGCGAGCACCCGGGCGGCCGCCTCGTCCGCCTCGCGCTCGAACCCAAAATAATCCAGAATTGCAGTGTAATGAGGCTCCCAGTCCGAGAACTTCATTGCCCGTCCTCGTCGTCCAGGCCGACGATAGTTGCGAATCGCTTCAGGATCGGATCGATGATGAGATCGAGGAGCTCCTCCTTCTCCTTTGCCATGGAGAAGTAGGTGAGCGGTATCAGGGCCGCCGCCATCGTGGCGTGCCCGCCGGCCTCACCGATAGGGGTGAACGCCTCGGCCATAACATTGCCGAGATGAAGCCTGATGTCCTTGTTCCGCGCCGATATGATGATGTTCTGGTCGCTGATGCCGTAGACCAGTGCTGTGTTCACGCCCTCGAGGTGGATCAGCATATCGGCCGCCTGCGGGAGAGCGTCGCGATTCCTGATGTAGCCGACGCCGGAGAAGAGGTAGCCGCTCTTGATCCGACGGTTGCGGATGGCGTTTCCGATGATCTCCACCGTCTCAAGCGAGACCGAGGGGGAGGTTATCTTATCGAGGAGATCCGAGTCGGTCAGGGGCAGGAGGAACGCCGCGTAGTTGAGGTCCTGGGGGGTGACGTTCCGCTTGAAGTCACGGGTATCGGCCCTGATACCATAAAGGAGCGCGGTAGCCACCGACTTGCTCACCGGGATATCGAGCTCCATCAGGTACTGGGTCAGGATGCTCGCCGTGGCGCCGACTCCCGGCCTGATATCGATGAAGTCGGCGACTGTGGACGGGTGCTCGCCGTTCTTGTGGTGATCGATGATGATGTTGACCCGGGTCGACCGGGGGAGATCGTTGTTCGCGCCGGGACCGGACGAGTCGACCAGGGCGATGTAGTTGCACTCCTCGAGGATCTGGGGGGTGAGCCGCTCCATCTGGATATCGAGGAGGTTGATGAACGCCCGGTTCTCCTGATGCCCGATATCCCCTTCGTAGACGATGCGGCAGTTGAGCTTGTTGTGGCTTGCGTGCCGCGCGATCATCGAGAGCGCCATGGCGCTCGATATCGAGTCGGGGTCGGGATTCAGGTGGGTGACGATGCAGAGCGTGCCCTCCCACAAGGCAAGCATATCGTACAGCCGCAGGGCAAGCCGCGAGGAGTGGAGTTTCCGGATGTGGTGGATGGCGGTCTTCGCAACCACCTCCTGCGGGTAGAGGACGATATCGGCGCCTTCCTGCTGGAGGAGGTCGACGCTGACCGGGTCGGTGGCGCGTGCGATGACGTAGGTTGCCGGGTAGCGGTTCTTGACGGTCTGAAGCGCCGCCAGGTTGGCCTCCCGGTCGTTCGCGAGGATGAACGCGACCTCCGGCACGGGCAGCCCTTCCATGAAGTTCGGGTCCCGGAGGTCGCGAACGATCGCTTCGTACTTCTGATCGCGAAGATCTTCCACCCGCTTCTGGTCTTTATCGACGATGATGAGATCTTCGCTCTCCTGCTCGAGCTCCTCGGCGACATTGTAGCCGGTGCTCCCGCAGCCAAGAATGATGTATTTAATACGTTCCTTCGAAACGTTCTGGACCGCCTCAGGCATGCGTACAATGGTGTAACTTCTCATGGTATTAAGGGATTCCATTTCGGCGATTTTCTGGGAGGTTCCATAAAGTTTATACGGTTTCCCATGCAACACTGTTAGGTCAGACGCATGGGCCTGTAGCTTAGTTCGGCAGAGCGACGGACTCTTAATCCGTAGGCCAAGGGTTCAAATCCCTTCAGGCCCGTCGAACACTCGATTTTTTCATCGTTTTGCATCCGGCATCGATTCTCCAGCAGCGACTATCGGGGTTCATCCCTCCATTGCAGGCAGGGCGCATGGTCGTCCGGTCAACCTCCATCAACCTCAACCCGCGCCGTTCTTTCTTACAAGAGGCCGGTTGCTGCGATGGTAACGGGGTTCCGGAAGCACATATATGTCGCTGCTATATAAATCCTGCTCCAGCCGGAGATCCACAATACCGTACCGCAGGGTAGAGAACCCCGGTCAGCGCCCGATCCTCAGGAGCATCTCTTCGAGCGTCGGGTAATGCGACTCGATCCGCTCGATCGTCGCGCCGTCGGCCGCAAGCGCCGCGGTCGTCCGGTTCAGCTCCTCGACGGAACGCGCCTCGGCAAGATACCGGCCGTCGGAAGCCGAGTAGCCTACTGGCGTCGCGAACGCCGCCGGGTCGGGCACCCGGAAGAATACCTGGTAGGTGAGCGAGCCGAAGGTCTCGCGGAGTTCGGGCATGGTGCCCTTCGCCACCACCTTCCCCCTGCGCAGGATCAGGACGAGATCGCAGGCCTCCTCCACCTGGAAGAGGTTGTGGGCGGAGAATATCACCGTCTTGCCCCGGTCCCGCAGACCCTTGACGTAGTCGAGCACCGACCGCGACGTCATGGGGTCGAGGCCGGAGGTGGGCTCGTCGTAGATGAGGAGGCCGGGATCGTGCATCAGCGACCGTGCGATCGCGACCTTCCGCTTCATCCCCTTCGAGAGTTCCCCGATCTTCTTGTTGTCTGCATCGAGCGCGAGCGAGTCGAGGAGTTCGTCGCGCCGCTCCCGTATGGTTGCTCTCGAAAGACCGTAGATCTCGCCGAAAAACGAGAGATATGCGTCCGTGGTCATCGTCTCGTAGAGCCGGGACTCCTCGGGAAGGTATCCCAGGTTCTGTTTCAGATCGAGCGGTCGCCTGATAACGTCTATCCCGTCGACGACGAGGCTTCCTGCCGTCGGTGAGATAAGGCCGGCCATGATCTTCAAGAGCGTCGTCTTCCCGGCACCGTTATGCCCGATAACCCCGAGTATCCGTGCATCGTCGAGATCGAAGGTGACGCCGTCGAGGGCGGGGAAGTCGCCGTAATGCTTGACGAGAGAGCGGGCCGTTATCATCAGATACCCCTTATGTCGGCGATGCCTACTAATAGGTTGCTGCACAGAGATAGGACTCTCTAGCGCCGCCAGGGATTATCATGAGTCTTGCCTCCTCCATCCGGACGATCGCCGTCTGGGAGATGAACCGGTCGATGACCACGATGGGGAGAAGCATCCTCCCGCTTGCGGCGGGGCTTCTCGTCCTCCTGCTGCTGGTAACGGCATTCGCCGCCGAGAGCGGCGTCCATATGCAGGACGGCATGTACAGCATCGGCGTCGACGACCCCGAGGTCGCCAGGATCGTCGCTCCCGACGGCCGTTTCGCCGCCTACCTCGATAGCGGGGCGGCCCTCTGGGAGAACCGGTTCGCATATGACATCGTCATCCTGCAGGGCGAGGTCTACGCCACCGACACGGATAAAGGGCGGGCGGCCCTGAAAACACTCGAACGCGACTACGAAGCTTACGTCTCCTACGTGGCCGCAGGAGAACCCGACCTCTTCGCCGCCTACCCGCTCTGGATCGATCTCGAGTACATGAAGAGCGAGATCGACTTCCTGGCAACCCAGAGCGGGCAGCAGGTCGGCGCCCCGGCGGATTCCAGAAGACCGCCGGTCCCCTCGGGCCCGGTCGAAGCGGTGACACCGCCGGCGTCGGCAATGCCCGTCTCCGAGGAGACCCTCCGGGAGCATCTCGCGGGGACGGGGGGCACTCACGCTCTCGAACGCTACACCAGCGTCATCTCGGGCGGCTCCGGGATGGAGGAGTTCCAGACGCCCTCGGATCTCTCGGCACCGCTCCCGTTCGATGCGATCATCCTGGTATTCATCTTCATCTTCCCGCTCTACTTCACCTCGCAGTTCTTCATGATGAGCGTGATGAACGAGCGGGTGGGAAGGGCCGGGGAGGCCCTCCTCTCCACTCCCGTCCGGCCGGCCGCGATCGTCGTCGGCAAAGCCCTCCCCTACTTCACGATCATGCTCCTGATCGCCGTCGCGATCACCCTCTTTGCCGGGGCGCCGCTCACGATCCTCCTCCCGCTCATCCCGGTCATCCTCTTCTTCCTCGCAAATGCCCTGATCATCGGGATGGCCTCCCGGAGTTTCAAGGAACTCTCGTTCATCTCGATCTTCTTCTCGACCCTCGCCACGTCGTACCTCTTCTTCCCGACGGTCTTTGCGAACACCCACGTCATCAGCATCATATCGCCCCTCACTCTGGTCGTTCTCGATATCCAGGGCGATGGGTTCACCGCCATGGAGTACGTCTACTCGACTGCCCTCTTCTTCGCAACGAGCATCATCCTCTTCTACGTCGGGATCACGAACTTCCGCGAAGAACGCCTTTTTTCGCAGAAACCCCTCACATCAAGGCTCGCGGACTTCGTCTCGGCCGGGATAAGCCGGGACCGCCCGCACCTCTCGCTCTTCCTGCTCGCGGGCTTCACGATACCGTTCGTCTTCATGGCCCAGATGCTGGTGCTCGTCCTCTTCTTCAACATCCCGATGCCGCTCTCCCTCGTTCTCCTGACCGTCTCTGCGGCGTTCATCGAGGAGTTCGCAAAGTCGATCGGGCTGTACGCGGTGGCACGGGAACGACCCCGGTTCCTGACACCGAGGAACCTGCTCCTCGCGGCGGTCGCGATCGGGTTCGGGTTCCTTGCCGGTGAAAAACTCCTCCTCTTCGCCACGCTCGCCCAGATCACCGAGTCGGTCTTCGGGAGCGTCCTCTTCCTCTCCCTCCAGGTGCTCTGGATGCCGCTCCTCCTCCACATCGCGGGAGTGCTCATCACCGGCACCTTCCTCCTGTTCTGGGGGCGGCGCGCCTATCTTCCCGGCCTCGTCGCGGCATGCGTGGTCCACAGTCTCTACAACCTCTACTTCCTTGCGGGGGCGCTCCTGTGAATACGCGAAATATCGGCCTTATCGCGAAGAAGGAACTCCTGGGGCTCTCATCGGAGAAGACGATCGTCTTTGCGATCCTCCTGCAGGTCTTCATCGCGATGTTCTCGTCATTTATGATGGTGGGGCTCACCGCCATGTACGACCCGGAGGCGATCGAGGGCTACTCGACGGTCACCTACGGTGTCGGCTACGCCGGGGCGGATTCACCGCTCATCGACGAGTTCGAGAAGAGAGATGACCTCATCCTCCACCGGATGGATCTCAGCCAGGCGCTCGCGGCGCTCCGCGAACGGCAGGTCTCGGCGGCGGTCTACGTCCCGGAGACCCCGCCCGACGCAGAGGAGCCGGTCATGGTCACGCTCTACCTCATCCAGAACGACCTGCAGTCGAGCGTCATCAACGTCAAGATAAAAGAGGTGCTCCAGGGCTACGAGAAGGAACTCCGCGAGGTCCGGGCCGACCGGATGACCGCCTTCCCGGTCTCGCTGAACTTCCCCGAGTCCGGGGGCGGCGAGAACTTCTTCGAGTTCGTCTACGGCCTCCTCATCCCGCTGCTCGTCCTCCTCCCGGCGATCGTCTCGGCGGCCCTGATCATCGATCTCATCACCGAGGAGTACCAGCGCCGGACGCTCGAGACGCTGATGTCGACGCCAGTCACGTTCGCGGAGATGGTCTGGGGGAAGGTTGCCGCCTGTGAGGTCCTGGTTCCGGTTCAGGCCGGAGCCTGGCTCCTCCTCCTCGGGTTCAACGGCATCGCGGTCGATAACGCCGCTGCGATCCTCCTCCACGCCTCGGTGGGCGGGCTCTTCCTCATCCTGCTCGGGGCGCTCGTGGCGCTCCACTACCGTGAACGGACAAGCGCCCAGTTCATCTTCTCGACCGCGCTCGTCGTGGTCTTCCTCCTCGTCATGGCCGTTCCCTACAACCCTTTGAACCTCATGGTCAGGCTCGCGGTGGACACCATCGGACCCGTCCACTGGCTGATCCTCGCACTGGTCGCGGGCGCGACGGCCCTCCTCGGATTGGTCGTAACGGCCTACGCCCGCCGGGTCGGGGAAGGGGTTCCGGCATAGCCGCCATCTCGCTGTATTCCATCGTGGAAAAAATATATATCTCCAGATATGCTATTCAGCCCATCGATGCTACATCCCCATCATCTCAATACCACCTGCGCAGTCTGCGGCGAGGCCTGCCGGTTCACCATCCCCGAGGCCGCGGGCAGCGTCGGGTCGCGGGACCTCGACACCCGGCCCGCCGAACCCCTGCGGTCCACCATCTACGCATGGGTGAAACGGTGCCCGTCCTGCGGCTACTGCGCACCCGATCCGGGCAAGGCGCAGGAAGGAGCGGCCGACGTGGTGAAACTCCCACGCTACCGCTGGCAACTCGACGCCCGGAAGTTCCCTGGAATCGCAAACACCTTCCTCTGCTGGTCGATCATCCAGGAGGAACTCGGGCTCCCAGCCAGGGCCGCATGGGCGTCCCTCCACGCTGCCTGGGTCTGCGACGACGAGGGAGTGGATGTGCCCGCCCGGATCTGCCGGAAACGTGCCGCCGACCTCCTGCGGCGCGGGTGGGAGAAAGGCGAGCGGCTGGCCGCCCCGGAGGGGGCGGACGAGGCGCTCCTCGCCGACCTGCTCCGGAGAGCAGGGAGGTTCCGGGAGGCCCGGGCCGTTGTCGCGGAAACTCTGGAGAAGCGCCCGCAACCCATCATCGCCGACATCATGCGGCTCCAGGCGCGGTTGATCGCAGCCTCGGATCGGAGTGCCCATACCGTCACCGAGGCCCGGCGGCTCAGGCAGCCCGTGCCGCTCTGACCGGCAGATCCCCACCTTTTGTATACTGTTCCGGCGATACTGTATCATGGAGATCACGATCCTCTCCCCCGGCATCTACACCTACGGCGCCATGTTGATCGGCGGCGTCCTCCGCGATGCGGGGCACCGGGTCACCCTCACCCGGACGCCCGCCGTCCCGGGCGATCCGGTCCTGCTCGCGAGCCTCTTCTCGACCCAGCACCTCCTCGACCCCGCGATCCGCGACCTGATCCGGGCACACCGCGAGCGTGGAGGGGTGGTCTACGTCGGGGGGCCGGTCTCGGCCGCGCCGGAGATGGTGCTCGGGGAGCTCGCCCCCGATGCGGTGGTCGTCGGCGAGGGCGAGGAGACGGTGGTAAGGCTCGTCGAGGGGGGGGTCTCGCCAGAACTTCCCGGGATCGCGTTCCTCGACGCCGGCCGGCCGGTCGTGACGCCGCCCGCTCCTCCGGCGCCGATCGACCGGCCGCTCCCCCTCATCCCGGACGACATCGGGACCCAGAGCATCCGGGGCGCAAGCGCCTACATCGAGACCCACCGGGGATGCATCGGGGGATGCACCTTCTGCCAGGTGCCCCGGTTCTTCGGGAGGACGATCCGGAGCCGGCCGCTTGAGAGCATCATCGAGGAGGTGAAGGCATTCTCCGCGCACGGGGCGACGAGGCTCTCGGTCTCCGGGGGGACCGGGTCGCTCTACGGCTCCACCGCCGGGGAGATGAATCCGGAAGCCTTCATCGCCCTCCTCCGCGGCATGGCGGAGGTGATGGGACCAAAGAACGTCTCCTCTCCCGACATTCGCGTTGACTGCATCACCGACGAGATCCTGGACGCCGTCCGGCGCTACACCATCGGGTGGGTCTTCTTCGGGATCGAGTCGGGGAGCGACCGGGTGCTCCGGCTGATGGGCAAGGGCGCGACCGTCCGGCAGGTCGAGGAGGCGGTGGAGCGGTGCCGGGAGCACGGTCTCCGGGTCGCCGGGAGTTTCATCGTCGGCTACCCCGGGGAGACAGAACGGGACTACGAGGCGACCAGAGACCTGATCGCCAGGCTCTCTCTCGATGACGTCTTCGTGAGCAGCGCCGAACCTATTCCCGGGACACCCCTCGCCGACCTCGTGGTCAGGACGCCCCGTGACAAAAACCCGGCGTTCGTCCAGCATACCGGGGAATACCGCTCGCTCGATCTGACCGAGAGCGAGGCAAGGTATTTCGACCTGATGATGCACGCCGACCTCTTCCGCCCGCAACTGCGGCTCGTGACCGACGAGGTCTACAACACGTATCTCGCCGAGGCACACAAGCAGGGGCAGGATATCAGGGCGGCGACCGAACTCATCCTCCGCTACGCCCAACCGTAAGATATGGGCAGGAACCCCTTCCTTTCTTCGCCTTCCCGGCTATAATTGCCCAACTTGCCCGGGCCGGAAACCCTTAAGTATCCTCGATCCTCTACTCCACCGCCTTGAAGGGATACCTCTTCGAGACAAATTGGAGGGAGATACGATGGCTGAACAACAGACAGGATCGGTGCTGGAGACCCGGCCGGGACGGGGAGAGACGGTGAACCTGATGCGTGCGCACGACATCCGGGACATCAAGGTGCGAAACCCGGAAGGAGAGAACCTCGGCGACATCAGCGATGTCGTGCTGGACCGCGACAGCGGCCGCGTCGCGTATGCCGTGCTCTCATACGGTGGAATCCTCGGGTTCGGAGAGAAACATTTCGCCATCCCCTGGGAGGCGATTCGTACTCGCCCCGGGGAGAGGAGTGCTATCGTGGATGCGGATAAGCGGACGCTGGACAGTTCTTCCGGGTTCTCCCGGGACAGGATGCCGCGCGAGGCAGACTGGAGCCTGGTCAGGACACCTCCCCCGGCACGTGCGACAGCGCAACGCACTGCCCCGGTAACGGAGAGGGAGGTTCCGCCGCCACGGGGAGTGGGCACGGCTGCAGCAGCGGCCACCGGAGCAGCAGTCACCGGAGCAGCAGTGGCAGGCGCAACGAAGCCGGCGGAGACCACCACTCCTGCCCGAGAGCGGATCGTTCCGACGCCGCCGCCCGTCCAGACGGTCGCAGCCGGATGGGGAGGGCAGCCGACAACGCAGCCTGTCGAGGAGCGGCCGGTGATGACGGAGGGGCCGCCACCCACGGGGACCGGCGTCAAGGAGGTCCACAGGGAGCGCATCGTCGAGACCGCGCCCGGGGGAACCATCGTCGAGGAGGTCAGGAGAGAGCCGGCAGGTGCGATGGAGACCCGACCGGCAACAGAGGCCGAGCGATCGCTCAGGACTCCGGGGCCTTCGGCCGGGCATCTCTCTGCCGCAGACCTGCAGGTCTACCTCAAGGGCATAGACTACCCGGCGGGCAGGCAGGATCTCGTAACCCACGCCCGGAAGAACAACGCCCCGGAGAGCGTGCTCACGACACTCGGAGGATTTTCCGACCGGACATACCGGTCGGCT
>JAEWLJ010000009.1 GCA_023393455.1 Methanobacteriota archaeon | reverse complement strand
AGATGCCCTGCTCGTCGAGGTGGGATCCCATGGTGACGACAGCGACGCAACTCTGTGCATCTCCCGTGTGGAAGTCGCCTTGAACAATCGGCCATCCGCTGGCCGGTGATTTCTTCTCAACCATGTTCTTCACCTCACAGCAGTCCTAATACGACGACACCGGCAATCAGGAGGCCAATTGCCATGCCATACCAGAATGCGGTCACGCCTCCGGCGGTGTTGAGAACACCTTCTCTGTTCGGGAACGATGCCAGGAAGTTACCCTCCCCGGAGAGCATTCCGACCAGGTCGTCGGTGATCTTCTCAAGTTCCGTTACCTGTTCGATCACGGGGGTGTACGAGACACCGGCAGTGGTCAGGACGCCGACCATCGGGTCGACAACCAGGCCGAACTCGGGCAGTACCTGAATGTACGCCATTTAGGCACCTCCCTTAGGCTCCAGGATCGGCTTTGCGTCGAGCCATGCATAGGCGTCACGCTTCGAGAGCTCGATGTACTTCGTGTAGGTGTAGAGCCACCCAACGATCGAGACCAGCAGTGCAACGAGAGCCGGAAGGAGTCCGATGAACGCGAACGAGATGATCGCGACGGGGATCATGGAGAGGAACCCGCACTCTGCGGCGAGCATGAGCGTCCGGTCCTGCT
Organism: Methanobacteriota archaeon; assembly: GCA_023393455.1. Lineage (GTDB taxonomy): Archaea > Halobacteriota > Methanomicrobia > Methanomicrobiales > Methanoculleaceae > Methanoculleus. The sequence goes on along the minus strand of JAEWLJ010000009.1, from coordinate 30,966 downwards.
GCTCCCCCGGCCCGAGACAGGCATTGAAGGAGTGCTGGATGGCGATGGCGCCGAGCATGAAGATCACGGCGATGATGCTGCCGCCGATGAGCGAGAACTCGTAGGTCTGCACGGTGAATCCGAGGAAGGATACCGTCCCGGTGATCATGCCGAGGAACTCGAACGTTCCGCAGGCCATGGCCGCGAGGCCGAGAACGGTCATCGCGCCGACGATGGCGAGCTCGATGAGCGAGACGACCATGACGGGGATGTCCATCCGGACAACGTTGTTCGCCATTACCCCGGCTACCGCACCGATGATCGCGGCGATGATGATCGTCACGATGGGCGCGAAGATGCCGGTCGTGGCTCCGAAGAGCGCGGCGACGACACCGGATCCGAGGGCGATCATACCTGCCGACGGGACACCGGTACCGAGACCGTAACTGCAGAGGTGCTTGATGGTGTCGGTACCCCAGACGAGTGCGGCGACGGCGGCAAGCCCGCCGAAGAACGCGAAGTACTGGGTCTGGAAGTACGTGTTCAGGTATGTCAGGTAGATCAAGACGAGCGATCCGACCAGACCGTAGATCAGGATCCGGTTGTGCGGGACGCCGCCTGCTCCGACTTCAATTTTTACTGACATTTAGAATACCCCCACCAGTTCGAGGAGCCCGATCGCGAAGAAGCCGGTAACGGCGGATGCCACGGCGGCTGCGATGATTGCTCTCGGGAACCGCTTGAACTTGGGGTCGTGCGGCCCTTCGATAGTACCGGTGATGTTGTACGCCGCAAGCACGGCGTTCACGAGGAACATACCGACCGCGAAGATGCCGGCAAGCGAGATGGCGACGGGCGCGATCTGCTCGACCGTTGCGTTCAGGATAACCGGGAGTTGTGCCTGGTAGATATCGAGGAGCTCGAGGTAGATGAGCGTTCCCCCCAGACCTCCGAGTGCGCCGCCGATGACGCCGCCGACCCAGGAGATGAACGGGAGGCCGTGCCCCTCGGTACCCTGGCTCTTGTACTCGGGGAAGGTGTCGCCCGTGATCGGGTCTTTTGCGACCTTACCGGAAGCTGCCGGGATACCCATGCCGAAGACGTAGATGACGTTGACCATCGTACAGGTGATCGCCATCAGGAGACCGCCGCCGATTGCACCGCCCGCGAGGGCGACAGCGAATCCGAACGGGGCGGCCCATGCGCCACCGAAGAGCCCGGCAAGGCCGGCACCGGCCGCAAGCATCGCGACACCGGTCGCGATACCGGGCGCCTGTCCCATTGCAGCGGGAGCACCGCCGACCGGGACGAAGTGAACGCCGAAGGCGATCAGGACGCCGCCGATGATGATACCGCCGAGGGCAAGCACTCCGGCCATCTGTACGAGGTAGTAGGCGAGTCCAAGTGCGACGACGATAAGAACGATACCGAGAATGAGCCCCATTGCCGTCGGGGGCTGGATGCCTCCAGTCTGTTTAGGTCCGCCGAGTGCGCTCATGTGGATGCCTCCTCAGGGGCCTCAGGGGCCGTGTAGGGCCCGAAGTTCTTCCTTGCCCAGACCTCGATGTAGCGGTCGATGATGGCAAAGACCAGGATAACGACGATACCGACGATGATCGGTCCCCAGACGTTGAGTTCTTCGAAGACCACGGTACGCCAGAGTTCGAAGAAGACGATCAGGCCAAAGCAGATGCCCGAGGCGGGGCCGCCGAGTTTGGCGCTGAAGAAACCGTTGTCGAGCGAGTTCCGCTGGCCGGCCTCGGCGTAGCGGACGATGTTACCGGACGCGGAGATCGGAACGCCTGCTCCGAACTTCTGCTCCTGGTACTGCCGTTCCTTTCCATAGAACGGGTTGCCGGTCGCAGATCCGGCTGCACCGAGCGCGATCCCCCAGACGAGACCCAGAAGCGGGAGCGGGAAGGGGTGGCCGAGTGCGCTGATCATAAGGTGACACATTGCGACGGTGGTGAAGATTGCTACGAACGCGTGTGCCATGGTCACGGTCGTCATCGACTTCAGAATATCGATGTAGACCGGCTGTCCGAACTTGGCGAGACTTGCAGTACGGCCGAGATATGCGGTAGTCGCATATATGCCCTGCACGAAGACCGCGAGAGCACTCCCGAGCACGATTGCAAGTATCGGGTTTATCTGCATCGCCATGAAAGCCCAGGCAAGGCCTGCGCCCAGAGCAACCCATAAGCCGTACGCTGGGGGTTCACCGGCAACTGCCTTGTTAAAGATGCGGTGAATATATCCCATTTGCGGAGCCAGCTGGACCTGAGAGTTCGGGTCACCCTGTGATCCGATATCAGATTCAACGTCTTCCGCAGCGCCGGCGACGGTTGCAAGAGCACCTGCCAATGCGGTAATGCCGATGCCAAATACGATCTCTTCCATTCAGCATCCTCCTCCGGTGCTCATGGCACCAGAGTACGGGTTCAAAACCTTTTTGGTTCATTTAACAGTTGTTTATGACTTAATTAAAGGTTTCGAAAAGTTACGCCGATATCGCATTAAAATGTAAAATATCGGCAGGAATGTCTTTTTTAGGCATGTCGGGTTACGGTAAGGAAAAAAAAATTGATTTGGGTTTACCGCGCCGGGATGATGAGCGAACGCTCGCCGGCGGGCATGAACTCGCGGATGGCACCCTTCGCAAACTCGCGACGGGGCTCGGCGAAGTCGAACTTCAGCGCGGGGTCGGCGAAGCAGATCTTCACCCGCGGGTCGAAGCACCACGCGTCGCCGCGGCCGTAGTGGGCACCGCCGGTGATCGCGGCGTACTCGCCCTGGTGGCCGACGTTCATCGCGTAGTTCGGGTAGTTCGGGCCACGGACCTCGCCGATCGCGCCCTCGTCTCCACGGATGGAGAGGGAGTTCGCGGACCCGCACTGGTCCTGGAGGTCGTAGCCGAAGAAGCCGAGACGCGACCATCCGTCCTTGTGCAGGAGCATGCAGAGGTACCAGGCGTTCAGGCCGGCGTTGGAGTTTCCGGTCGCGATGGCGGTCGAGAGACCGGACGCGGCGGCAAGCACACCGGCACGCTGGGAACCGCCGAAGTGGTCCTCCATCATGGTCGGGTACTGCTCGTACTGCTCCATGCCGTTCAGGGCGACCTCGGTCGAGATGTCGTTGACGATGTCGTAGGTCGGCTTGACCTTGTCGTCCGGGCTCGGGTTCTTCCAGTCGACCTTGTACTTGTCCTTGATGTAGTCCATACCGTAGTAGGTGAACTCATCGAGGATGTTGTCGGTGTAGGCCGCGGTTGCGTACTGGGTGAATCCGACACCGCCGGACATGTAGGAGCCGAGCCAGATCTGGTCGAACAGCATGGTTCCGGCGCCGACGACCTCAAGGGCAGACCTTGCGGGGTCGTTGGGGTACTTCCGGTTCGCCTGGATGATATCCGAGAAGAGACCGAAGCCGATACCGCCGGGCTCGTTCGGGCCACGGGCACGCCGGGCGGGCAGGTGGGACGCCATCTGGATGACGCCTGCGTGCTTTGCAGCGTAGGATAGGTCGGCGACTGCCGCTTCACCGGCGCACATACGGTAGGCACCGATGAAGGACATACCGATCTGCATCGCAGACCACCGGGAGGTCGTTCCACCGTCGCAGGTCCTGGAGACCGCGGTCGGGATGTGGATCGCCTGCCAGAGGGACTTCCCTACGGCTGCGGAGAGCGCTTCGGCCTGCTTTCCGGGGAAGAGCTTCTCGACGTCGAGGACAAACTGGGGCTCGAGGTCGTCCGCGAGTTCCTGGTCGCCGGTGAAGACCTTGACGTAACAGTCTTCAACGAGGCCGGGGTGAGTCTCGACCATGTGCTCCTGAACGACGGCCGCACCGGGCATCGCGTGGTTCAGCACGTGGAGGTACTCGTTGATCGTCTCGGGAGTAACTTCCTTGCCGAGACGCTTCTGCAGCGTCTGGTGGGCGAGGTCCATGTTGACGATGACCGTCCTCCGAATGTCGTCCCACATCTGCTGCATCGCAGCGTTGTTGACGAAGTGCAGGTCGTCGCCCTCCACGAAGACTCCGGTGCCGGAGACCTCGTAGGTCATCAGCTGGCGCTGGCCGAGCGGGATACCGCCCAGGTGGCAGCGTACGGGGTCATACATGGAGATGCCGCGGTCCATCTCGACGGCGCGGCTCGCCTTCACGAACTCCTCCTTGCGGGGAGACTGGTGGTAACCGTTGAACTTGTAGAACTCGGTCGTCTCGGATTCGACGTCCTGACCCTGGAATTTCTCCTTGAGGGATTTCAGGAAGAGTTTCTGGGTTCTCTCAATCTTTGCCATCGTAATCAGGCCTCCTTCGGTAGGAACCCGTATTTTGTTCTCAGCGTGTGGATGCGCTGGACGTACTCGATGTACTCCTTGTCATCGCGGTATGCAGTGCCGCCAAGCGAGTGGAAGATCGTCGTGTGGGCCTTGAGCCACTTCTCGTCGAGCGGCTTGCCGATAGCAACCGCACGGTCGAGGGGCTCGCCGATCTGGTTCTTGACGTAGCGGACGATGCCGTCCTCGCCAAGGACACTCCTCTGGAGCATATCGAACATCATGCCGTTCTCGGCAAGACGGAGCGAGTGACCGTGCACGGTCGCGCCGCGGATGCCGGTGCGGGCCGGGTCGAGGAGTTCGGTCTCGACGAGTTCCTTCGAGTACTTCTCGAGGTCACGCTCGCGGCACTCGACGATCTGACGGCCCGAGAGCGTACCGGGGTCGATACCGCGGAAGCGGTAGCACTCGGTGTAAGTCCGCTGGTAGGGCTGCGAGGGGGCGAAGAACATCGAGTCCGCAAACTGGATGTAGCGAACGCGGTCGCCGGCCTTTGCACCCTCTGTTGGGGTTACAATCTTCCTGATGGGACAGTCGGGCTCCTGCTGCTCGGCGAGCGGCGGGTGGGCCGTCGGATAGGCGGCTCCTGGTGCCCTGTGACCGAGGATCAGTACGATGTCCTCATCAGTCACGTCACGCATCTTCTCAAGCTTCTGTTTGGGGTCCATCTGCTTGCGCCGGTTCTCGGCGACCTTGGATGTACCCGGTCCATATTGGGGCTTGTATGCCATGTTTTCTTTCACCTCATTCATGTTGGGCTTTTCAGTGCTTTCATAACGGCACGAACGACCTCTGCCAATTTTTCCCTGCCGGGTGTCTGGCCTCTTGTCACACCGCTGACGATATCTATCACCATGCCTTTCGTCTTCGTCCGGTCAGGCGGCGGCATAACCACCGCAGTCCTGATCCCCTCTTTCGCGAGATCCTCAAAGTCGATCGGAGCCTGGGATACGACGATAGCCCTGATGTTTGCGTGCTCAAGGATAAACCGGACTTTCTGCACCACATGGGAGCGAACGTTCCCGTGATGCAGGATGGCTACCTTGTGCTGCTCGATCTGGGCGATCTCTTTCTCTGTCAGTCCGAAATAAGCCCCGAGAACGTGGCCCGCGACGGGCGAATCTGCCGGAACTCCGCTCCCCGCATTGAGGACGAGCGTGGTCACGGAGAACTCCGCCCCCTCCCTCCGCAGACCGGAGGTGATGTCGCAGACCGGTTTTGTCACGTGTCTGCGGCCGGGGGACATCCCGATCACGATAACATCGGGGGATCTGGTCTCAGAGATGGTGCCCCGCTGGGCGAGACCGCCTCCTTTTCCCATCCCCATGCTCTCGCGGCAATCGACGACCTGAGTCACTCTTCCGATTGGCATCTTACTTGTTTCCCTGAATGATAACGGGGCCTTCCTTCTTTCTCGGATCAACGAGCCCGAGAATCTCTTTGTCGGCATCAGGTCCGTATTTCGCGTAGTCGGATACCGTCGGCTGGGTCTTCATGAACCGTCCTCTCTGGACGGTGCAGGAGAAGTCCTTGCTTTCAAAGACTTCGTCGACTGCTTCCTCGACGGCCGGGATATACGACTCGTCCTCGAGTTCCAGGATAACGTTTCCAACCTGTACCTGGAGTTGGACGTCCTGGTCTCCGACATGGATGACCTTACGGTCCGGGTGGGGGTTGGGTTTCCCCCGCGCGGGCCCGTAGGGAACGGTGGCGGGAAGGTTCTGTCCGGTAAGAGACATCCGGAGAATCCCGCCGATCTGAACAAGCCTGTTCAGGAGTTCTTCCACCGTATCGGGCTTGAGGAATCGCGCAGAAACGATTCGAACCTGAGGGTATATGGCTTCGGTCATTAGCATCCTTCGGTTATTTACACACCCTTTGCGATCTGCTGGATCGGCTTGTTGAAGACGTCAACCTGGCCGAACGTGTCGCCGTAGACCTTGGATGTGCTCTCGGGTGAGAACATCTGGGTTCCGGCATCGAGTGCCGCCGCAGCGACCACGCACGGGATAGCGACGCCTGCGGCGTGCCGGGTCACAACGTGGTTGCCGTTGAAGATACCGGGGCCGCCACCGCCGTAGATCGAGTGGCTGAAGAACGAGAACCCGACGGCAGTTCCCATGACACGACCATAGTCGCAGCCGGGGAGGCCGGTCTCGTGTTCGAGCAGGTCGTTGAAGTACAGGAGCGTCGAGGAGACTGCCTGGGCGAACCGTCCGGCACCGCAGTTGACCATGGTGGCTGCCATGGTTCCCGCAGCGGCGTAGGCGTTCCAGAGCATGGGGTCCTTCGTGTCGTAGAACTGGAAGTATCCTCCCTTCTTGCCGGGAGTAATGACCTTGTCCTCGATACCGCGCTCGACCAGACTCTGGACGACGGTACCGATGGTTCCGGTTGCTCCGTTCTTCTTGACCAGGTCGTAGACCAGGTTGTTCGCGTTCAGGCCCTGGTAAGCGTACGTAAGCAGCTGGGCGCGCTCGAACGGTCCGATGGCGTTACCCATCTCAAACATTCCTGCCTGCTCGAAGGTGGACGAGAGTGCGGCACCCTGCATCGCGTTCTTGCCGGTCATCATCACGGCGTGGTTGACCGGGATGTTACGGAGCGCGTAGCCGAGACCTTCGTTGTTCTGGGGGATCGACAGAATGGACGTGACGTTGGCACCGGAAAGGTCCATCGTGTGCGGGTAGGAACCCCAGACTGCTGCCTTGATCATCGCCGCGTCGAACGCTCCGATGTCGAACTGCTCGACGAGCGCGTAAGTGGTTGCGGCTGCGACCGAGGTGATCGCGGCGTCGTAGGTGGATGCAGCCTCGAGACGGGCCTTGGGAGCCTCGACGAGGATGAGCTTACCGCCGTTGAACTCGCGGATGTTGGTGTCGTCGCCCTCTTCGACCTGGACCATCTCCTTGATCTTGGCGATGACAGCATCCTTGTTGCCGATGATGTCGAGGTTCATCTCACGCCCGAGAACATATCCCTTGGCTACCTTTCCGGTCTTCAGGCTCTCCTGAATCCCGCCCAGGTTGACTGCAATCGTCCTCTTGGTGAGGTCGATCAGTTTCCTGGTCGCCGGGTTGATCACGGGGCTGATCTTCTCGAGCGGCACACCACTCTTCAACTGCTTGCCTGCATCATCGTACAGGTCAATCGTTTCCTTGTATTTTGCCATAATTTTCCTCCATTACCCTCTTTATGTGCATACATTCCGGAAATGTGAAGTGAACGCTAAAAGCATCGCTGACTGTGTCTGATAGTGACTACTGCACGTCCTCTTGGGACAAAAAGATAGTAACCTCCTCTGATGATATAAGCATTGCTATTTATGTCTCTGTTCTAATATATATCCAGAGCCCGATATTAAATATCTGATGGGAAAATGCCGATTACAGAGAATTGTATGCGTATCGTGCCCCCCCTGCCGTAGCATCTGGGTAGTGAAAATTTGTTATTTCGTGTTACGATTTTTACTCCGGCCGCGGCTGCTCTCCGACGACCGGTACCGGGTACGCGGGGCGCAAAAAAAAAGAGGAGTTCAGGCCTCGATCCGCTGGTAGAGCTTAGCGTAGATCGTCTGACCCTTTCGTTTCCGGTGGCGCTCTCCGAGGTCGCCCTCGTAGAGAGCAAACCGTCCTTTGATGCCGTCCACATCGACATCAACATCCTCACGGTATGCAAAGCCGGGCATCATGACATCGATGCTGCCAAAGACGTAGATTTCGCCTTCAACCATCTGGCCACCGAGGCGCCTCTTTGCATTGCCCTTGATGATGATCCTCCCGCCTTCGGCATGGGTGGCAACGTGGACATCGACATCGCCGTCGACGACGATCTCGCCGCCGTTCATGAAGGTACCGAGATCGCTCCCGGCATTGCCGGTGACGGTGATCTTCCCGCCGGCCATGCCACGCCAGTCGCCGCGGTAGGCGGCGCCGAGATAGTTCCCGGCGTTGCCTTTGATGGCGATCTCGCCGCCCTTCATGCCGGTTCCGGCAAAGGCGTCAACGTTTCCGTTCACCGTGATCTTACCGCCCTGCATCCAGGCGCCGACATACATGTCGGCGTTGCTGTTGGCAACAATCTCGCCGGCGGTCATCTTCATGCCGATGTACTTGACCCGGGAGAGGTCGCCGTTGACGACGATCTTCGTCTCTGCCGGGGTCGCTCCGGCGTTGCCGGAAACCTCAAAGTAGTCTCCGAGCCGGAACTGTTCCCTCCCTACATAAACAGGGAGGTCGACGATCTCTTCCGCCTTCTTTCCAGCGAACGCATCGGGGGTGATGCTATCAGCCTCGAGGAACAACCCGGGCTGGTTCTTTATGGTGAGTGTAACTGTTTCCATACTTCTCTCACCTCACTGTGTGGCATCAACCTCAATCACGTGCGGGTTCCGGAGATAGTGCCCGGTAACCTCGTAGTTGTTTAAGGTGACGGTGTAGTAGCGGAGGAACTTTTCCTTGATGTCACGCATCACCTGTGGGTTCTCGTTGGCCTTGGCGTTCACCCAGAGCGTCCGCTTGTTGCCGTTGTTCGCGATCTCGTGGTCGCTGATGACCTGAACGCCGGACTTGAAGAGATGTTTTGCGTTCGAGAATGCCTTCTCGATGTCGTCGGGTGCGTAGGGCTCGTTCGGGTTGAAGTCATAGACGGCAACATCACCATCGAGGCCGGGCGCAAGCCCGCCGTACATGTGCGAAAGACCGAGCGATTTTGCCGGTCCTGCGCGGGTCATCTGTGCGATCTCGTAGAGATTGAGTTCGCGGTCCATTCCGGCGAGGTTGGTCGCCTCGATGACCTTATCCTTGTACTTGAAGGCGTCGAACTGCTGATCACGTGCCTCCTGGCTCATGAGCCACTTCATGATCCGCGGGTAGCGGATGAATGGCCCGGCGTTCGGGTGGTCGGTGGTCAGGAAGATCCGCATCGGGTCTTTTGCGAGTAGTGCAAGTTCGAGGCCGATGCACCACTGGATGCCGCAGACCTTGATGTTCGGACTATAGAGGTACGGCACGACACCGGAGCCGGTCTCGAGTTCCACATCGGCGTTCGCCCACTTTAAGTGGTTCAGCTCGGTGAGGTGGTGCTCGAACGGTCCGTCGGCGGTCATCGTCGTGGTCTCGTCGAGCGTCACCTGACCCATGTCGATGGTGATGTTGTCGTGGGAGTTCACGTAGCCCATGATATCCTTGGCCCTGGACTCCACGTTCGCCCAGGAGTCGCCACCGTAGGAGTGGAACTGGACGTGAGTGTGGTGCATCACCTGGTCGCGGCCGAACTTGCTGTTCGGCTTGATACCCTCCGAGAGCTTGAACGAGTCGAGCGTCGTTGTGTAATTGCCGGGGTTCCCGAGGTTGTTCGCGTGCATGTGCATCGAGTGCGGGAGACCGAGGTACTCGTTCGCCTCGATGAGGCCCTTGATGATCTGGGCCGGGGTGATGTCGAAGTACGGGACCGGGTCGTGAACGTTATCACAGTTCAGGCCCCATCCCCAGGCTTCCGTGCCGCCGGGGTTGACGACCTTGACCGCGTAGCCCTTCGTGGCTCGCAGGAGCCAGGCGATGTAGGCAGCGGTGTTCTCGATCTCGTGGTTCTTGAGGTACTCGAGTACAAACCAGTTGTTCCCAAAGACCGGGTAAGCGCCCTGATCGAGGATCGGCGTGTCACGCATCTCCTCGTGGGTGTGCCGGGCATAGAGCGGCGGCATGGCCGCTTCCATCACGGTGGTATAGCCCATGTGGGCGTAGTTGTAGCCGGTCCGGATCGTCGTCGGAACCGAGAACCCGCCCTGCATCCGCTCGATGCCGTGCCCGGGCGTACAGTTGAAGAGCTTGTCTTCCGGACGGAAGTTGCGGCCGATGTTCACCTTGGGGCCGGCAACATGGGCGTGGACATCGACACCGCCTGCCATGACGGTCTTACCCGTGGCATCGATGACCTTCGGGCTGCTGAGAGCAGTCGTCTCGACGATCTTGCCGTCCTTGATGGCGATGTCGGCCACATCTCCCTTGATCCCGAGAACCGGGTCGAAGATGAAACCGTTCTTAATGAGATACTCTGCCATCGTTTATACCCCCTTGAGTTCCTTGACGCGTGCGAGGACGCGTGTGAGGAACTCTTCGTCGGTCATCATGCCTTCGGGGGCATCAACGACCTTTCTGGTCTCAATCGGTACGTTGTCCATGCGGTATGCACACCCACCTATCTCGACGCCAACGAAGGCGACCGGGACATGGACCTTGCAGACCTCAGAGGTCGGGGTCTCATGGGGGTCGATAACGACCGACGGGAGGTCGTAGATCTTCTTCACGGAGCTGAAGGGGAAGTGCGCACCGGGATCGCTGCCGAGGACGAAGACGGCGTCCACTTCGTCCCTGCGGAGCAGGTCGTTGGAGGTCGTCTCGCCGGGGTTGTAGCGGGCGAACCCGCGGGAGAGGTCCACCGCGAAGGGGAACCCGAACTGCCAGCCCCAGACCTGGCCGGATCCGGTGACGTTGTAGTGCCCGCGCATCGGCATGATGGCGGCTTTCGTGTACTCGTTCAAGTCACGGGTGACCGCGATGGCTGCATCGATGTTGTGGTTCTTCCCGATCGACTGGGTCACACCCATACCGAAGAAGATGATCGCGAAACGGCCGCTCTTGAGTGTCTCGGCAACCTCGTAGATCTTCTCTTTCGGGATTCCTGCGACGACGTCGGGGAGTTTCTCGCCCTTGAACGCCACACGGAGCGCGTCGAAGAGTTCGTAGTCGTGCCCCTGCTCAATCTGCAGGTGGATGTCAGCCAGGCTCGCGGTATCGGTGGGGCGCGGGTCGACGACGATCACCTTGCGGCCCGTGTGACCCTTGCCGGTGAAGAATCCGCGGGGAAAGATCGAGTAGCGGGACATGTGCCGCGGGTGAGCGTGTGCCGGGTTGCATCCCCAGAAGAGGACCCGGTCGGCCCGGTTCTTGACCTCACCGAGCGTGCAGCTCGGGATACCGATATCCTGAACCGCGATAAGGGATGTTCCGTGGCAGACGGTCGCGGTGTTGTCCATGACCGCTCCCACGGCCTCGCCGATCTCGGCCCCGACGGCCTGGGCTTCACAGTTCGTGGAACTCCAGCCGTACATCAGGGGCTTCTTGGCGTCGGCAAGCATATTTGCCGTATACTCGACCGCCTCGTCGTAGGTGATCTCCTTCCAGGTTCCGTCTTCCTGGCGCATGCGGGGCCGGGTGATACGGTCCTTTGCCTGGGAATGGAGGAACTTCTCAGCACCGATCGCGCACGCGTTGTAAACTTCGAGAAGCTGCTTCCCGTCGTCACTGACGACGACTTCAAGGTCGTCGCAGAGCGTGCCGCAGAACGGGCAGATTACGTCAGTTACCGTCTTTGTCATGCTAGTTCACCCCTGCATGCCTTACGGACCAGCTCCAGGGAACTGTAGACCGGTTCGTCCTTGGCGACTTCCACCTCAACAGGTGTGCCTTTGAACGTTGGCATGCCGGTCGAGTAGGTGTTCGGATTGACCACCATGTTCGCCCACGGCCCCATCGGTATGTATGCCACACCCGGATGAGGTCCCTGGGTTGCCTCGACTGCCTTGACGACGACACTGCCATGCTCGCTGGTGACGCGTACGTTCGTGTTGCGGAACGCCCCCAGCTTCTTAAAGTCCGTCGGGTCAAGCTCGATGATCCCGCAGGCGGTGGCGTAGGCGGGTTTTTCTTTCCCCGCCTCCATCGCCACCCCCTGCTGGATGGTGCGACCCGTAATCAGGTTGACTCTGATTGCCATTGTTATATATCCCCTGTCTATTATTATTTGATTATTATATTATTTGGCAAGTTCAGTGAGCGGGCTTGGCCCGAGCTCGTTGACGGTCTTGACGACGTCTGTCATGACTGATCCCCACTTTGCACCCTCGGATGCAGAGACGAAGGTCATCCTGAGACGCTTATCGTCAAGACCGATGTTCTTGAGGACACTCTTCAAGAGGAACATCCTCTTGGCTGCCTTATAGTTGCCCTCGAGGTAGTGGCAGTCGCCGAAGTGACACCCGGAGACCAGCACGCCGTCCGCCCCATTCTGGAACGCTTTCAGGATGAAGAGGGGGTCGATCCGGCCCGTACACATCACGCGGACTGCGCGGATGTCGGGCGGATACTGAATGCGGGCGCCGCCAGCAAGGTCTGCACCGGCGTAGGAACACCAGTTGCAGATGATGGCGATGATCTTGGGTTTCCAGTTCTCGTCTGCCATTTACTGTTCACCTCCGAGGAGGAAAGCGTCGATCTGTGCGACGATCTGTGGGGTTGCAAAGTGCTGCATCCAGATCGCACCGCCGGGGCAGAACCCGCCACAGGTTCCACAACCCTTGCACTTGGCCTCAGTGACCTGCATGACCGTGCGTCCGTCCTTCTCGACGAGCGAGAGCGCCTGGTAGGGGCACTGGTAGACGCACATTCCGCATCCGGCGCACTTGTCCTCAAGACAGACGGCGAAGTAGGGCTCGAGTTCCACCTCACCCCGGTGAATCGGGATGGATGCCGCGGATGCCGCACCCTCCGCCTGGGCGACCGTATCAGGGATATCCTTCGGTCCCTGGCAGGCGCCGGCGAGGTAGACACCGGCTGTGGTGGTTCCGCACGGGTTCAGCTTCGGGTGAGCCTCAAGGAGCCAGCCGTCCTGCGAACAGGAGACGCCGAAGAGCCTGCGGGTCTTCTCGGTCTCCGCCGATGGCTCGATCGCGGCCGCGAGCACGACCATGTCGACTTCCATGTCGACCGGCCGGCCGAGGAGCGTATCCTCCGCGTTGACGTGGAGGTTCTTGGTCACCGGGTCTTCGGTGATGTTTGCTACCCTGCCGCGGATGAACTTCGCACCCTCGTTCTGGATGCGGTAGTAGAACTCCTCGTACATCTTCCCAAAGGACCGGATGTCCATGTAGAAGATGTAGGGCACCGCACCGGGGATCTTCTCGATGATCTGGTGGGCGTGCTTGAGCGAGTACATGCAGCAGAACCGCGAGCAGTAGGGCTTGCCGGAATCGGTGTTGTCACGGGAGCCTGCACAGAGGACGAACGCGATCCGCTTCGGGGTATCGCCGTCGCTCGGGCGGATGAGGTGACCGCCGGTCGGGCCGGACGCACAGATCAGCCGCTCGAACTCGAGGCTCGTGATGACGTTGTCGTAGTTCTTGTAGCCCCACTCGAATTTCTTCTCGACGGGGTAGATGTCGTATCCCAGGGCGAGGATGGCGGTGCCGATCTTGACGGTTATGAGCTCATCCTTTGCATCGAGGTCGACTGCCTGTTTCGTGCCGCACGACTCGACGCAGAGACCGCACTTGACACAGGAGTCAAAGTCGACGGTGTAGATCAGCGGGGAAACCTGCGGGTGGTAGATGTAGATCGCCTTTCTCGGCGCCATCCCGAGTTCGAACGGGTTCGGCTTGATGACCGGACAGACTTCGGCACAGTCGCCGCAGCCGGTACAGCCGCCGCCGACGATGCCGCGGGCTTCCGCCTCGGCCGGGGTGAGGACACCGCGTGCCTTCTTCCGGAGGGTCACATCGAAGTTGCCGATGTATCCCTCGACCGCTTCAACCTCGGTGTAGGTGAGGAGTTCGATGTTCTCGTTGCGGTAAACGTCCACCATCTTCGGTGTCAGGATACACTGCGAGCAGTCCAGCGTCGGGAAAGTCTTGTCGAGCTGGGACATCCTGCCGCCGATCGTCGGGTTCTTCTCGACGAGGTAGGTCTTGATGCCTGCGTTCGCAAGGTCGAGCGCTGCCTGCATGCCGCCGACACCGCCGCCGACGACCATCGCGGTCTTCTCGACGGGGACGCTCTTCGGGACGAGGTCTTCAAGCAGGGACGCCTTTGCTACGGCGATCCTGACTGCATCCTTTGCCTTCTCGGTGGCCTCTTCGGGCTGGTGCATGTGCACCCACGAGTTCTGGTCGCGGATGTTCGCCATCTCGAACCGGAAGGGATTCAGGCCGCCTGCTGCGGTCGCGTTACGGAACGTGGGCTCGTGCAGACGGGGCGTACAGGCCGCGACGACGACTCCGGTCAGGCTCTGCTCCTTGATGGCATCTGCGATCTTGTTCTGCCCCGGGGTCGAGCACATATACGCGTAGTTGTCAGCAACGACGACGTTCGGGATTGTCTTGGCGTATTCCTTTACTGCCTCGATGTCAATGGTACCTGCAATATTGGTACCACAGTGGCACAGGAAAACGCCAATTCTTGGCTCTTCGTATTTCTTGATTTCTGCCATGTATTTGCACCTCACAGGATCTTCTTGAGGAACGGCTCAACATCGACAGCATGGAGGTCGAGTGCGAGCTCGTCCGGGCTCATGCCCTGAGCAAGTCCCAGGAGTTCGTTGTAGTGCAGGACGGGGATGCCGTGTTCGACACCGAACTTCTCCTTGATCTCAATCTGGCCGCGGTCGAACTGGAGCTGACAGAACGGACAGACCTCGGTGACTGCATCGACACCTACCTCTTCCATATTGATCAGTTTCTCGTTCGTGATGTCGAGCGCGTGCGTGATATCGAATCCACGGACACCGCCACCGGCACCGCAGCACTGCATCTTGTTGCGGTACTGGACTGGCTCGGCGCCGAGAGCGGCGACGAGTTCTTCCATCCACATCGGGTTCTCGGTATCACCGAAGTGCCGTTCTTTGCTCGGCTTCATCAGGTGGCACCCGTAGTGGACGGCAACCTTCGCGCCGGTCAGGGGGCGCTTGACGCTGTCGGCGAGCTTCTTGACGCCCACGATCTCGGGATCGTGGTAGAGCTCGGCGAGGTGCCAGACGTCAACTGTCCCCTTGAACTCCATGTCAACCTCTTTGAGCACCTCGTTGACTCCGTCGCGGAGTTCGTCGTTGTGCTTCAGTTTGTGGTTGACTTCCCAGATCGACTTGTAGCACCCGTTGCAGACCAGGGCCATGTCCATCTTCATCTGTTCGGCGAGCACGACGTTCCTGGCTGCCATCGCGTACCAGACGTTCAAGTCGATCGAACCGAACGCACCCGGCGCCGGACAGCAGCTTGCACCCTTCAGGGGCAGAAGGTCGATGCCGACGTTCTTGCTGGTCTGGATAGCCGCAGCCTCGATGCCGGGGTACCGGTTCGGGGCGATGCATCCGAGGAAGAATGCGTACTGATGATTGTTTCCGCTCATGGTTTCACTCACTCTCCGAGAGGATCCTATCCGCGTTCTCTTTCAGTTTGTAGTGGTCGAGGATCTTCTGGATGCCGGGCAGGTACTCGGGGTACTTGTGTGTCGTCTCAGGCTCCGCCTCGAGTCCGAGCTTCTTTCTGGCTGCACGGTTTGCGTCGTTGTTCGGGACGCCGTGGCCGCTCTTGTAGATGAGCTGGACGGTCTGGAGGAAGTTGCGCGGAATGATATCCCGCTTGAACGCGAGGTTCCTCATCGCCATGATCGCGTCGGTCGGCGCGAGGTTGCGGGGGCACCGGTCGGTGCAGCTGTAGCAGGTGGTGCAGAGCCAGAGGTCCGGATCGGTGAGGGCCTCTTCCTCGAGACCGAGGATGGCTTTGCGCATGAACAGCCGGATACGATACGAACTCCGGGGCGCCGAGGGGCACGAACCGGTGCAGGTGCCGCACTGGTAGCACAGGTGGGCGGCGGTCTGCCCGAGCTTCTCGACATCCTTGATGAACTCGGGGTTGCTGTCAGGAATGTAGTACTTCCTGTCCCGGAGTTTCTCAGCGAGTTTCTGATCCTTGTAGTCTTTCTTTACTGCCATTGACTATCCCTCACGCCTTTTCTGCTTCTCGCAGATGCTTGATCTCGACCTCTCCAGGAGTGGCCTCATGTACCTTGGACGTCCTTGTGGTGAGCAGCTTCTCCTTGATCTGCTTGAAGAGGTCGGTATCCTTATCCTGCATCCTGATAGCGGTCCGCCGGAGAACAATCGCATCCTCACTCGGGCAGGCATTGACGCAGGCGCCGCAGAAGATACAGAAGTCCTTGTTGATGGCGATGTTCGCCTCACGCTCTCCCTTCATCTCTTTAGCAGGGAGAGGGGTGGGCAGGTAGAGCGCGTTGCAGGGGCAGACATCGACACAGGTCGAGCAGCCGCCGGGGCACTTCTCGGGATTGATCTCGATATCTCCCTCGAAGATCTTCTCTACGGTGATCGCCTCTTCGGGGCAGGACTGGACGCACCATGAGCAGGTGCAGCAGTTCTCCTGCTCGATCTCGACTTTGCCGGGCAGTTTGGTAGCGATGATCTCACGTTCGAGAGTGATTGCATCCTGGGGGCAGGCCTCCACGCAGATCACGCAGCCGTCGCAGGTGCTCTCTTCCCACAGGACATCTCCTTCGACCTTGCCGGTCTCGGGGTTCGCAGGTTTGCGAGCGACGGTGATGCTCGGACAGAGCTCGCCACAGATGCCGCAGACGTCGCACTTCTCGGTGTCGACGGTGAACGTCGTCTTGGTCTGCAGTGCGGTCTGGCGCGGTTTGCCGGCTTCGTCGCCGCCCTCGAATGCGGGGACGTCGCGGTCGATGGCGTCTCTCGGGCAGACTTCCTCACAGATGGTGCACCGGTCGCACTTCTCTTCGTCGATTACGGTGACCATGTCGTAGGTGGGGAACCCCTCCTGCTCAAGGATCGGGAGGCGTTCCTCGCCGTCGACCTTGAGTGTCATCGCGTTGAAGGGGCACATGACGACGCAAACGCCACAGTACGAACACTTCTCAGCGTTGACGTCGACGGGTTCGGCGTAGTCGATTGCCCCACGGCGCGTCGCGCCCACGGGTCCGAGCACGATAGCCTCTTCGGGGCAGGCATCGACACAGATGCCACAGCCCGTACAGGTCTCGGCGTTCAGGATCAGGTTGTTGACCGCCTTCAGGAGCCTCTGCTCCATGACGACGTTCTGGCCCTCCCGCGTTTTTGAATACTTTGGAAACAGTGCCATATTTTAATATCACTCCTAGGCTTCCGCTTTTCGGGCCTTGGCCCGGCTGTCCCACGGTCCTGCAAGCTTAATGACTCCATAGGGGCATGCCTGGACGCATACGCCGCAACCGGCGCAGAGCTCCGAGTTGAAATCAAGGATGACGGCTTTGCCGTCTTTGACCATGTAGATCTTCTCCTTGGTTGCTGGTTCCTCGGTGTGGAGCTCGAGAGCGTCGACCGGACATGCCACCACGCAGTTGTTGCAGCCTGTACATCGTTCCATATTGATGTGCAATGCAAATGCCATGGTATCACGCACCTGATCTGATCGATTAAAAATCGATATAAAAAGAATGGTCAAAGAATATACATAAACTTTCTGAAATCCGGCAGCCTTATATTTCAGAACTATGATTATCCACCAATTTTTATATGTCAAATTGGTTGATACCTCTGCCCGATGCTCGAAATCTCTCTGTTACGCGGGTTTCGGGGCATATGGTCGTATCAGAAGACCTAAATACTCAATCGGGATTTCTGGTGAAAAACGGTGGTCGATCGGGGCTGGTAGCGGTGAGGGTGCGCAGGAGCGCTACCCCGGGAGGCGCGGTCGGCCATCCGTGTGATCGGGAGGCGCCGGTGTAGGTTGCGCGGCTTGAGCGGTGACCGTTTCTATATCCCTCGATTCTTCACTCTTCATGCGGAAACCTTAGATCGTCTCCTGGAGCCGGTTGCGTTTCTGTGCCCGCAGCCCCGTGCCGCATCCGTGATGGCCCTGCCGGCAGGCGGCCGGATCTGTGGCTGCTTGCACAGCGTCTCTTCGCATGAAGTCCGGGGCCGGGCCGTCGCCGCACGCCCGGGTAAAAAAGAAACCTTATTCTGTCCATATTGTGACACTGTAGCAAACGAGGTGTATTTTGTCCATGGAACTGAATGGCGTTACTATAGATGATACCTATGCAGAGGCGTTCCCGACCTGGGTAGCGCGGCCGATCATCACCGCGGTCACCGAAGAGTGGGCGTACAAGGCGGCAGTGGAGGCCGTAGGGTTTGCCACCTCGACCATCGGGTGTCCGGCGGAGGCGGGTATCGACTGCTTCGTCTCCCCCGACGAGACCCCCGACGGCCGTCCCGGCTACGCTATCATGATCTGCGCGAGCAAGAAGAAGCTCAAGGAGCAGGTCGTTGAGCGGCTCGCCGAGTGTGTCCTCACCGCCCCGACGACGGCGGTCTTCGACGGTCTTTCGGACGTCGTCGCCGAGGTCCCTGAGAAGATCCCGGTCAAGTTGCACTTCTTCGGCGACGGGTTCGAGGAGAAGCGCGAGGTTGGCGGCAGGACGGTCTGGGCCATCCCGATCATGGAGGGCGAGTACATCGGCGAGGAGGAGTTCGGCATCGTCAAGGGTGTTGCGGGCGGCAACTTCTTCATCATGGGCGAGAACCAGATGGCCGCTCTTATGGCCGCTCAGGCTGCGGTCGACGCCATCAGCGGCGTCTGCGGCGTCATCACGTCCTTCCCCGGCGGCATCGTCGCGAGCGGCTCGAAGGTCGGGAGCAAGAAGTACAAGTTCATGGGAGCAAGCACGAACGAGGCCTACTGTCCGACCCTCCGCGAGAAGGTCGAGAACAGCAAGGTTCCCGAGGGCGTGAAGGCCGTCTACGAGATCGTCATCGACGGTGTCGACGAGGACTCGATCAGGGTCGCGATGGGCGAGGGCATCCGGGCGGCGACGAAGGTGCCGGGCGTGAAGTTCATCAGCGCCGGGAACTTCGGCGGCAGCCTCGGGCCGTTCAAGTTCAACCTGAAGGACGTCCTTGCGGACTAACTCTAAATCTCTTTTCTTTGTGACGGTTCTTGAGGGGGCCGTCTGTTTGGTGCTGTTGGCGGGAGCGATGGGCCTGGTAATTGATGGTGTCCCCGTTGTGATGGCGAAGCGACACCCTCTTGAAGCGATTCGAAATTTGCATGCTCCCCTGTCCAATGACACGGCTTCCCACCGGTTATCGCCATGACTGCCCCCGTCCCTGGGGGCGGGGGAGGAGCGCGAAGCGCGGGCGGTGGGGGGGCGTAGGTAAAGTATTACGGGGTAGAGACAGGGGAGGGGGCTGCACCCCCTCCCCGTCAGCCCCTCCCCGCGTGGCGATATCCGATGGAAAGCCGTGGAAGGGCAAGTGATGGGCAGAATATTCCAGGTTCTAGACAGTTGACTAACCGTCCGAAATTCGAATCCGCTTGCCCTCCCGGCACTCCCGGCACCCATCGATTCCTGCTAATGAACCGCCCTCACATACCTCTCAGCCACCACCCCCCGCCCGGGGCACCTCAACCGCGTGGATTAACCCCTCTTTCCTCTCTCATCCCCTGCCAAAGCCCGCTCGGGCTCACCCGCTCCCGCCCGATCGATCTCCTTAAATATCGTTATCAACGACATTCTTGTTAACGATAATTTCGGTGACATCATGATTACGCTCACGCCCGATGAGGTCAGGGCCCGGTTCGGCCCGTTGTTCTCGATGAAGTTCCTTGCCATGGTCGACCAGAACGCCGGTCTTGCGGAGATCCGCGAGCATTGCCGGGCCAGGGGGACGATCGAGTGGGACGCGGCGAACCGGGTGCGGGCAAAGGGTGCTGTCCAGTCCTGCCACGTCGAGGGCACGACGATGACGATGCTCGCCCGACTGGGTGTATCCCCGGCGAACTTCGGGGCTGCCGGTAAGGAGATCGGCGGCCAGGCCCTCGAAGGGGTCGAGGTCATCGGGGACGAGGTGGTGACGACCTGGTCGGGGATCGCCGGAGCAGGTGTCGGCGTCGCCGCCTGCCTTCCGCAGGCACCGGGCGTCATTCGCGCCGAGTATCCCACCGAGGAGGATCTCAAGATCGGCGGCGCCCGGGTCTGCCGGGTGCGGATCGTATCACCGCTGTATGAGAAGGTGACGATCGGGATCGACGACACCGACACCCGCGAGGAGGGCGCCACCTGGGTGCTCGCGCTCAAGTGCGCCGAGGCCTGCACGATCCCGGGTGTCGAGTACCTGGACATGCGCCTCGTGCAGTTGAACCCCGCCGTCCCGAAGAAGACCACCAACTGCGTCGGTTCCGCCCTGAACTTCGCCGTCCGCCCCGGGAAGGTGGACGAGCTCATCGAGTACGTCCGCGACTTCGTCGAGTCGGGTGCGGTCAGCAACGACACCGGGATCGCCGTCTACCGGGGGATCGCGTTCGCGGAAGAGTCGCCCTACCTGAAGCGGGTCAAGACCGAACTCCTTACGGTCGACGACGCGGAGGCGGAGGCCGCACGGATGGGCGTCCGGTTCATCGACTCAACCGGTCGGAAGGGACGTATCGGAGCGCTGGGCGCCGTTCTCTGGGGGAACAAAGGCGTTGAGGCGGCTGGACTCTATGGAGAGACTCTCTGATCCGTATACGATACGCTATCCGCAGATCGTGGCGGTGGCGGACGAGAGTGGCGGGCAGATAGAACTTATCGAGTTCTTCGACTGCACCGGCGGCGCGATGTGGGTGAAACGCCACTACGCGCAGAGCCCGCTCGTTCGCTCCGTCCGCACCGTGGGGGCGACCAACCGCTACCTCCTCTCCTCCGGCAGCGCCGACCTCGCGCTCGAGGGCTCGGTCTTCCCGGCCGGGATCGCCGGTGTCGCGGTCGACGACGACGAGATCGCCGTCACCTACCGGGGCCTCGGGGGCGGGGGCGTGGGTGCATCCATCTGCCGCGCCGGGGCAACCGGCGTCATACGCTGTGTGAGCGATCCTGCCGGCGGCGGGCGGCTCGCGGGCTCGACCGTCTGGCTCCCCCGTCGCGAGCGGGTGATCATCGGCATCGACGACACCGACACCCCCGAGGAGGGGGCCACCTGGACGCTCGCCCATAATATCGCCCGTGCCGTCGAGGACGACCGGTCGCGCTACCTCTCCCACACCATCGTTCAGCTCTATCCCGTCCCTTACCGGACCAAGAACTGCGTCGCCATCGCCTGCGAGTTCGCCACCTCCGATCCCGGGGAACTCATCCGGCGCTATCACGACTACCTCGAGGAGTACACCCTCTCGGATAAGACCGGGATGGCGGTCTGGCGGGGGTTCGACCCCTCGCCGCTCGAAGAGTTCGGTTGCCGCGTGAAACGGGGCGAGGTCTCGGCCGCCGACCTTGCTGCCCTTGATGACGAACGTCTCTCCGTCGTCATGGGCGGCCGGGGCGTGATCGGGGCGGTGGCGGCGATCCCGTTTTACACGCGGTATGAGGAGGCGCTGGCGCTATGGAATGGATTCGGCTGAAAGCCCGGGTGCTTGAGACAGGCTCTGTTCGCCTCTCCGGCGAGCCTTCAGACGAATACGTATCCCGCTCCGCCGCCGGCCCCTCGGCCGGAAGACCGTCCGGCTCTCTCTTCTTCTCCGTCGGCCCCCGACGGGTCCGGGCCGGCATCGATGAAAGAAGCCCCATCGCAATAACCCACCGGGGAGAGGGCGAGGCGGTTCTCGTCATCGATGGAGAGGAGGTCCACGGCAGGTTAGAACCCGCCGCCCTCCACTGCCCCCGGCAGGCCTACATCACGGTCAGCGGGACCTGCGTCTTTCACTGCCGCTACTGCCCGGTGCCGGACCTCCCCGGCCGCCGGAAGGGGATCGACGAGATCGTTCGGATGGTCGAGAGCGTCGCCGACCGGGTCGACTGCATCTCGATCACGAGCGGCGTCGCCTCCTCGATCGAGGAGGAGGAGGCATACGTCCTCGAAGTCGTCTCGGCGCTCCGCCCCTTCGGTCTTCCCATCGGGGTCTCGATCTACCCCGGCCCGGAGACTCCCGCCCGTCTCCACGCCCTCGGCGTCGCAGAAGTGAAGTTCAACATCGAGGCGGCGACCCCCGAACTCTTCCGCGGTATGTGCCCCGGCCTCTCGTGGGACGGGATATGGGAATCGCTCTCGTCCTCCGTCGCGCTCTTCGGGCGGGGGAGGGTCTACTCGAACGTCATCGTCGGCCTCGGGGAGACCGACGCCGACCTCGCGCGGTTGATGGAAGACCTCACCGGGACCGGGGTCATCCCGGTCCTCCGCCCGCTCACCCCGGCGGCTTCTCTTGCCGACCGGCCCCGCCCTTCTGCCGAACGGCTGCTCGCGCTCTTCGAGGCTCACGAGCGGATACTCCGGCGGGCGGGGCTCGACCCCCGCCGGGCGCTGACGATGTGTGCGGCCTGCACCGGGTGCGATCTCACGCCGGGGAGGGACGCATGAAGGGCACCGAGGCGCTTGCCCGGGCGATCCGGCAGTCGGCTGACCGGTGCTACGCCGTCCCCGGCTACCCGGTATCGGAGCTCGCCGCCTCGGCGGGGGCTGCGATCGCCATTAACGAGAAGACGGCGCTCGAGTATGCCCTCGGTGACTCCCTCTCCGGGCGGAGGGCGGCCGTGATCGTCAAGCACGTCGGCCTCAACGCCTGCGCCGATCCGCTCGTTCACGCCACCGCACAGGGTCTCCGGTCGGGCGTCGTGGTGGTCGTCGGCGACGATCCCTGCGCGGCAGGGTCGGACGTCGTGCAGGACTCCCGCTACTACGGCGAGATTGCCCGGGTCCCGGTGCTGGAACCCGACGGGGAGACGATCGGCCCGGCCGTCGAGGCAGCGTTTGACGCCTCGGAGGAGTTCTCGCGCGTCGCGATCGTCAGGGTGACGCCCGCCCTCCTGGATGTGGATGTGGCGGATGCCCCCGTGACCCGGAGCGACCGGGAGGGGTGCCTCGCGGACCCGGACCTCACGATGGCCGGCCGGGCTCTGATGGCCGACCGCCGGACCACCGCGATGTTTGCCTGGTCGCGGTCATCGCCCCTCAACCGGTTCTCGGGCGGCAGATACCGTGCCGTCACCGTCTACCCGCCCCCGGCCGACCAGGAGATGCTCGCCTCGCTCCACGAGACCGGCCGTCCGTACCTCGCAGAGCACCAGCTGCTCGCCCCGCCCGAGCCCGCCGGGGAGCCGGAGCGGTTCTCCACCCGCGGCTTTTCGCGGACGTTCTGCCGGAACTGCCCGTTCCACCCGGCTTTCTCTCTCCTCCGCGAACGCGGGCTCCGGGCGGCCTGCGACGCCGGGTGCGCAATCCTCGCGATGAACCCGCCCTACCGCGTCGGGATCGCCACCTACGGCCTCGGCTCCTCGGTCGCCGTGGCGGCGACCGGTCCGGGCGTCGCGCTCACCGGCGACTACGCGCTCCTGCATTCGGGGCTCTCCGCCCTCATCGACGTCTACGAGCGGCGCTTCCCGCTCCTCTGTATCGTCCTTGCGAACAACCGGATGGGGATGACCGGCGGTCACCCCGTCCCCGATATCCTTCGCTACATCGCCTGGGCAGACCCGGTCGTCTGCGCCGCAGACGACACCGCGGCGCTTCGCCGGGCGCTCGTCCCGCCCCTGAACGGCCCCAGGACGGTTGTGATCGAAGGCATCTGCCCGGAAGGTGAGACCCATGAAACCCTGGAATATCGAGATCTGTGATGTAACGCTGCGAGACGGGGAGCAGACTCCCGGCGTCTCGTTCACCCGTGATGAGAAGATGACGATCGCGCACGCGCTCGACGAGATCGGCGTGGAGGTGATCGAGGCCGGGTTTCCCGTGGTCTCCGCGGCGGAGAAGGAGTGCGTTCGGGCCATCGCCGGGAGCGGCCTCTCCGCCCGGGTCTGCTGCCTCGCCCGCGCCCTCAAGCCCGATATCGAGACGGCGCTCGACTGCGACGTGGATATGATCAGCTTATTCTTCGCGACCTCCGACCTCCACATCCGGCACAAGTACCATAAACCCCGCGAGGAGGTGCTCGACGGCGCCCTCGATATGGTGGAGTTCGCCGCCGACCATGGCGTTCAGGTGCGATTCGCCGCCGAGGACGCCTCACGGACGGATCCCGCGTTCCTCATCGAGATGTACAACCGGGGCGTCGAGCACGGTGCGAACTACGTCAGTTTCGCCGATACCGTCGGCTGCCTCACGCCGCTAGAGACCCACGCGGTCGTCTCCCGCCTCCTCGATGCGGCTCCCCACCGGCTCTGCATCCACTGCCACAACGACCTCGGGCTTGCGACGGCAAACACCGTCACGGCCGCGGCTGCGGGGGCGTTTCAACTCCACACCACCGTCAACGGCATCGGGGAGCGTGCAGGGAACGCGGCGCTCGAACAGGTGCTCGTCGCCCTGCGTATGAAGGGCGGGGTCGACCGCTACGACCTCACCCGCCTGCAGGAGACATCAAGCCTGGTTGCCCGGGCTTCAGGCGTCTTCCCCGAACGCACCCGGCCGATCGTCGGCGAGAACGCCTTCGCCCACGAGAGCGGGATCCATATCGCCGCGATCCTCTGCGATCCGTCGACCTACGAGTATGTCGCGCCGGAACTGGTGGGCGGGGAGCGGCGGTTCGTCCTCGGGAAGCATACGGGGAGGCGGGCGCTCGAGCATGTCGCAAAGGCCTACGGGTTCGACCTCTCCGACGAGGAGGCGCGGTGGGTGCTCGACCAGGTCAAACAGAGGAGCGAGGGGAAGTGCAGCGTCACCCGCGAGGTGCTCTGCGCCCTTCTGCGGGCGGCAAAGGAGGGGATCGTCCAGTGAGCACGCTCTCTGAAGCGATCCTCGGCGCGCCGGCGGGGAGTTACGTCGACCGCGAGGTCGATATCGCCTTCGCCCACGACGGGACCGGCGTCCTCGCCCGGGAGGCGCTCCGTGAGATGGGGGTGGAGCACCTCCCCCACCCTGAGCGCCTGCGCCTGGTCTTCGACCACATCGTCCCGGCGAACACGGGGACGACCGCGACGCTCCAGGCCGAGCTCCGGGAGTATGCCCGGGTATCGGGGATAGAACTCTCGGATGTCGGCGGGGGGATCTGCCACCAGGTGATGAGCGAAGGGGTCGTCCGGCCCGGGATGGTCGTCGTCGGCGCCGACTCCCATACCTGCACCCTCGGCGCCCTCGGCGCGTTCGCCACCGGGGTGGGCGCGACCGATATGGCGGCGATCTGGGCGTCGGGCTCCACATGGTTCCGCGTCCCGGAGACGATCGCGGTCAACCTCTCAGGAAGCCTCTCTGACCCCGCGGAGCCAAAAGACGTCGCCCTCGCGTATGTCGCAGACCTCGGGATGGAAGGGGCGACCTACCGGGCGCTGGAGTTCGTGGGCGACGGGGCGGCGACGATCTCCATGGACGGGCGGCTGACCCTCTCAAACATGGCGGTCGAGACGGGGGCGAAGGCCGGGATCTTCTACGCCGATGCGGTCACCGTCCGCCATCTCGCGGAGCACGGGGTTACGGCATCGCCGCAGGCGCCGGAGGACTGCCGTTACGAGCGGACGGTCGAGATCGATCTCGACGATATCGTGCCGCTCGTCGCGGTCCCGCACCGGGTGGACACCGTCAGGGAGGCGGAGGAGGTCGCGGGGACGCACCTCGACCAGGTCTTCGTCGGGACCTGCACGAACGGCCGCTACGAGGATCTTGCCCGGTTCGCCCGCATCGTCCGGGGGAAGAAGGTGGCCGTCCGCACCCTGGTGATCCCCGCATCGCGGTCGGTGCTCGCCCGGGCGATCGCCACCGGCGTCCTTGCCGATATCGTGGATGCGGGCTGCACGGTCGGATCGCCGGGCTGCGGGCCGTGCCTCGGTGCGCATATGGGGGTGCTCGGGGAGGGAGAGGTCTGCCTCTCCACCGCCAACCGGAACTTCAAGAACCGGATGGGCGTGGGCGGCGAGGTCTACCTCTCGTCGCCCTCCACCGCCGCAGCGAGCGCGATCACCGGTGTGATAACCGTGCCGGAGGTGGCGTGATGCAGGGTTCCGGGCCGGCGGTCTGTCTCGGGCGCGACATCGACACCGACCTCATCATCGCCGGCCGCTACCTCCGGACGAAAGACCGCTCGGTCTGGGCGGAGCACGTCCTCGAGGACCTCGACCCGGCGCTCGCCGCCCGCATCCGCGGCTCGGTCATCGTCGCCGGGAGGAACATGGGGTGCGGGTCGTCCCGCGAACAGGCGGTGGTCGCCCTCCGCGAGGCCGGTGTCGTCGCGGTCGTCGCGGAGTCGTTCGCCCGGATATTCTTCCGGAACGCCGTCAACGTCGGCCTCCCGGTGATCGAGGCCAGCGTCGCCTGCACCGACGGCGCCCGCGTCGCCTTCGACCTCGATGGCGGGTGGGTCGAGGTGGACGGGGAGCGGTACCCCGCCCGGGCGCTCTCGGAGAGGATGGTCGCCATCCTCCGGGCGGGCGGGCTGGTTCCCTACTGGAGGTCGTGCCGATGATCTTTCCGCCCCACTGCAAGTATGTCGGGTCCGCGACCGGCACCCCGTATGGAGACCGGGTCTACTTCCTCTCGCGCTACCTCGTCCGCGAGACCCCTGGCGGCACCGAGGTGCTCGAGGTGGAGCCCGACCCGAACGGGACCGGCCTGATCCGCGATGTCCTCTCCGTCCGGGTGCTCGCCTCCGGTGACGACGTCTACCGCTACCCGGACCGGGTGAACGTTCAGGACCGGACGTTCCTGGTGCAGGAGGCGATGCGGTCCGGCTACCGGTGCACCGTCTTCTGCGGTCACGGAGAACAGACCACGTTCGTCCTCGATCCGGACCTCTCGGCCTTCCTCCGCATCCATGTCTACGACATCACCCCGCCCCGCCCGCACCTCTCAGGCACGCTCGGCGACCTCGAGAGGACCGGGATCTTCGGCGACCTCGAAGTCGTCTTCGAGCACCATGTCCGGGACATCCGCGAGATCAAAGCCGACGTCTACCCCTGCCGGGCGGCCGGGTTCCCCCGCACCGTCGACTCGGACCCGTTCCGGCCCGGCGACCGCGTGGCAGGGTGCCTGACGGCACGGGAACTGCTGCGGGAGTGTTGCGGCGAAGAGGTCGCCGTGGAGAACATCTGCCCGCTCGAGTCGGTCGCGGCCGAACCGTTCATCGCACGGTGCTGCAGGAGCGAGCGGGCCGGGATCGGGTTCCGAAACGGCCTCTTCGGTGCGGTGGTCCACTGGGGAGCGTCGTCGTGGGAGATCGCGACGGCGGCACGAGAGGTCGCGACCGCGTGGAGGAGTGAGCATGGTCACGGTAGCGGTCGTTGAGGGCGACGGCATCGGCCGCGAGGTCGTCCCGGTCGCCCGCGAGATCCTCGCTGCCGTGCGCCCCGATATCGAGTTCCTCGACGTCGAGGTGGGATACGGCCGGTGGGAGCGGACCGGGTGCGCCTGCACCTATGAGACGATCGCCGATCTCGGCGCAGCGGACGCGATCCTCTTTGGCGCCGTCACGACGCCGCCCGACCCCGGCTACCGGAGCGTCATGCTGCAGATCCGCCACGCTCTCGACCTCTACGCGAACGTCCGCCCGATCCGGGGGGAGGGGGTCGACGTCGTCATCGTGCGGGAGAACACCGAAGGGCTCTACTCCGGCATCGAGTGGACGGAGCCTGACCGCGCCTGCACCGTCCGGGTCGTCTCCCGGCGGGGGAGCGAGCGGATCGCCCGCTACGCCTGCACCCTTGCGAAGTCCCGCTGCCACCTCACCGTGGGGAACAAGGCGAACGTCCTGAAGTCGGACTGCCTCTTCGTCGATATCTGCACCACACAGGCCGCCCGGGCGGGTGTCCCCTGCAGGACGAGTTACATCGACGCGCTCTGCCTCGACCTCCTGACGCACCCCGACCGCTACGACGTGATCGTGACGACCAACATCTTCGGCGACATCCTCTCCGACGCCGTCGCCTACCTGGTGGGGGGGCTCGGGATGCTCCCGAGCGCGAACATCGGAGACCAGCACGCCCTCTTTGAGCCGGTGCACGGGAGTGCCCCCGATATAGCCGGGAGGAACGTCGCAAACCCCGTCGCGGCTATCCGGAGCGGAGCGATGCTTCTTACCCACATCGGCGATCCCGCAGCCGCGGCGGTCGTCGAGGAGGCCGTCGGGCGGGTGCTCTCTGCGGGCATCCGGACACCCGACCTCGGCGGGGCGGCCGGCACCCGGGAGTTCGGGGCGGCGGTGCTCCGCGAGGTCGGGCGGGGGAAGGCCTAAGCGCCCCTGCGTCGAGAGGTTAGTATGGTACTGGTGGGATGCCACGTCTCGATCGCGGGCTCGATCGACCTTGCGGTCGGGCGGGCCCTCGGTGCGGGCTGCGACACGTTTCAGATCTTCTCCAGGAACCCCCGCGGCTGGAAGGCGAAAGACCTCGACCCCGACGTAGCCGGGGCGTTCAGAGCGGCGTTGAGCGAGTCCGGCATCGGCCCGGTCGTCGACCATATGCCCTACCTCCCGAACCCGGCCTCGCCCGATGATGAGATCTACGAGAAATCGGTCGCGGCGCTCGCTGCAGAGCTCCGGCGGTGCGCCCTCCTCGGGGTTCCCTACCTCGTTACCCACCTCGGGCACCACCGGGGCGCCGGGAAGGCGGCGGGGCAGGAGCGGGTCGTTGCCGCCATCAACCGGGCGTTCACGGATGCCGGGGAGGGCGACGTGATGCTCCTCCTCGAGAACACAGCCGGGGAGAAGAACAGCGTAGGGTCAACCACCGACGACATCGCCCGGATCATGGAGGGCATCGATGCGGAAGGGAGGGTCGGGATCTGTTTTGATACCTGTCATGCGTTCGCCGCCGGCCACGATCTCCGGACGGCCGAAGGGGTCGATGCGGTCTTCGGGGAGTTCGACGACCGAATCGGCCTCTCCTACCTCCGGATCATCCACCTCAACGACTGCAAGGGGGACCTCGGGAGCGGGCTTGACCGGCACGAGCACATCGGGATCGGGGCGATCGGTGAGGAAGGGTTCCGGCATATCCTCCGCAACCCGGCCATCCGCCGCCTCCCCCTCATCTGCGAGACGCCGGTCGACGAGCGGCGGGGTGATGCGGGGAATATCGCGAAGGTCCGTGAACTTGCGGGAGCCTGAGCGCCCAACGACGCTGCTCCGGCGGGATAGCGCCGTCGGTGATCCTGCGTCACTTCCCGTGGCGGTTAATATCTCTCATTTTTTATAATAATCCGCCGTCCTCTCTCCGCTCGCCTGTGTTTATGGTAAGATATTTATATTAATGATTCTATCCTGCACCGCGCGAACCCTTACCCTGAGGATTCCCGGCCGATCGTCGGAATTCCGCAGGATATTCGTTTGTGCGCCCGTGGGGAGACCCCGTTTCCCCGGCGGGCGTACAGACTCCGTCGTATGGGACGAAGGGGGCGTTCTCATCGCGGTGATAAAGAATGGTTGATTATAAAGCGCTTATTGCTCTCTGTATCCTCGTTGCCGTCGCACTGGTGGTATCGCCTGCCCTGGCCGGGGAGGAGGCCCCGGGGGATCTCGTCTCTGTCTGTATCGATGCAGGCTCCCAGGAGCACCCCGACATCGACGGGGATCTGATCGTCTGGGAGGACGAAAGGAACGGAGGGTCGATCTACTACTCGAGCGGCCCCGGCAGCCAGCAGAGGGTTGCGGGCGGGGGAACGGGGCAGAGGTACCCGTCCGTCTCGGGGGATTACGTCGTCTGGGAGGAGAACCTGAACATGGGCCGGGATATCTGCCTCTTTGATCTATCGGGCGGAGAAATGAGGGTGCTCACCGCCGACCCGGCCAAACAGTGGATGCCCGTCGTTCACGGGGAGCATGTGGTCTGGTACGATAACCGGGGCGGGAGCACGGATATCTGCCTCTACAACATCGGGACCGGCAGCGAAACCTTCCTCTCCTGCTCGCCGGTGACCAAGTGGAAACCTGCGCTCTCGGAGCGCTACGTCGCCTGGGAGGAGAACTCCGGGAACGGTGATATCTGGCTCTACGATATCTGGAACGGAGACCGGCGCCAGGTCACCGGGAACGGTGCGCGACAGACCTACCCGTCGATATCGGGGAGCCGGATCGTCTGGGAGGACTACCGGAACGGGGCTCCCGATATCTACCTCTTGGATCTCGACAATCCTGCCGCCGGAGAGCAGAGGATCACCGACGATCCCCAAGAGCAGGTCTCTCCCTCGATAGACGGAGACCTCATCGCCTGGGAGGACAAGCGGGACGGGATCTGGAACGTTTACGTCTGCGACCTTGCCGCAGGGAAGGATAAGCAGATGCCGGTCATTCCTTCCGCGACCGAACAACTCTACCCCGCCGTCAGCGGCGATCGGGTCGTCTGGCAGGAGGGCCGTGGCGGAGGTTCGGACATCTACGCCTTCGCCTACTTCAGCGGAGCGGCCCCGGTGGCGGCGTTCTCGGCGGACCCGACCGAAGGAGGGGCGGCGCTCAACGTCCGGTTCATCGACCAGTCGGCCGGTGACCCTGAGACCTGGGAATGGGATTTCGGCGACGGGAACACCTCGACTTCGCAGTATCCGTGGCACTTCTACGAGATCCCGGGAGACTACACCGTCTCGCTCACGGTGAGCAACGGGTTTGGGTCCGACACCGTCACAGAGACCGATCTCATTCATGTAGATCCCCCCGAGCCGCCGGTCATCTCCTTCCGGGGGGGCCCGTTATCGGGGCCTGCACCCCTCACGGTCATCTTCTACGGTGATTTACCGAATTACGCGACATCCTGGCTCTGGGACTTCGGTGACGGCAAGACATCGCCGCACCGGGACCCGCGCCACCGTTACGATCATCCCGGCGTCTACAACGTCTCCCTGACCTGTGACAACGCGGGAGCCAGCGCGACGCACACGGAATACGGCTACGTCACCGTCCATTCTCCTCCTACCCCTACCC
>JAEWLJ010000026.1 GCA_023393455.1 Methanobacteriota archaeon | reverse complement strand
CACCCCGCCCGGCCTCCGGCCTTCTTCCCCGCCCCCTGGGGCGGGGTCAGTGTATGGCGATACCCCCACGAAAGCCGTGCACGGTTCTTCCCCCGAGTCTCCGCCCTCTCGATAGAGCAAAACGCGTCCTTCGCGGCTTCGCGCGAGAGACTGAATGAAATTGCCGCTAAGGACGGGATAGCCGGGGATCACTAAAACGAGGAGCCAATGTCAAGAAAACCCCGGGTAATCAAGAGACCACGGGGTAGCCGAATGGGCGTCTCCGAAAAAAGTATCAGAGTGAGTCCAGGCTGATCCCGCTGAACTCGTCGGCGACCGCATTGATGTCTTTGACGCCGAACGCGGTCTGGACGGTGGCGAGTTCGATGTCACGCGCCACGTCGCACATATAATCGATGATATCGACCGAGAGTTCCCGCTTCTGCTTGGACTTGCGGAGCTGGTCCACGAGGAACGTCATCCTCTCGGGGGACTCCATCCGGAGCTTGGCGAGGCTCATCACGCACATGTAGATCCGGGTCAGGTTCCTGTCCGTTCCGGTGATGGTGTCGAAGAAGTTCCGGAGGACCTGCGCCTGGTAGACCTCGCCGCTCATGATGATCGAATATTTATCAAGGCGATATAAATGCCTGCCGATCTGCACCGGTTCGCGGGAGGTGCCGGTTCGCTCCCCGGAGCGCGGAGGAGAGGCGTCCCGCCTCCCCGTGCCTGCGGTTCACTTTCGGACGCTGACGATCTTGATGATGTCGCCGTTCTTCAGTTCCTGGGTATCCTTGATCCGCATCCCGGTCTTTGCGTCGATGGCATACAGGAACCCTTCGCCGATATCGGTGTGGACCTGGAAGGCGAGGTCGCGAGAGGTCGACCCGCGTTTCATGAGGAACGCGTCGGGGAGAACCCTCCCCTTGCCGTCGGTGAGTTTGTGCTCGTCCTCGACCGGGAAGACGACGATCCGGTCGAGGAGGGTGAAGACCGCGGCGTCCAGCGCCTTCTGAACGCCGGTGCCGTCGAACTTCTGCATGAACTCCGCGACCTTCGCGAGCCCGGCACGCTGCGCGTCGCTGAGGTTCGCACCGGGGTTCTCGGTGAAACCCCCATCGCCGGGGAGGTAGTGGATGAACTTCCCCTCTGCGGCCATCCGGAGCGCAAATTCGCTCGCAGCGCTTGCAAAGACGACGTCGTGATTTCCGAGCCGCTCAAGGCACTCCGGCGGCGCCAGGTCGGCCTTGTTCCCGACGATCAGCATCGGCTTGCTGGTCGCCATTAACTCCCGGCAGAACCGGATCAGGTCTTCCTCCCCCGCCGTCCGGAGTTCGATCCCGACCGCCCCGGTGGCGTCGCGGACATGCTCGTAGGTGATCCCGAGACCGGCAAAGACCTCGGCGACAGCTGCCTCGAGCGAGAAGTCCCTCGCCTGAGCCTGCCGCAGGAGTTTCGCCCAGTTCCGCGAGAGGATGCCGTACATCCACATCGACATCTCGTACTGGAGGAACTCGATGTCCTTCACCGGGTCGCGCGAGCCGATATCGATCGGGTTCCCCTCGGCATCCGTCGCCCCGCTGGCATCGACGACCTGGATGATGGCGTCCGCCTGCCGGAGGTTGTCGAGGAACTGGTTGCCGAGCCCCCGCCCGAGGTGCGCCTCGGGGACGAGACCCGCCACATCGATCAGCCCGACCGGGATGAACCTGACCCCGTCCCGGCAGTTTTCGCACGGGACATGCATCTCCTGGCACGGGCAGGCTGTCCGGACGTACGCGACGCCGTGGTTTGCATCGATGGTCGTGAACGGGTAGTTGGCGATCTCCACCTGGGCAAGGGTCGCCGCCCTGAAAAACGTCGATTTTCCACAGTTTGGTTTTCCTGCAATGGCGAGTGTTATCATGAGAACTCCTGCCGTACCGTTAGGCTGAGAGTAGTGTTGGGCTATCCACCATTTATCACCTTCTTTCCCCGGCAGAGCGACCCTGACCGTGCCGTTGCAGCCCCCACCATGGGTATGGGAGGTTCAATTAGGAGCAGCGACAACATGATTGCATGAGTTTCGTAACCCGGAATACCTACTACTTCGATGCGCCGGGCGTCGAGAACACCCGCGACGCCGCTAGGTTCGCCGTCGAGCGGGCGCGGGAACTCGGCCTCAAAAAGATCGTCGTCGCGAGCAGCAGCGGCCGGACGGCGCTTGCCTTCCGGGACGCTATGGCGGGGGGCGACCTCGAACTGATCGTCGTCACCCACGCGGTTGGGTTCTCGAAACCCGGCGAGTGGGAGTTCTCGCCGGAGGCGGCCGAGACTCTCCGGGCGGGAGGGGCGAAGATCGTCACCGGCACGCACGCGCTCTCCGGGCTTGAGCGGGCGATCTCCCGTTCATCGAGACTCGGCGGGAGTTCCCGCACGGAAGCGATCGCCGAGGCCCTGCGGCGGACCGTCGCGGTCGGCCTGAAGGTCGCGGTGGAGTGCGTTCTCATCGCGGCCGACCAGGGCGCGGTCGGGGTCGATGAAGAGGTGGTCGCGGTCGGGGGCACCGCGACCGGAGCCGATACCGTCTGCGTCATCCGTCCCGCGCATACCACAGCATTCTTCGACCTGCAGGTGCGCGAGATCGTTGCCATGCCGAGGAACCGATGAGCATGACGCTCGAATCGGTCACCGGGGCTACCGGGCTCCTCCGGCGGCACCCTATCCTCTGGCTGATCGGGGGTGTCATGGGCGCTCTCGCGGTTCTCAACCTCGTCGTCCCCATCTACGGCGGGGCGTTCTACACGCAGCCCCTGGCAATCCTGCAGGTTCTCGTGATGCCGTTTCTGGTCGGTGGCGTCTACGGCACGATCCGCGCGGAGAACTTCTCCGTCGACGCGTTCGTAGAATCGGGGAAGACCTACTACTTCCGGATACTCCTCCCGTCACTGGTCATCTTCTTCGCAATAGTCCTGACCAGCATCCTGCTCGCGATACCGCTCGCGCTCATCAGTGCCGGAGCCGCCGCAACCGTGACCCCGCTCCTCTTCGGGGTCATCCTCTCGATCGCCTTCTTCACGTTCTTCTACGACACCGCGGCGGTCTTTGAAGAGACGGGTGTCTTTGAGTCGATTCGGCGGAGCGTCGAGTTCGTCATGAACAACATCGGCAGCGTTCTCGTCTTCTACCTGGTAAACATCGTCGTCTTCGCGGTGCTCGGGTTTTTCGCCCTCTTTGCCTGGACGGCACTCCTCGTGGAGAAACTCGAACCGCTCACCACCATGAGCCCCGAAGAACTCCAGGCAGTGATGCCGGAAGACCTCCTCGCACTCATCGGGACGGAAGGGATATGGGTCACCGCAATCGTCTATGCGTTCGTGATCGTGCTCTTCTCGGTTTTCCTCTACGCCTACAAGGCGAGTTTCTTCAAGAACCATGTGGGTGTCTCCGAGGTGCAGCAGGGGGAGTACGACGAGAAGGGGCGCTGGTACAAGTACTGACGCGGCCGGAGAGGCGTTTTTTCCTTTTTTGTGCCCGCCCGGTATCGCGTGACAGCCGGAGAATCTGCACCTCCGGTGCTCGAACCCCCTTCTTCGCCGCCGATCACTACCCATAAAACCCCTCGCGGCTAACGCCTCTGGATGAGAGTGATGGTCGGGGGGACGTTCGATCCCCTGCATGCCGGGCACCGGAAACTCCTCTCCCGCTCCTTTGAACTCGCCGGGCCCGATGGAGAGGTTATCATCGGATTGACGACCGACGAGTTTGCCGGTGCAAAGGTCCATCCCGTCACGACCTACGAAAGACGGCTTGAGAACATCACGTCATTCATTCGCGAACACGGCTACACCGCGACGTGGACGGTCATACCGCTCACCGACCGCTATGGCAGCGCTCTCGACGCGGACTTCGAGATCCTGGTCGTCTCCGAGGAGACCTTCCCGGTCGCCGTTGAGATCAACGAACTCCGGCGCGAGCGGGGGAAGAGAAAAGTAGATCTCCACGAGATCTCGTGCGTTCTCGCCGAAGATGGCCGGCGGATCTCGAGCACCCGGATCTACCGGGGGGAGATCGACCGGCACGGACGCCTGATCAGATGATGTGGTTTGCGATATCGTCCTTGATCAGCCAGTCGCAGTAGAGGCAGTGCAGCCCCTTGTCGAGCACCTCGAACGTGCTCGCGACAGGCTCGTCCGTGTTCGTGATGCAACCGGGATTCGGGCACCTGACCACGCCCCTGAGGACCTCCGGGATCTCTACGCCCTTCTTCTCCACGACCTTGCAGTCCCGGATGATGTTGATCTTCGCATGCGGCGCAAGCAGGGCGATCCGGTCGACCTCCTCCGCGCGGAGTTCCCGGTTCTCGACCTTGACGATATCCTTCGTCCCCATCCATCCGCTCTTGACGTTCGTCGCGATGCTCAGGCATTCCCGGGTCGACCCGGTGATCCCGAGGATCCGTAGCACGTTCAGCGCCTCGCCGGCGGTGATATGGTCGATGACGGTGCCGTTCTTGATGGGGCTGATGATCAGCCCTCCCGACGGGTCTTTCCTGGTCATTTCATCACCTCGTGAAGGAGTGCCATCCTGACGGGAACACCGTTCCTCGCCTGCTCGAAGTAGCGCGCGTATGGCGTGTTGTCCACCGCCGGATCGATCTCTCCCGCGCGCGGGAGCGGGTGGAGGATCATCAGCCGCTCTTTCACGTCGTCGAGCAGGTCGGTCGTGATCCGGTAACTGGACGCGACGTCGTAGTATGATGCCGAGTCCGGGAACCGTTCGCGCTGGATCCTCGTGACGTAGAGGACGTCGAGTTCCCGGATCGCCTCCTCGACGGTCGGGTGCTCGATGACCTCCATACCGCGTTCCCGGAGTTCAAGGGTGATGTTCGCCGGCATCTCGAGCCCTCCGGGTGCGACCGTGTGCAACGTGACGTCGTAGAGGGAGAGGGCGAGCGCGAGCGAGTGCGCCGTCCTGCCGTAGCGGAGATCCCCTAAAAGCCCGACGTCGATCCCGTCGATCGGCATCGACTGCCTGATGGTGTAGAGGTCGAGCAGCGTCTGGCTCGGGTGCTGCCCCGCGCCGTCGCCGGCGTTGATGACCGGCACCGAGGTGAACTCGCTCGCGAGCCGCGCCGCCCCTTCCTTTGGGTGGCGGAGCACCACGGCGTCCACGTAACTGCTTATCACCCGGATGGTGTCTGCGAGCGTCTCTCCCTTGACGATGGAACTTGCCTCCACGGAATCGACACTGATCGACTTCCCGCCGAGCCGACCCATGGCCGCTGCAAACGACATCCTCGTTCTGGTGCTTGGCTCGAAGAAGAGAAGCGCCAGGAGTTTGTCGTCAAGCAGTCCGGGTCGGTAATTGCCGGTGTCGAACTCCTGCGCCCGGTCAAGCAGGTGATCGAGATCACTCCTCTCAAAATCGCGGATTGATATTATGTGGTACATCGTGCGGCTACCTTCCGGGGCATCTGATCCGGGCGCCCATGTCCGGATTGTTCCGCCCCTTCCTCTCCTGAATAGTGGTTCGCCGCACACCCACTAATACCTTTTTTTCGGGTGCGTGCCCGACCTCCATGACAACCTTTGTCACCTCCGCCCCCCTCATATCATCTGGAGTTAGAGCGCATGTCCGAAGAGAAGGTAGAGTACGCGCCTGAGGTCTGCTGCCACTGCGAGGGGGCCGGGTGCATGTACTGCAACAAAAAAGGCACCGTGATGGTGCCGCAGCCACCGCAGAGGTGCAAGCACTGCGACGGGGACTGCTGCATCTACTGTGGCTACACCGGGTGGGAACACCCGCTGAAGGAATACTGACCCTCTATTTTCGCGCGACCGTGATGTAGCCGCTGTGGCCGACCCTGGTCGATGGCCGGGTCCCCCGCCCGGAGCGCGTCAGTTCCCGTTCCATGCACTCGTAGCAGTGAACGTCGCGGAAGAGCGGCGCTGCGGCATCGAGCGCGACGAAGGTGTGCTCGAGGAACGGCGTGTAACAGGAGAGATAGCCGCCGGGCGAGAGGAGCGAGAAGGCGTGCTCCACGTGCGCCGGGGTTATCGTGAGGTCGAGATGCACGACGTCGAACTCGCCGGTCGCGTCAAGCATATCGGCAGCGACCACCTCGACGTTGTCGAGCCGGGCATTGCGGATGTTTTTCTCGGCGATCCGGGCGAACTCCGGCCGCACCTCGTAGGTCTTCACGCTCCGGGCGATGCCCCCGAAGTAGATCGCGGCGACGCCGCTCCCGGTTCCGGCGTCGAGGACATGGTCGTTGCGGTTCATCCCTGTGTAGGCGATCACCATACCGATGTCTTTTGGGAGCATGGGGGCTCCGCTCCGTTTTGCGTGGACGAAGAAGTCGGTCGACCGGGGGCGGAGCACGGTGAACGGGATGTTAAGGTGAGTCCGGATCTCGCCTCCCGGGTTCGTGCCCGCGAGCGCCGATAGATCGATCATCCCCCGGTCGGTGGAGAATTGACCCTCGCCCGCCGTCACGAAGTACTCGCGGTCCTCACCGACGAGCAGAAGACGTTCGCCGTTCTCGATCATTGCTGCGCGAGTTTCAGGATCGCTTCGGCGATGTCGCCGCGGGTCTCGACGAGCGCCGCCCGTGCGGTCTCCTCGGTTGCCCCGGTCTGCGATGCGACGAGGGCGACGTCGTCGTCGGGGATCTCCGGGACGGCCTCCTCGAACCGGGCATCCCCGGTGATCTGGTAGGAGGTGGTCCCCTGCATGGTGGTCGCGACGACCTGGGCACCGTCAAAGACGTAGTTTCCCGCGGGCGTATAGATGACGACCTTCTCGACGCCCTCGATCTCCTCCATCTCCATGCCCATCTGCTTCATCATCTGCTTCATCTTCTTCGGGTTTATCTTTCCAGGCATCATGTGGATCCTCTCCCCTGCCGTACTTTTACCGCTACACCGTAATTAAATGCCAGCATCTCCCGCCCGGAGAGCAGCGCCGCCCCGGTGGCGAGGAGGACGTCGCCCGCCGTCACCACCAGCACCTCGTCGCCGGGGCGGATAGCCTCGTCGGCGGTGACGACGTGTTTTGCCATCGCGTTCTTCCCGTCCGCGACGAACGGCGCCACGTCTTCCTGCACCACGACCCGGTAAGCCGGGGGGGCGAGATGGGCGCGAAGGCGCATCGCTGCGGCTATCCCGAGGGTCAGGCGCCCGTCCTGCGCCCTGACCGTCGCGAGCCTCTCCTTTCCGAGGCGCACCTGGCGGATGCGCCCGGTCGTGGAGAACTGGAAGGCGCAGTCGTCGGGGAAGACCGCGGCTCCGGCCCCGGCACCGAACTGGAAGTCAGCAATCGTCCG
Source organism: Methanobacteriota archaeon (assembly GCA_023393455.1). GTDB lineage: Archaea > Halobacteriota > Methanomicrobia > Methanomicrobiales > Methanoculleaceae > Methanoculleus. The sequence continues at coordinate 30,737 of JAEWLJ010000026.1, read as the reverse complement.
TATCCGCTTGAGCGAACTGTCGTTTGAGTATTCGGTTGACACCATCAACAAACACCTCTTCTGTATCGTGGGGAATGAATGCTCCGGCAGCGATCCGGTGCCCGCCGCCTGCGCCGCCGACCTCTGCCGCCGCCTCGACGAGCGCCTCCTGGAGGTCGGCCCCGCGGGCGAGCGCCCACTCGTTCGTCCGCATCGAGACCTTCGTCATCTCCGGTTCGTCCACCATCGCGGAGAGCACCATCATGGGTTTCTTCCAGTTCAGCTTGGAGAGCGCCATCCCCGCCCCGATCCCGACGATGGTATCGGGGAACCGGTCGCCGGTGTGGATATACTGGAGGTGCGAGAGTTCGGTGACGCCGGCTTCGAGGATGTACTGGAGCAGGTCGCGGATGACCGTCCGGTGGTGGGCGAGCATCTGCTCCGCGTCGCGGTAGGCCTCCCCGCGTTCCCCGTGGCAGATGCTGCTCCCTATCCGGGGTTTCGCCCATCGGCCGCAGGCATTCAGAAGGGTGGCGTACTCGGAGGCGTTCCGCAGCGGCGTGCGCTCCGGCTCGTCGGGGAATATGTAGGTCTCGGCGAGGAGGCGGTCGGTATCCCGCCCGTAGGCGATGAGTTGCTGGACGAGGGCGCTGATGATCGTGCGCCGGTCGTCGAACGGGAGCTCTTCCCAGACGAGCCACCCTCCCCGCGGGTTCTTCAGTTCGACGCCGAGTCTCTCAAGGAACCGGAGTGCGGCGTTCGTGTTGTTCGAGATCCCGTCGATGTAGGGGTCGTCGCAGTAGCCGAGGCAGGTGTGGATCGGGCGGGTGGATGTCCCGTAGCAGTTCAGGTCGTGGTCCCGCACGAGGATGTTGCCGTATTCCACCCCGTCGGAGACGATCTCGCGTGCCGGGCCGACCAGCCCGCAGTTCTCGCGGGCCATCATATCCCCGACGTTCCCGATGACGGCGAGTTTGGCGAGGTCGATGTTTGTGGAATCGATCGCCTTCGCGACCATGTAGGCGACGCCGGCGGCGCTCATCCGGGTGATGCCGTGATCGAGGCTGTTCACCTGGGGGTAGAGCGTGCCGCAGGGCTGGGCGACGTGGTGGTCGAGGATCAGGACCTCGTCGGCAGAAAGACCGTGCTCCTCGAGAAGGTTCTGCTGACCGGCCCCGAGGTCGGCGAAGAGTTTCAGGGAGCCGTCCTTTGGGACGTGGCGCATCGCCATCGGCTCGAGCTGGCGGACGAAGACGGACGTGACGGGTATACCCTCGCGGGCGAGCGCCTGCGCGAGGATCGCTTCCGTGCTGATGCCGTCGGCGTCGATGTGGGAGATGACCGTCACCGACTCCGCGTCACCGATGATATCCGCCGCTCTCTGCAGATCGTTCTCGAGGCTCATCTCCATAGTAGTGCGTTGTGAAATGTCAATAAGGCATGGGGGTGTGAGGGGTTGACGATGTTCGAGAGGTGGATGCAGGCAGGATCCCGTGAGGGAAGGGCTCACGCCCGTTTGATCGTGCAAACCTGTGCACGGGCATTGCCGGTGGGAATCCGTGCACAGGTACAGCCTTCTGGGGTAGAGACGGGGGAGGGGGGTGCCCCTCCCTCCCCGCGAGCCGCCTCCCCCAATGGCGATACCCCCACGGTCCACCGTCCGAGGAGATGTTAGAGGAAGTGCGGCGTCCCGGCCGCTCCGGGGTTACGGATTTCGTGGGAGTATCGCCACGCACTGCCCCCGCCTCCAGGGACGGGGGAGGAGCGCCGGAGGCGCGGGAGGGGTGGGGTTATGGGAATCGCATTATCAGGGAGACCGGGGAGGGGGTGCTTCCCCCTCCCCGTCGGCCCCACCCCCAACGGCGATATGCGATGGGAATGCATGTATGGGCATGTGCAACCGAGAATGGGTGTAAGCACCTGTGGCTACTCGCCTGTCGACGCTTCTTTGAACCAACAGCCTTCCCGGCGCATCCCCGGTCAGAAACTAAAACTATCTAAGAATGAAACGCCATAGCACCGATCAGGCAAAGCTCCTGGAGGGACGGCAGATGGCAGCAAACGATATGCGGGAGTTTCTGGAGACCGGCGTCATCGGCGCCGGCCGGATGAGGGCGGTCGAGGGGAACGCCGTGGCGCTCGGCTACCCGTCGCTTCTGATGATGGAGAGCGCCGGGAGGGCGGTCGCGGACGCCGTCCTTGCCCGCGCCCCTTCCCGCGCCCTCGTCCTCTGCGGGAGGGGGAACAACGGCGGCGACGGGATGGTGGCGGCCCGTTACCTCCAGCACCTCGACGCGGTCGACGTCGTCTACCCCGACTGCGGCACGACGACCACCTCGGCCGCCGCACAGTTGGATCTCCTCCGGCACTGCTCCGTATCCCTCCACCCCGTCCGGTGCGCCGCAGACGTCGAGGCGCTCTCCCGCCTCTTTGACGGCGCCGACGTCATCATCGACGCGATGCTCGGCACCGGGGTGGCGGGCGCGGTGCGGGAGCCGTTTGCGACCCTCGTCGCCCGTGCGAACGCGAGCGGCGCGCCGGTCGTCGCCGTCGACATCCCCACCCCCGGGGTCCGTGCGAGCCGGATCCTCTCCTTCCACCGGCCGAAGGTGGAGGGCGCTGACGTCGTCGATATCGGCATCCCGCTCGAGGCGGAGATATTCACCGGCCCGGGGGACCTCACGCTCATCCTGTCCCGGGTTGAGGGGGCTCACAAAGGCGCCGGCGGCGAGGTGCTCGTCGTCGGGGGCGGGCCCTACCAGGGGGCGCCCTACATCGCGGCGATGGGGGCGCTCCGCGCCGGGGCCGACATCGTGCGGGTGGCTTCGCCTGCGTACATCCCCATGCCCGACCTGATCTACGAGCGCCTGGAAGGAAAGGCGATCACCGTCGACCACCTGGAGAGAATACTCCGGCTTGTCGACCGCGCGGATGTCGTCGTCTGCGGCATGGGCCTCGGGAGGGAGAGCCCCGATGTCGTCCTCGCCGTCGCGGAGGCGGCGGAGAAGGCGGTCTTCGATGCCGACGCGCTCGCCCGCCCCCTCCCGGCGGCGAAGGAGACGATCTACACCCCGCACGCAGGCGAGTTCGCCCGGATGACCGGTGCGGACCCCCCGGCGGACCTTGCCGCGCGCGGCCGGTGCGTGAAGGCCGCCGCGACGACCGGAACCATCTTGCTCAAGGGTCCGGTCGATGTCGTATCCGACAGCTCAAGGGTCAGGTTCAACCGGACCGGGACTCCCGCCATGACCGTCGGGGGGACGGGCGACCTCCTGGCCGGGATCGCGGGCGCGCTCTTCTGTCATCTTCCTGCGTTCGAGGCCGCCTACATCGCCGCATACGTGAACGGCAGGGCCGGCATGCTCGCCGCGGAGGGGCGGGGAAACGGCATGCTCGCGACCGATGTGCCTGAGCGCATCCCGGAGATCCTCTTTTGCCACCCCGCGCAGGACTGACCCGCCATACGTCGCCTTCTTTTATCCCCAGAGAGAAGTTCTCCTGATACATATGAGCGAGTCCGGCGAACACGGCAAGGCCCCGGTCTTCACCCACATCGAGAACGACCGCGCACAGATGGTGGACATCTCGGGAAAGACCGAGGTCGTCCGGGAAGCGGTTGCGAGCGGCAGGATCTACCTCCGGAGCGAGACGCTCTGCGCCATCCGGGAAGGAACCGCGGTCAAAGGCAACGTGCTCGCGACCGCACGGGTGGCGGCAACCCTCGCGGTGAAGGATACGCCGCGCCTCATCCCCATGTGCCACCCCATACCGCTTGCGGGCATCACGATCGAGTTCGAGGAGGGTGACGGCTACATCGAGGCGACCGCCCGCGTCAAGTCCTACGGGAGGACCGGCGTCGAGATGGAAGCGCTCACCGGCGTCTCCGCCGCCCTCCTCACGGTCTGGGATATGGTCAAATCGGCCGAGAAAGACGAGAATGGACAGTATCCGGTCACCCGGATGGATGCCATCCGCGTCGTGGAGAAGCGCAAGGGCGTGTAGGTCTTCCTGCAGGGTCGGGGGGCGAAAGCAATCCTTTATCCCTGCTCCCGTCAACCTGTTAGGAACCACGGGATACGTCCCGGAAAGGAATGTGGCGGAAACGCTGAACCTGAGGTGATTTGAAAGATGTCAAAGTCGATGTATGCCTACGTACGCGAGGCATGGAAGCGGCCCGACCGGTCGGAAGTAAAAGCCCTCCTCTGGGAGCGGCTCCAGGTCTGGCGGCGCGAAGGGAGTATCGTACGCGTGGAGCACCCGACCCGGATCGACCGGGCCCGGTCACTCGGATTCAAGGCCAAGCAGGGAATCGTCGTCGTGCGGGTCAAGATCCGCCGCGGTGGCCGGAGGAAGCCGCGGTACATCCGCGGGCGCAGGACGGCACGCATGGGCATGCGCCGGCTGACCCCGGCAAAGAGCCTGCAGCGCATGGCCGAAGAGCGCGCATCCCGTAAGTTCCCGAACATGGAGGCCCTGAACTCCTACTGGGTCGGTGAGGACGGACGCTCCAAGTGGTTCGAGGTCATCATGGTCGACGGGCACCACCCTTCGATCAAGAGCGACCGCAACCTCGCGTGGCTCGCAAACCCGGTCCACCGGGGCCGGGCGGAGCGCGGCAAGACCTCCGCCGGCCTGAAGGGTCGCGGGATGCAGACGCGCGGGCGGGGAACCGAGAAGACGCGCCCGAGCATCCGTTCCCACGCGAACCGCGGCAAATAAATACTTCTTTTTTTACACGGCCTACCCACGATGAAGATCACAGATGCCGGTGTGCATCCCTACCCCGCCGGCGACTCGACGGTTGCGCGAATGGCGCTCGAAGCGGCAGAACTCGGGTTCGATAGCGCCGTCGTTATCGGAGGCGCCGCGCACCGGCCTCACGGTATCGAGGTCCTCCAGGGAGCTCTGGTCAGTGCCGCGTCGGTAAAAGAAGTCCTGAAGAGAGTGCGCGATCCCGCTGCCCGGCGGGCTGATATCGTCTACGTCGAGGCCGGGGAGATCGCCTTCAACCGGGCGATCGTCTCTATCAGGGAGGTGAACGTCATCAGGGGCATCTATGCCACCCGAAGGAACGCCTTCGACCACGTCGCCGCACGGGCGGCGGCAGAGCAGGGTGTGGCGGTGAACATATCGATGGCTCCTATCATCCACCTCCGTGGGACGAAGCGCCAGAGAGCGCTACAGCGATATGCGGACGTTCTCTCGCTGCAGCGGCGATACGGCTTTCCCCTGACGATATCGTCGGATGCCCGCTCGATACTCGGGCAGCGATCGGTTCGCGAGATCCGCGGCCTCTGCGCACTCTTCGGCATGACGGGTGCGGAAGTGACCGAAGCGCTCTCGTCCATCGGCCGGATCATCGAACCGCACCGGCCCGTGGAGGTGGTCGAATGAGGCCGAGACCACCGGCGATGCGGACGAAGCGGCGCTACATCCTGGCGCGGATCCTCCCCTCGGGGGTGGAGCTGGACCAGAAACTGGTATATCTTTCGGTCATCGAGGCCGTGACCTCGCTCCTTGGCGATGCGGCCGCCGGTCTTGCGCAGCCTGCGGTGGTCTTCTGTGAGGGAGGCTACGTCGTCGTCCGGTGCCGGCGGGGGACCGAGAAGGATATCGCCGTTGCGCTGGCAACAGTCACCGCGGTCGCCGATAAGATGATCGCGCTCCGGACGGTCGCCACTTCGGGAACGATCCACGCACTGCGGCGCCGGATGAGACCGATCAGGCCGCTCCCGGAGGACGGAGAGGTGAAGGTCGGGGAAACTTATTTCACGGTCTATCGCTACCCGCGTCAAAAGGTTGATTTGGTTGAAAAAGGTATTAAGCATCAGAAGTCATTGTTTTTCACCGAAGCCGATATGGAGGAACGATAATGCAACCACAATATCAGATGGGATATGACCGGGCAATCACAGTATTCAGCCCGGACGGAAGGCTTTACCAGGTCGAGTACGCCAGAGAAGCGGTGAAACGAGGCACGACAGCCGTTGGAATCAAGTGCAGCGAAGGTGTCGTGCTGATCGTCGATAAGAGGGTGACGTCCCGTCTCCTCGAACCGGTCTCCATCGAGAAGATCTTCAAGATCGACACGCATATCGGCGTTGCGTCCTCCGGCCTCGTCGGCGATGCGCGGTCCCTCGTGGACCGGGCCCGGGTCGAGTCCCAGATCAATCGGGTCTCCTACAACGAGCCGATCAACGTCGAGATTCTCGCGAAGAAACTCTGCGACCATATGCAGACCTACACCCAGTTCGGCGGTGCCCGCCCCTATGGAACCGCTCTCCTGATCGCAGGAGTCAGCGACGGCGAGGCCCGGCTCTTCGAGACGGATCCGAGCGGCACGCTGCTCGAGTACAAGGCGACCGGCATCGGAACCGGCCGGCCTGCGGTCATGAAAGTCTTCGAAGAAGAGTACCGGGAGGATGCGGACTTCGCCGGCGCCATCGGGCTCGGGATCAAGGCCCTGCACGCCGCGACGGAGGGCAAACTCGACGTGGGTGCGATCGAGATCGGCCTCGTCTCAATCGAGACCCGGGAGTTCCGGAAGCTGGAGAGAGACGAGGTAAAGACGTACGTCGACCAGTTCGAAGAGTGAGCGTCATCCGTATGATTCCTCTCGACCAGGCAGTAGTGGCGCGGCTTGAGAGCCACGGAGAACGGTTCGAGGTCCTCGTCGACCCCAACCAGGCCATGCGCATCCGGCAGGGCGAGGAGATCGATCTGGAGGATGTCGTCGCCGCCGACTCCATCTTCTCGAACGCCGCCCATGCCGAACGGGCCTCCGAAGAGAGTCTCGTGAAGGTCTTCAAGACGACCGAGTTCGGGCAGGCAGCACTCCGGATCATCCAGAAAGGCGAGATCCACCTCACGTCGGAACAGCGCCGCCACCTCACCGCGGAGAAGCGCAGCAGGGTCATCACGTTCATCGCGAGGAACGCCGTCAACCCGCAGACCGGGTTCCCTCACCCGCCGCAACGCATCGAGCTTGCGATGGAAGAGGCGAGGGTGAGCATCGACCCCTTCAAGTCCGTCGATGAGCAGGTCAAAGAAGTGGTCAAGGCGCTCCGCCCGCTCCTCCCCATCCGGTTCGAGGAGGTCCGGATCGCCGTGAAGATTCCGGCGGATTATGCCGCGAGGGCATACGAGATCACGACCGCGGGAACGCTTGAGCGGGATGAGTGGCAGAAGGACGGATCCTGGATCGCGGTCGTCAGAATCCCGGCGGGTGTCCAGGAAGAGTTCTACGACCTGGTGAACAAGGTTTCCCGGGGGAATGCAGAGACCCGGATCGTCGAACGGGTGTCGTGAGTAACTATATTAATCGACAGCACAAAAATTAGAGGACATACAAGAGGTACGCGAAATGGCAAGTCGCAAACAGAGTGCAAAGGGCAAGGTCGTAGGAAGTTCCGGGCGTCTCGGCCCCCGGTATGGCCGGTTTATCCGGAAGAGAATCAACCAGATCGAGACGGTCTCCCGTGCGAGCCATGCGTGCCCCCGCTGCGATCAGGTAGCGGTCAAGCGTGAGGGAACGGGTATCTGGACGTGCCGCAAATGCGGGTTCAAGTTTGCCGGCGGGAGTTACGTCCCGGAGACGCCCTCGATGCGCGTCGCCGCGCGGAGCATCGAGAGGTCACTGCAGAGGGAGGGTTAATCGGTCGTGGCTGCCTATAAGTGCGCTCGCTGTAAACAAAAAGTGGAGATCGACGTCAATATACGCTGCCCCTACTGTGGGCACCGCATCCTCTTCAAGGAACGCGGAGCTGGAATTAAAGATCTGAAGGCTCGATGACGGTCGTCACGACGTCGCGTAAACCGGCTCCTGAGGTGCGCACCCTTGCGCGGGATCTGGCGTTCTCGATCGGCGCCGAATACCTCACCCGCGGCAAAGCGGGCATGGGCGACCTCTTCTCCTTCGAGGGGCCGGTTCTGATCGTCTCGAAATCCGGCCCTTTTTTTCTGATTCAGATGTATGACGGCGGAGAGCCGGCGGCAGAGATCCGGGTCCGGTCGTTTGCCGTCGAGGAGCGGGCCGGTGCGATCGCCCGCGGACTCTTCGTCTCGGATCGCTTTGTGTACGAGGCGCTCAAGGATCACGTCGATGTCGCGTTTGCCGGAGAGTCCCTTACGGGAAACCGGATCGTCTTTGACGGGACGCAACGGAGACGCTACATCCTGAAGGTGACCCCATGACGCATACAACGGTCTTCCGGTTCGCGACCCCCGATGCCCGTGCCCTCTACCTCTCCGTCTGCCAGGAGATGGGCGAGGTGGGCGGCAGGTCGTCCGTTCGGGTCGAACTCGCGGGCGATGATGCGCTCGTTCTCGATGTGAGCGCCACCGATATACCCGCGCTCAGGGCGGCCCTGAACACCTGGCTGCGGCTGATAACCATAGCGGTCGAGATGCGGGAACTTGCCGTCCCGTCAGGATGATGGGGAACCCCCCTTCTCTGAACCCTCACCTTTAATGAGTTCCGCGTCCCTATCATGTAGAGATAGGGCAGAGGGCCGGGAAGGCCGCTGCCCGCCACCCCAGATACTGTTACCAATCTTCATCCATACCAGGAGTAGATGAATATGGAAAACATCCCGCCAAAAGTGCAGAACCAGCTGGCGATGCTTCAGCAGATGCAGCAGCAGCTCCAGACCGTGGTATCGCAGAAAGCACAGTACGAACTGACGGTCCGCGAAGCCCGGCGCGCGGTCGAGGATCTGGCCGATGTCCCCGAGGATGCGGCGGTCTTCATGAACGTCGGCAGCGTCATGATGCAGAAGAGCAAGGAGCAGGTGCTTGCTTCCTTAAACGAGCGCATCGAGACGCTCGATCTCCGCGTCAAGTCGCTCGAGAAGCAGGAGAAGGCGCTGCAGGGCAGGTTCGAGCAGTTGTCCGCGCAGATCAGGGGAGCGCTGGAAGGAAAACAGCAGCCTCCCGGCCCCGCCTGATCCGTCACTTTTTTAAAAACGGAGTGAATCGTTCACTCCACTGGTTCCCGGTCGAGTTTGTGCGTCCGGCAGACGAGGTTGATCGCGTTGATCACCGCCTCTACCGATGCAAGGATGATATCGTCGCTCGACGCGCTGGCATCGAAGACTCGGCCCCGCTCGTCCTCGACGGCGATGGTGACGTGGCCGAGAGCATCGGTGCCGCCGGAGATCGCCTCGATGCTGAACTCCTTTAAGTGAATCGGGGCCGGGATGATCCCGAGGATCGCCCGCACGGCCGCGTCCACCGGGCCGTTGCCGACGCTCGAGAAGATGTGCTCGACCCCGTCGACGGTCGCCCTGACGCTTGCCGTCGGGATGGCGTGGTTGCCGGTCATGATGGCGACGTCCTGGAGTTCCAGAGTCTTCTCATCAGGCGTGATCTGCATGACGCTCTCCGCGATCTCGTAAAGGTCGGCGTCCGTCACCCGCTTGCCCCTGCCTGAGATCGCCTTCACCCGGAGGACGATCTCGTCGATCTGTTCGTCGGGGGGCTCCATGTGCACCTCGGCGAGCATCTGCTTGACCGCATGCCTCCCGGCGTGTTTGCCGAGTTTCAGCCTGCGCCGGTGCCCGACCATCTCCGGCGTCATGATCCCCGGCTCGAACGTGTCCGACCGGGTGATGACGCCGTGGGAGTGGATCCCGCTCTCGTGAGCAAAGGCGTTCTCGCCGACGATCGGGTGCGTTGCCGGGACGTTCATCCCTGCGTAGCGGGAGACGAGCCTTGATGTCTCGACGAGGGCGGTCGTCCGGATACCGGTATCGATACCGTAGATGGACGAGAGCGCCATCACCGTCTGCGCGAGATCGGCGTTACCCGCCCGCTCGCCGAGGCCGTTCACCGTCACCTGCACCTGGGAGGCGCCGGCCTCGACCGCTGCGATGGTGTTCGCCACCGCAAGCCCGAAGTCGTTGTGACAGTGGACATCGATCGGGCAGTTCACCTCGCGGTCGATCCGCTCGATGAGGCGCTTCATCGCCGTCGGGGTGATCACGCCGACCGTGTCGGGCACGTTGATGATCGTCGCTCCGGCGTCCACCGCAACACGGTACACCTCTATCAGGTAATCCCAGTCGGTCCTTGTCGCATCCATCGCGGAGAACATGCACCGGTCGACGTGGTCGCGTGCATACGCGATGATATCGCCGGTGGTCTCGAGGACCTGCTCGCGGGTCTTTCTGATGGTGTACTCGCGCTGGACGTCGGAGGTCGGGATGAAGACATGGACCATGTCGACGCCGCAGTCGATGCACGCATCCACATCGGCCCGGAGCGACCGCGCAAGGCCGCAGACCTGTGCGGAGAGCCCGAGGTTCATGATGGCCCGGACTATCTCACGTTCGGCATCCGAGGATGCGGGAAAGCCCGCTTCGATGGCGTGGACTCCTATTCCGGAGAGCTGTTCAGCAATACCGAGCTTCTCTTCAAGCGTGAATGAGATACCCGGTGTTTGTTCACCGTCGCGCAGCGTGGTGTCGAAAACAGTGATGTTCTTGTTCGCACGGCTATCGGTGAAGAAGACAGTACGCTTCAGCATTCCTGCGTGCTTCAGCGTTTGTAGGGTTCATACATAGTCGTTATCCGAGGTTGTATATAAATAATGACGTCCGTATCCCGGCGTTCCCCGGGAACACTGCGAAATATTTAATAACAACTCTATCAAACATTATTAGAGCAGTGACCCGCCTTAACTCAGACTGGTAGAGTGCGCGGCTGTAGTATGGTCTTCGCTCTCGGGCGAACTGCGCGGCTACCGCGATGTCCCCGGTTCGAATCCGGGAGGCGGGATCACCCCCAAACATTGAGTGCCCAGGTAGTGTAGTGGCCTATCATGACGGCCTGTCACGCCGTCGACACGGATTCGAATTCCGTCCTGGGCGTCACTTTCTTTCATCTTTCCAGGGTTTCAGCGGAGCGGTCGTTCGCTTTTTGAAGGCGCGCAGCATGCCCACGGAATGCGCCGAGAAACCTCCCGGAATCTCTCGATAATCCCGAGACCTGTAATCTGACGATTATCATACTGAAAACGGTTATATACTGGGATTTATTTTTATCTTCTTGGTAAAATATATATACCTTGATGAAGTATCCGGTGCCATGCACGCTCTAGCAAAATGGATCGAGAGCGACCCCATATTCAACGCTCTGGGGACGCTCATCTTCGGGATAGGTATTGTTGTTCTGGTGAGTCTGGCGATATATGCTTCCGGATTCCTGACCTGATACCCGATGAGGGCCGCGGGGATACGGCGCCTGCAGGTGACCCGGCGGCCCTAAGCACTTATTACAAATCCGCCTCAACGTGTGATGTACGCCGGTGCCTAGACCGCGGGAACGACGGAATCATGACTCATAGCACATCCCCTGAACCTGGAGACGATCGTCTGAACCTGGAGAACCTGATCTCTCGACTCTTAGATCCGGAGAAGGCTGTGCGGGCGGAAGCGATGCACGGACTCGTCGCGATTGGAAAACCCGCCGTGCCTGCCTGCATTGCCCTGCTCTCAGACGGCGGCTGGAGGGTGCGGTATCGCGCGGCTGAGGCTCTCGGGCTGCTCGGCGACGGCGAGGCGTATGAGCCCCTCGTCGCCGCCCTCGACGATGAGAAAGATCACGTCCGCTACATGGCGGCGAAGGGGCTCGGACTGCTCGGCGACCCCCGGGCGGTCGAGCAGCTCGGGCGGATGCGCGACGACGAGAATGAATTCGTTCGACGGAGCGCCGCCCGCTCGCTCGGCGCGATCGGCGGCGAAGAGGCGGTTCTGGCGCTTCGTGAGGTTCTCGAAGACGAGACGACGGACGGCGTCCGGGCGACGATCCTCGAGGCCCTCCGCGATGCCGGTGTGGATACAGCCCTTCACTGATCCATCATTCTTCGCGTGAGTTACTTGCAGGGGGGATAATAATACAGTCTCACGCGAAGAACGCGAAGCCGCGAAGGGGAGTCGCTCTTGGATAACCGATCTTCGCGCTCTTCGCGGCTTCGCGTGAGCAAACAGGTGCAGATAACGATACAGCCTCACGCGAAGAGCGCGAAGTCAAGACAAGTTCCGGGCGCTCCGTCCGTCGCGACCGGTATGCGGTCCCGTCCCATACCCGGTGTCAGGGTTGGCAAAGCACCGGATCCCGGCAAGGTCCCGCAGGTCCCCGCTGCAAAAGAGTGATGTGGTTCAGGGCCGGGCGACTTCGCCCGGTGCGCTCTTCTTTGGGCAGACCGCGTCTATGACGCCGTGCTGCACGTTGTAGAAACTATGCATTACGTCGATCTCGCAGTCGAGATCGATGACCGTCTCCTCGTCACCCCCGGTGCAGAGGGTCACGGAGTCCTCCTGGAACGTGACGTATGGGGCGCCGTCCGCCCGGGCATCCGCCATTGCGGTGATGTAGATGCAGTCGTCCCCTTCGACCACCTCGACATCGGACTCGCCCTCCTCGTCCCCGGCAAAATCGGGGTAGGAAGCCCCTTCTGGCATTCCGCCGATGATGGTGAACCCGATGATCTTTGGGTCGCAGGGCGGCATCTCGCTCAAGATCCGCTCCATCAGCCGCGCGATGTCTCGAAACATTTCGTCGTATGGGTTATTCGCCATGTGTACCACGTATCCGGTATCGGTCGTTGATTCGCTCGACAACCCCCGTGCGTATGAGGTTGCCCAATCTCTGTTTCAGCTCATCCGTGGACAGGCTGCTCACTTCCTCGAGTTCCGCGAGGCGCAGGTCAGCGTGGGAGAGCGCGAGGACGATCTCCATCTCCCCGTCGTCGGTGACGAGACTCCCCCGCGTGCGCATGACCTCGGCGAACCTCGATTCGATCTCCCGCTCCAGTTGTTCGAGGTTATCCAGGAGTTCGTCGTGAGCCCGAACCATCCTCCTGAACACCTCGAGGTTCCTTGTAAATCGTGTTTTCTGGTTCTCTTCAATGGAGGGAAGCGTAACCCCACCCTGCTTCTGCAGGTTTACGATGACATTGATGTCATGCGAGAGGTAGTAATACTTTCGTCTGCGTTCATCCTGGTGAGATATGAGGATCTGCTCGCGCTCCATCAACTGGAGGTGTTCTATCACCGCTTTCGGACTGAGCACCAGCCGCTCGGAGATCTCAGTCACGAAGCACGGTTTCTGCCTCAGCAGCCCTATTATTCGCCGTCTGTTCCGGTTTCCCAGGATATCGAGGAGACGGGAAACCTCGCTGCCCTCAAGCATATTTACTAAATGTTAGTGATTCAACGCTAAAAAAGTATCACTCGAAGAGGCGGTAGTTCGGCGCCTCGTCGGTGATCATGATGTTGTGCGGGTGGCTCTCGCCGTACCCCGCAGACGTGATCCTGAGGAATCTACCGTTCTTCTTCAGATCAGTCACTGTCTTCGAGCCCGTGTAGCCCATGGCGGATTTCAGGCCGCCGACAAGTTGGTAGATGACGTCCGCGACCCGCCCGACGTAGGGCGTGACCCCCTCGACGCCCTCGGGGACGAACTTGGTCTTCCCGATCTCCTTCTTCTGGAAGTAGCGGTCGCTCGACTCACCGCTGCTCATGACGCCGAGCGATCCCATCCCGCGGTACTGCTTGTAGCGCCGGCCCTTGATCGTCGTGACCCTCCCCGGCGCCTCGTCGGTGCCGGCAAAGAGGCTGCCCGCCATGACGCAGTCTGCACCTGCGGCGATCGCCTTTGCGATATCTCCTGAGTAGCGGATGCCGCCGTCGGCGATCACCGGCACGCCGGCCTCTTGCGCCACCCCGGCAACGTTCGCGATGGCAGAGACCTGCGGCACGCCCACGCCCGCGACGATCCGGGTCGTGCAGATAGAGCCCGGCCCGATACCGACCTTCAGCCCGTCCACCATCCCGGCAAGGGTCGAGGCCGCCCGCTTCGTCGCGATGTTTCCCGCCACCACGTCGATGGCGACGCTCGCCTTGATCTCGCCGACCGCCTTGACGACGTTCATGTTGTGGCCGTGAGCGCAGTCCACCACCAGGGCGTCGACCCCGGCCTCGACGAGCATCATCGCCCGGTTGAAGTCGAAGGGCCCCACCGCAGCGGCGACCCGGAGTTTCCCGTTCGCATCGCGGTTCGCATGGGGGTACTGGCGTTTCTCGAGGATGTCCCGCATCGTGATGATGCCGACCAGGCACCCTTTGGCGTCCACGACCGGGAGACGCTCGACCTTGTTCGCATACATCGTCTCGAGCGCGTTCTCCGCCGTGATATCCTCAGAAGCCGTGATCAGCTTCTTCGTCATGTAGTCGGTTATCTTCGCCTCGCCGCGTTTCGGGAGGATCGCCCTGATGTCTCTCCGACTGACGATCCCAATCACCTTCTCGTTCTGGATGACGGGCACGCCGCCGATCCCGTACTGCCGCATGATCCGCTCCACGTCGGTGACCGTGGATGCGGGATCGACCGCCACGACCTCGCGCTCGATCAGGTCCTCGGCCTGCTTGACGATCCTGACCTCGGCGGCCTCATTTTCAGCGGTCATGTTCCGGTGGATGACACCGATACCGCCTTCGCGGGCCATGGTTATCGCCATAACCGACTCGGTCACGGTATCCATGGCGGCGCTCACGAGAGGGATGGTCAGGTGAATATTTCGCGAGAAACGCGACCTGACATCGGCATCGGCGGGCTCCACCCATGATTCGGCGGGCTCAAGGAGCACGTCGTCGAACGTAAATGTTGTTTCCATCTGCATCTTCTCGGTGTACATACATCACCTGAGCATCGTCATTGCTTTCTCCACCAGTTCCGCCCGGACCGCCATCGAGCGATCGCCTCCGCAGACCATCCCCCGGACACCAATGATCTCGGGGTCGATCCTCTTCAAGGCATCGAGGTCCTCGAACTTCAGCGAGCCGGCAAGAGCCGTCTGCAGCCCAAATTCCCGGTTCTGCGCGGTGAACCGGGTCAGTGCCTCTTCGTCCATGAACTCGAAGAGACTCTTCCCATCTTTAATACCGGTGTCGATCATGGCAATATCGGCCCCGGCGTCCGCGACCAGCGAACTGATCGCGAACGGCGAGATCGTGCCCATCCTCGCCGAATCGGCATAGGCTGCGATGACGACGTATCTCTCGGGAAAATCGCGCTTCACCGCCGTGGTCACCGCTTCGATGACCTCGCGGGCGCGGTCTTCCCCGTCGAACATCAGGCCGACTTTGATGTAATCGGCACCGGCGTGCGCGGCACCGTATGCAGAAAGAGCTGCGGTTCCCGGTTTATACTCATTGTCCCCGATTGCAGCGCTGACCGGTTTCCTGCCGGCGATCTTCTTGATTTCCTGGATGATCCAGGGGAAATTCGCTCCCAGCGACCCTTCAGAGGGTTTTTTCACGTCGATGATGTCAGCGGAAAGCGAGCTTCTTGCCTCCTCAATGCTGCTTGGACTGACGAGTAATTGCATAGAAATTAATGATCCTTCACCCTAATAGTGATTACGTTGAGGACATGGAACTGATTCTTGCAGCCGATCTGGCAGGCGGTCTCGTGGTGCACGGAAAGTCCGGGATGCGCGCCGGCTACCGGCCGCTGACCTGGGGGCTTGCCCCTTCGGCCGAACCGGAGGCCTACCTTTCCGCTCTCGCGCCCCGGTATCTCTACATCGCCGATCTTGATAGCCTCGAGGGCAGGACGCCGCAGAATGACCTCGTCCGGCGCTGCGCCGCGATGGTCGAGCGATGCTATCTCGACGGGGGCATCCGGTCGCCGGCCGAATGCGCGGCAGTCCCCGGCGTGACGCCGGTCGTCGGCACCGAGACGGCGGCGACGGCGATCGAGGACCTCGCAGCCTACCAGGGCGGTTACCTGAGCATCGACGTCAAAGGTGGCCGGGTGCTCCCCTGGGGCATCTCGCCGGCAGAGATGCTCCGCCGTGCATCGGCGTTCTCGTTCGAGGGGTGCATCCTCCTGAACATCAGCGACGTGGGGACGGAACGCGGCCTCGATCAGAGGGAACTCGAAGCGATGCGGGCGTGCTACCCCGGCCGCCTCCTCTATGGGGGCGGGGTCGCTGGAGCCGACGACGTCCATCTCCTCGCCGACGCCGGGTTCGACGGGGCGATCATTGCGACCGCCGTTCACCGCGGCACGGTGCCGCTCGAGTGGCTCCGGAGGGGACACCCGTGCTGATCACCATCGAAGGGATCGACGGGAGCGGCAAGAGCACGCTTCTTGCCCGTCTCCGGGAACTCCTCGCCGACCTCGACCCCCTCTTCACCCGCGAGCCCGGCGCCACCTGGGTCGGCGAGTCGGTGCGGCGGGCGATCGCCGAGCGGATGGACCCGATCACCGAGGCCCTGCTCTTCTGCGCCGACCACGCCGCGCATATCGATACGGTGATCCGGCCGGCGCTCGACGAGGGAAGGCTCATCATCTCCGACCGTTACGCCGATTCAAGGTTCGCCTATCAGCCGGTCGTCCTCGACGGCGTCATCCCCGACCCGCTCTCCTGGCTGCGCCGGATTCACGAGGGCTGGACGGTCCGGCCCGACCGAACGTTCCTCCTGGTTCTCCCCGTCGATGACGCCGTCTCGAGGCTCGGCCCTGAGAAAAAGAGAGAGTATTTCGAGAACGCCGCGATTTTGTCGCGGGTGCAGGAGAACTACCTGAGCCTTGCGGCGGCCGACCCTTCAAGGTTCGTCATCGTCGACGCGCTGCTTCCAAAAGAGGAGGTGGCCCGGTTCATCGCGGACGAGATCAGGGCTGGTGCCCTATCGTCACGACGACGTCCCCGAGCGTGAGGACGTCCACCTCTTCTCCCGCCACCCGGTAGGCGACCTTCGGCGTGAAGGAACCGGGGGGCACCGGGATCTCCTCGCCGTCGACCGTGACGGTCGCAGGCGGGTTCTTGAGCAGTTCCGGCGGGAGCGCCTCCACGGCCTGCATGAACCCCCGCGCCTGCTTCCTGAGCGTCGGCCCGATCACCGCCATGTTGAAGTCCACGCCGCTCATGACCTCCTCGAGTCTGGGCGCCCCGGCGGACCAGTGGGCGTCGGCGTTGAGCGCACGCCCGGCGTCGCCGGCGTCGTCGACCGGTTCAGCCGCGTAGATCGTCACGTGGCCGAGCGGGGCGTTCAGCGCCATGCCCTTGTCGTGCTTGTAGCGCCGGAGTTCCGCGATCGTCTTCACCAGGAGATCGCCGTGGCGCCGCGCTTCGTCGTCGGTGTATGAGAAGTCCGGCCAGGCCTCCGCATGGACGCTCCGCCCGGCGAGGTTGTGGTAGCACTCCTCCGCGAAGTGCGGGATGATCGGGGCAAGGAGACGGCAAAGGACGTCCATCGTCGTCCGGAGCGCGCTACAGGCGCTGGCCCTGCTCGCGTCGTCCGTATACAGGCGGCCCTTCGCGATCTCGATGTAGTCGTCGGCGAGGGTGTTCCAGGCGAACTCCCGGATTGCCCTGAGCGCCCGGTCGAACTGATACCCCTCCATCGCGGCGGTGACCTCCGCGACCGTCTCGGAGAGCCGGACGAAGAGCCACCGGTCGGTGAGTTCCGTCACCGGCGCTTCGGGATCGGCGCCTTTCTCCAGGTGCCCCATGACGAACCGGAAGATGTTCCAGAGTTTGGTCTGGAACCGGGACGCGGCGACGACGTCGTTCCAGCTGAACATGATGTCTGAGCCGGTCGCAGCGCCGCCCGCACCCCACTGCCGGAGCGCATCCGCGCCGTACTTTCCGACGATCTCCTCAGGGGCGATGATGTTGCTCCGGCTCTTGCTCATCTTGAACCCGTCTTCCCCGAGCACCATCCCGTTCACCAGGATCTCGTCCCAGGGGTGGCCGCCGACGAGGGCCTTCGCCCGGAGGATCGTGTAGAACGCCCATGTCCGTATGATGTCGTGCCCCTGGGGGCGGAGCTGTGCCGGGAAGAGCGGCGGTTTGCCGGTCCCGTCCCACCCGGTGACGTGGAGCGCCGATATCGAGGAGTCCATCCAGGTGTCGAGGACATCCTTCTCGCCGGTGAACTCCGATCCGCCGCACTTCGGGCAGGGCACCTTCGGCTTATCGACGGTCGGGTCGATCGGCAGGTCTTCCTCGGCCGGAAGAACTATCTCGCCGCAGGCGGTGCAGAACCAGACCGGGATCGGGGTTGCGAAGATCCGCTGCCGGGAGACGCACCAGTCCCACTCCATGGATTCCGCCCAGTTCTCCATCCGGGTGAACATGTGCTCCGGCGTCCAGGAGACCCGCCGTGCCGCGTCCATGATCTCGTCCCGGTGGACCCGGACGAACCACTGCCGCTCCGAGAGGATCTCGATCGGGGTCTTGCACCGCCAGCAGGTTCCCACCCGCTGTTCGAGTTCCTCCTGCCGCTTCAGGATCCCGCCCTTCTCCATATCTGCGAGGATCGCGTCCCTGCAGGCCTCCGACGTCATCCCCTCATACGGGGCCGCGGTTGCGGTCATGACGCCCTGCCGGTCGATCGCCTTCCGAAGATCCAGGTTGTGTTGCTTCCACCAGTAGACGTCCGTTTTGTCGCCGAACGTACAGATCATCACCGCCCCGCTGCCGAACTCCGGATCGACCGCGACGTCCTCGATGATCGGAACATCGTGGCCGAAGATCGGGACGGTGAGCCGTCTCCCCTTCATCCCGCGGTACCGCTCGTCGTCGGGGTGGACGGCCACCGCAACGCAGGCCGCGAGCAGTTCCGGACGGGTGGTGGCGATCTCGACGCCGTCGAAGTCGAAGTAGTTGAGTTTGGTCGTCCGGGGAGCGTAGTTGACCTCGGCGAACGCGATGGCCGTCTCGCACCGGGTGCAGAAGTTCACCGGATGCTCGCTCTGGTAGATGTCGCCGGCCTTGAGCATCTGCAAAAACGACGCCTGGGTCTTTTTGTAGTAGTCCGGGAGCATGGTGATGTATTCATGGCTCCAGTCGGTCGAGAACCCGAGCCGCCGCATGGTCGTCCGCATCTTCTCGATGTTGCCGATGGTGAGGTCGCGGCACATCTCCCGGAACTCCTCCCGCGATACATCGTTCTTGGTGATCCCGTGGGTCTCCTCGACCTTCACCTCGGTCGGGAGACCGTGGCAGTCCCACCCCTGCGGGAACATGACGTTGTAGCCGCGCATGCGTTTGTACCGCGCGATGAAGTCGATATAACACCAGTTTAAGGCGTTCCCGATATGGAAGTTGCCGGTGGGGTAGGGAGGCGGCGTGTCGATGATGAACTGCGGTTTCGAAGAAACGGGGTCGAAGTAGTTCTCCTCATCCTGCCAGGTACTCTGCCAGCGCGTCTCCACTTCTTCGATATCGTAGTTTTTGGGTAGTTGATGTGACGGCGACATTTTCAGCGTATAATCTCTCTCTTCGCAGTGAAATATATTGTTGGGCTTTCCCCGGCTGGATATCCCACGTGGCGCACGGGTTCGCCGTCCCCATGCCGGGTTTCCCGGAACGTCCACCGCCAAAAACCGCGGAGACGGCAGGTGTTCGACCCTAAAGGCTTTGTCTCTGAACTTCCAATCGTATAGGAATGACAAAGCGGATGGGGCTGGTCCTGGCATCGGTGCTCACCCTCGCCTTCATAGGCCTGGCCCCCCTGCTCCAGCCGGCATGGCTGCTCACGCTCTTCCTCGTCCCTTTCTCGCTCGTCCTCTTCCTCATCAAAGATACCCGGTACGTATCGCTCTCGATCCTCGTGCTCGCCGTGCTCTACGGGCTCGGCTGGCTCTCGACATTCGTCTTCACCTGCACGCTCGGCATCGTCGTGATCGGGGAAGCGGCCTTCCGGCTTACCGGAGGGAAGCACGCATCGTATCTCCACCACCTGGTTGCCGCTATCGTCGTATCGATCGCGGTGATGCTCTACCTCCAGTATGCCGCGCCGCTCGTCGTCGTGATGGGGGTGGTCGTCGCGGTGCTCCTCCGGGCGGCCCTCCGGGGGCGGGACGATGCCCTGATGATCGAGGCGCTCGGCGTCGCGATGACGATGTTCCTCTTCGAGGAACTCAACTTCGAGGTCGAACTGACCCTCCTCATCGCCGCGGCGCTCATCGGGTTCGGGTTCGGCTACACCGCCTACCGGTTCCGGGTGGCCGACGTCAGCGGCCTCTTCTCAGGCGCCATGATCGGGATCATCCTGATCGTCTTCGCGGACGTCCGGTGGTTCCTGATCATGCTCACCTTCTTCATCATCGGTGCCGGGGCTACCCGGTACCGCTACCGCGACAAGGAGCAGCTCGGTGTCGCCCAGGAGCACGGGGGCGTTCGCGGTTACTTCAACGTCTTTGCGAACGGCCTGGTGGCGACCGCCGCCGCCATCCTCTTCGGGTTGACGGGCCACCCGGCGTTCGTGGCGCTCTATATGGGGAGCGTCTCCGCTGCCGCCGCCGATACCGCCGCAAGCGAGATCGGGGTCACGGGGAAGGTGCCGTACCTGATCACGACGCTCAAGCCGGTGCCGCGGGGGACGAATGGGGGGGTGACCCTCCGCGGCGAGGTTGCGGCCGTCATCGCATCCGCCCTCGTCGCCGGCGTCGCATGGGCGATGGGTGTCGCCGACCCCTGGATGGTCGTCGTCACGATCGTCGCCGGCTTCGTCGGCACCAATGTCGATAGCCTTGTAGGCGCAACGCTCGAGAACAGCGGCAGGATCGGGAACTCGGGCACGAACCTGATCGCCACGTTCTCGGGCGGGATCTCGGCGATGCTGATCTATATGCTCGGGTGAAGCGGTGCAGGCTTCCTCCCGGCCCCGCTTCACACCGCTCGGGAGCATCGATGGAGAACATTTTGTATCGCTGCAACCAATAGTAGACACACTATGGAGAGCGGATCGGTTGTGGGGAACCACGTCTTTGTCGCAGAGAACGCAACGGTCATCGGAGACGTGACGCTCGCCGATGACGTGAGCGTCTGGTTCGGCGCCGTGGTCAGGGGCGACCGGGATGCGATCACGGTGGGGCCGGGCTCGAACATCCAGGACAACGCCGTCGTCCACACGACACCCGGCTTCCCGGTCACGATAGGGACGGGCGTCTCGGTCGGGCACGGCGCTATCCTGCACGGCTGCACCATCCACGACCGGGTGCTCGTCGGGATGGGCGCCGTCGTCCTGAACGGCGCGGTGGTGGGGGAGGGCTCCATCATCGGCGCCGGCGCGGTGGTGACGGAGGGAAGAGAGATCCCGCCAAACTCGCTCGTCCTCGGGGTGCCGGGGAAGGTCGTCAGGGAGACGACGCCCGAGCAGCAGGAGAGCATCCTCCACAACGCGCGCGAATACGTCAACCTCGCAGGGAGGTACCGCCATGGCTGAGGTCGTCGTCATCGGCGCCGGGGTCGCGGGGATCCAGGCGGCGCTCGACCTTGCCGACCACAACATCCACGTCCACCTCATCGAGCGCGAACCGACCATCGGCGGGCACATGGCCCAGCTCGACAAGACGTTCCCCACGAACGACTGCTCGATGTGCATCCTCTCCCCGAAGATGGTCGAGGTGGCCCGGCACCCGAACGTCACCATCCACACCTGCTCCGAGGTCGAGGGGATCGAGGGCGAGGTGGGGAGGTTCCGCGTCCGGGTCAGAAAACACCCCCGCTACGTCCTTGAGAGCGAGTGCAACGGGTGCGGAGACTGCGTCGCGATCTGTCCGGTGGAGGTCTATAACCGGTTCGATGCCGGGATCGGCGTGCGGAAGGCGATCTACAAGCCCCACGCCCAGGCGGTCCCGGACATCGTCGTCAAGGACCAGGAGCACTGTATCGAGTGCGGGCTCTGCTACGACGCCTGCGGGAGGGAGGCAATCCTGCACGAGGACGAGGAGCGCCACCTCGAGATCGAGGCGGCAAGCATCGTCGTCGCGACCGGCTACGCGACGTTCGATGCCAAAAACAAGAGGCAACTCCGCTACCTCGCTATCCCCGACGTCATCACGAGCCTCGAGTTCGAGCGGATGATCAACGCGAGCGGCCCGACCGGGGGTAAATTGAAACGGCTCTCGAACGGCAGACCGCCGAGAAGCGTGGCCTTCGTCCAGTGCGTCGGCTCCCGCGACCTCGCCGCCGGACGCCCCTACTGCTCCGGGGTCTGTTGCATGTACGCGATGAAGAACGCCACGCTCATCCGGGAGAAGAACCCCGATATCGAGGTCGTTGTCTTCTATAACGACATCCGCGCATACGGCAAGGGCTACGAGGAGTACTACGAGCGGGCGAGGAACCTCGGGGTCAGGTTCGTCCGCGGGTTCCCCGGCGAGGTGCTTGAGGATAACGACCACCTGATGATGGTCGCGGAGAACACCGAGACCGGCGAGGTGGAGACGTTCCACCCCGACCTGGTCGTCCTCTCCGTCGGGCTCGAACCGGCCGCGGGAGCGGATGCGGTTGCCCGGATGCTCGGCATCCCGAGGGACGAGTCCGGGTTCTTCGCGGTCGCCGACCCGAAACTCGGCCCCGTCCTCACGGTGAAGCCCGGGATCTACGTGGCAGGAACCGTCACCGCACCGAGGGACATCCCCGACTCCGTTGCGATGGGCGAGGCGGCGGCGATGCGGGCGTTCCTCGACACGATCAGGGTGGGATGAACATGCTGGAAGAGGAGGATACCTACACCATTGCATGGGATGCAGAGAACGAGTGCATCCTCTACATCGACCAGACCCTGCTCCCCGGGCGCTACGAGCAGATGCGGTGCGCGACCATCGACGACCTCGCCCGGGCTATCCGGAGGCTCGAGATCCGGGGAGCCCCGGCGCTCGGGATTGCCGGCGCGATGGGCGTGGCGCTCGCCGCCGTCCGGAGCACCGAGACGGATCTCGGGCGATTCTCGGGCGAGGTCGGGCGGGCGGGCGAACTCCTCAGGGGCACCCGCCCGACCGCGGTCAACCTCGCGTGGGGGATCGATCGCGTGCTGAAAAAGATGGCGCTCGCGGCATCGGTCGCCGAGGCGAAGAGGATAGCGGTCGCCGAGGCGAACGTCGTCGCGGAGGAGGATGAACTGACCTGCCGGAGGCTCGGCGGGTTCGGTGAAGAACTCTTCCCGGAGAGGTGTACGGTGCTCACCCACTGCAACGCGGGAGCGCTTGCCTGCCGGTGCTGGGGGACGGCGCTCGGGACGATCCGGTCGGCGGTCGAGGCAGGGAAGGATGTCCGGGTGATCGCCTGCGAGACCCGGCCGCTCAACCAGGGCTCACGGCTCACCTGCTGGGAGCTTCTCCGGGATGGGATCGACGTGACCCTCATCCCCGACTCGTCGGCGGCGTACCTGATGCGCAAGGGGATGATCGACCTCGTCGTCGTCGGTGCCGACCGGATCACGGGTGACGCGGTCTTCAACAAGATCGGGACGTATATGCATGCCGTCGCTGCCCGCCACCACGGTGTGCCGTTCTACGTCGCGGCGCCCGTCTCAACGTTCGACCTCTCCCATAATGAGGCGGATATCATCGTCGAGGAGCGGGATCGCTCCGAACTCACCTCCTGCGGCGATAGAAGACTCGCGCCCGAGGGTGTAGGTGTGCTCAACTACGCCTTCGACGCCACCCCGCTCGACCTTGTCGATGCGATCGTCACCGAGATCGGAGTGCTCCGACCGCCGTATACGGGGTCGTTCCGGCTGGTCAGAGACAAGGAGGTCCGGCCATGAGTTTCCTCGACTCCGATATCTGGATCCAGGTGATGACCCTCATCGGAGAGGTCACGTTCTTCCTCATACTCGGGATGCTGCTTGCGGCAATTGGTCTCGCTATCATCGCCGCCGCCTCGATCACCCGGGGGAAGTTCTACTTGCCGCAGATCCTGATACCCGGCATGGTCCTCCTCGAGGGGCTCGTGAAGGCGTTCTGCAAACTCCTCGGGCTGGACGACAAAGATCTCATCACGTTCTTCATAACGCTTCGAAACACCATGAACACGAAGGCCTTCTCCGAGACTCCCGTGGAGCAGCGGGCGGTCTTTCTGCCCCAATGCCTGCGCTCGGCGCAGTGCCCGGCAAACCTGACGCCGGAAGGCCTCAAATGCCGCAACTGCGGCCGGTGTTTGGTCGGGGAGAACACGGCGTGGCTCGAGAGGCGCGGCTACCGGGTCTTCATCGTCCCTGGCTCGACGTTCATCAAGCGGATGGCAAAGAAGTATCGTCCGCGGGCGATCATCGGCGTCGGCTGCCTCATGGAGGTTAAAGATGGGATTGATATGTCCGATCGGATAGGGATCGTCGCTCTCGGTGTCGTGAACCTAAAAGACGGGTGCGTGGAGACGATAGCGGACTGGAACGGGGTGAGGGATGCCGCTATGCTCGGCATCAAACATCCATCAGACCCCGTAGACCTTCACGGCCCTGCCGAATAACTGCTCGCTGGCGACCTTGCCGTAGACGAAGATCGTCTCGTCGCTGTTCACGGCACCGACCCTGACCCCCGGCCGGAGGGTGATGTTCCCTCCCGCCTTGACCGAATGGAGGCACGCGTTGTCGCAGATGGTGGCGGTCTCGAGAACCCTGAGCGGCCCTTTTATCCTGGCGTCATGGCCGACGACGATGCTGTCGGCCTCAACGAACCCGCCGACCGTCGAACCCGGCCCGAGTTCGAGGCGGCCGGCAACGACCATATTGCCCCAGATATGCGTCTCCGGGGGGGTGATGAAATTCCCGTCTATCTTCACGTTTCCGTCAAAAAAGGAACCTTTTGGTGCTATGTATGTGTCCCCGTGCCGGTAAACTTTCATGAAGATCTCCTGAATAACAGCTCGGCCCACAACCTGATAAAATTATCAGTGCTATTGTTCGAACGTTGCAGGGCCATATCTGTTTTTGTTGGCCTGTCTCCGCCGACCCCTCACCTCGCCGACCCGGGCTGGGGGCAATGCATGGCGATAGCCAGGGGAAAGCCATCGTCCCGGGAGTGAGCCGGGACTCTACCCTTTTTCAGTATCTTCCCATCCAGTGGACCGTGGTGAGTATTGCCATTGGGGGAAGACGGCCTGAGAGGACGGAGTTCGAGCACTGAAGGTGTGAAGAGGGGCCGGGCGGGAGTGCGATGAGTGGGACGGCCGGATGAAGATATTGAACTACCGGGGTTCCCGCGCTCATATCACCGCGGCGATCGCAAAGACCGCGAGCGCAGCGAACATACCCGCCCGCAGGATCGATGTCGCACTGGACTCGCGGACGCATCGCGGCGTCGTGCATTGAAGGCCCCGGAAAGCCCCGAAGAGGATGACGAGATCCACGACCGCGATGCCGGCGAGGTAAAAGAGGCCCCACCAGTCGCCGGAGGGGAGGAGGCTCACCACCACGGCGCCGCAGGCGCAGGCGAACGCGAAGATCCCCGTCCTCCGGACGCCGACGATCATGGGCAAGGTGCGTGCGCCCCCCGCCGCGTCCCCGTCGACGTCTTCTGCATCTTTCAGGAGTTCCCGTGCAATGGTCGCAAGGAACGTGATCGCCGCGAGCGAGAGGTTCCGGACGACCCCCTCGATGCCCGCAAACGCTCCGCCGAAGAGGAAGACGCTCGCCGTCAGGTAGGCGACGGCTACGTTGCCGAGGAGGGGGATGCGTTTCAGCAGGACGGCGTAGGCGACGAGGACGGTAGAGTTTATGACGGCGATCGCAAGGCAGAGCGGCGGTGTCAGGGTGGCAAGCGCGATGCCCCCGGCAAAGAGGGCCGCTGCATACGCCCTTGCACCGGCGAGGCTGATCTCCCCCGCCGGTATGGGGCGGTCGGGGCGGTTGATCCGGTCGATCTCAACGTCGCAGACGTCGTTGATGACGTTCCCGCCGGCGGTGATGAGCGCGACGATCACGGCGAGCAGGAGCGACGGCGGCGTGAGCGTCCCGGTGGCGATGAGGTAGCCGATGAGCGCGGTAAGGCCGGCAACGACGGCGTTGTGCGGGCGGGTGATCCGGATGTATGCGGAGGCGCTCATTATCGAAGAGTTAGGTTTTATGGCGGACGATAAATAACCCGATGGTCTATCGGGGTTGAATCTGGAAAAACAACGGGCTTGAGGGGATTTGAACCCCCGACATTCAGCTTAGGAGGCTGACGCCATGTCCGGACTAGGCCACAAGCCCATACCCTCGGAGTAAGAGTATTACACATAAGAAGGTATAAGCGTATCGAGCATCCACCTTTTCGGGAAGCATGGACGTTGTCGAGGTTGCCGAAGGGAGAACCCGTTTTCTTGTACCCAGACAGGATCCTCACCTCCAGTTCCCACCGGGAAGCGGCCCGGTCTTTTATAACTCGCGCATGGAGATGAACCGGGACGCTACCATCCTCCTGCTCTCTGTCCTGCGGCCTGAGAGTTACCTCGACGCCATGGGGGCGTCCGGCGTCCGGGGGCTCCGGGTGGCGCACGAGGTCGGGATACCGGTGACGATCAACGACCGGAGCGAGACGGCGGTCGACCTGATCCGGCAGAATGTGGAGGCGCTGGGTCTTGCCGCCGAGGTGACCCGGGCGGACGCGAACGCGCTGATGAGTGAGAGGCGGTTTGATACGGTCGACCTCGACCCCTTCGGAACGCCGGCGCCGTTCGTCGACGCCGCGGCCCGGAGCGCCGCAAAGCACCTCTTCGTCACTGCCACCGACACCGCGCCGCTCTGCGGGGCGCACCTGAAGGCCGGTATGCGCCGGTACTTCTCCCGCCCCAGAAACACCGAGTATCACGCTGAGGTCGGTCTCCGGACGCTGCTCGGGTTTGTCGCGCGCGAGGTGATCAAATACGACCGGGGCTTCGACCCCCTCTTCTGCTACGCGCACGAGCACTTCCACCGGCTGCACCTCCGTATCCGCTATGGGGCGGCGGCGGCCGACCGGACGCTTGCGCGGATCGGTTACGTGATGCAGTGCGGGGATTGTCTCTACCGGACGGAGATGACAGGGATGCTCCCGGAGCCCGGGAGGTGCCCGATCTGCGGCGCAGATCTGGTGCCGGTCGGCCCACTCTGGACGGGGAGGATCAACGACGATACGACGCTTGCCGCGATGCAGGAAGCACTTCCGGGCATCACGGCCGGAACCGGGACGCGGATCGCGCGGTTGCTCGCGACCTGCCGCCAGGAACTCGATACGTCGAGCCACTACGACTACCACGTCGTCGCAAAACGCCTGCGGCTCTCTCCTGCCGGGATCGAGAGTGTCATCGGGCGGTTGCAGGCTCTCGGCTACCAGGCAAGCCGCGCACACTACTCGGGAACGGCGATAAAGACCGATGCGCCGCTTCCGGTCCTCGAAGAAGTGATCAGCGGCGGGTGACGACGGTGAGGACGTCCCCGTCCGCGAGTTGATGGGTGATGCCGACGCGCTGCGCGTCGTGTTTGGCCGAGTCGCCCCAGACTTTTGCGTAGCGGAACTTGTCGGCGAAGTCCCGGTGAAGGCGGTTGCAGACGTCTTCGATCGTTGCGGGGCTCCTGATGATCAACGGTTCGTCCATATCTGCGGGGCCGCCGACCGGCTTTAAGTAGACCCGCATGAACTCCAGGTTCTCGAATATGGCGTCTTTGAGGTCTTCGATGTGGTAGCCGCTGTGCGCGGACACCATGATCGGCGCTTCGCCGAACCGTTCGGTCAACTCGCTCTCGATCTTCTCCCGGGTCTTCTCTTCCACCAGGTCGACCTTGTTGACCGCGATGAACGCGGGGACGTAGACGCGGTTCCCGATCATTGCGTCGATGAAGTCGTCCTGCGTGACATCGCTACGAATCAGGACGTCAGCGTTGACGATCTTGTTCTCGGCCAGGATTGCACGGATCTCATCGAGATCGAGGTCGACGGCGCCGACGGTGTTCAGCCGGATGCCGCCTGATCCGGCCTTTTTGATGGTGATATCGGGTTTTGGGCGGTTGATCCTGATGCCGGAGTCGTGGAGTTCCCGGAGAAGGACGTCCACATGCTTCTCGTTGAAGACGTCGACCAGGACCAGGATCAGGTCGGCGGAACGGACGACGGCGATGACCTCTTTCCCGCGGCCCTTGCCCATGGCGGCGCCGGCGATCAGGCCGGGGATATCAAGGATCTGGATCTTTGCGCCCCGGTGCTCCATCGAGCCCGGGATGACGGAGACGGTCGTGAAGGCATAGGCCGCCGTCGCGCTGATATCATCGCCGGTGAGCCTGTTGAGCAGCGTACTCTTACCAACGGACGGGAAACCGACCAGGACGACGGTGGCGTCTCCCGACTTCTTCACGGAGTAGCCCTCGCCCCCGCCCGCGGAGGCCATGGCCCGGGCTACCGCATCATCACGAATTTTTGCGAGTTTCGCCTTGATGCGACCGATATGCTTCGAGGTCGCCTTGTTGTACGGGGTATTCTTGAGCTCGTCCTCAAGTTCACGTATCTGCTCTTCGACACTGCTCATTGCTGCCGATACACGTATGCGGGGAAGCTACTTATTGGTGTCTGTGATGGAAATCAGGGAGCGAAGGGAAAATTCCGACCCGTAAAGGGTTCAGATTGCCTGGCCCGGCGGGCGGCCGGAGAACGCAGGGTGCAAGACAGGTTTAAATACGATAAAGGTCAATAATTTAGAGCACGTTGGTGTAATGCGCTGCTATAGTGTAGACCGGCCAATCATGCAGGACTCTCACTCCTGCGACTGGGGTTCGAATCCCCATAGCAGCATTCTGTTCTAAGGGCAAACGCCTATTTCTGCACCTGGATAGAGACGATACCATGCACCGCTCCCCCGGCAGCGCCCGGAAGACTCAGAAGTATCTCGGGGATCGCGGCCTTGTCGTCCTTATCGCACTGCTCTCCGCCTTTGTGCCGCTCTCGACCGATCTCTACCTCCCCGCCCTCCCCGGCATGGGGGACTACTTCGGTGTCTCTGCGAGCGAGACAAACCTCACCCTGATCCTCTTCTTCCTCTTCTTCAGCCTCGGCTTGCTCTTCTGGGGGCCGCTCTCCGACAGATACGGCCGCCGGCCCGTCCTGCTTGCCGGGCTCGCGCTCTACATCGCTGCAAGCATCGGCTGCGCCGCGTCGCCGGATATCTGGAGCCTCACCGGCTTCCGCGTCCTCCAGGCAATCGGGGGGAGCGCCGCCGCTGCGGTCGCGACCGCGATGGTCAAGGACGTCTACGACAGGCGAAAGAGGGAATCGGTCCTTGCGATCGTCCAGTCGATGGTCGTCATCTCGCCCGCCGTCGCCCCGGTCCTCGGGGCATTCATGCTCCCCTACACATCGTGGCGGGGCCTCTTCGTGGTGCTTGCCCTCATCGGGGTCGTCTCGATGGTCGGCGGCCTCCTCCTCCAGGAGACCATCCCCTCGCGGTATGCCGGCACCATGAAGCAGTCCGTCCGCCGGCTCGGGACGGTGCTCAAGAACCCCGGCTTCGCCTCGCTCCTCATCGTATTCTCGCTCGTGAGCACCGCATCGCTGGCGTTCGTCTCCGCCTCGTCGTACATCTACCAGGAGGGGTTCGGGCTCTCGGAGCAGGCGTACAGTTTCTACTTTGCCCTCAACGCCATTGCCCTGATAGCCGGCCCGTTCCTCTACCTCTGGCTCTCCCGGCATATCCCCCGCAGGACGATCGTCGCATCCGGATTCGCCGTTATGATCGCCGGGGGCGTCCTCGTCTCTCTCTTCGGGAGCCTGGGACCGCTCGTCTTTGCCCTCCCCCTCTTCCCCGCCTCCCTGATGGGGAGTTCCGTGCGTACCCCCGGAGCGTTCCTGATGCTTGACCAGCAGGAGGAGGATACCGGCTCCGCATCCGCCCTGATCAACTGCTCGGGCCTCGTCTTCGGCAGCGCCGGGATGGTTCTCGTCTTCCTTGCCGGGGAGAATCTCGTCCTCGGCCTCGGGGCGATCAACGTGGCGGTCGGGGTTGTCTGTCTCGCAGGGTGGATGCTGATAGGGAGACGGGGGCTGGTGAGGTTTTGAAGGATCCTCTTGCGACGGGAGGATCTAAATACATGCACATACACATACACAGGTATGGGAACCAGGACGATCAGTATCAGCGACGACGCATACGAGAGGCTCTCGCGGCTAAAAGGCCCCTCCAACATGAGTTTTTCCGAAGTGATCCTGAAGTATACCCTGCCAAAGAAGAAACTCTCGGAGATCCTCAAAGAACTCGGGCCGAACCCCGCGCTGGCTGACTCGGTCGCGGAAGCCTCGCGCGAGATGCGAAAGGCTTCGATGCGAGAGGTCGACCTCGATGCCGACGCTTGATACATCGTTCCTCATCGACCTGATCCGACATGACCCGGAGGCGATGAGGACACTCAAGGCGATGGAGCGAGAAGGGCTGCCCCTTGCAACCACCGCAATCAACGCCCTCGAACTCTACCGCGGGGCGTTCCTCTCAGCATCCGTGCAGGCGAATCTCCGGGAAGTCGAAGCGATCACGCGGGCGCTGATCGAACTGCCGATCACCGAGGAGACCTACCGGATCTTCGGCACCCTCGCTGCCGAACTCCAGGCAAGGGGAAGTCGGATCGGGGATTTCGACGAGGTGATTGCCGCAATCACGCTCGCGGGCGACGGCGAGATCGTCACACGGGACAGTCACTTCACCCGCGTTCCGGGGCTGAAGGTCAGGACATATGAGGGATAGGTAACCGATTCCATCGGCGCGTACTGTAGCGCCAGCATACGCCCGGCGTCGCCGGAACCTTCACATGTCCGGCCTAACGGCCCTGCAGGCGTCCGGTATCCGGTGTCCGCCTCGGTTAAGGTTCCGGGGGTCTGCTCACTTGCCAGGGAGGTCATCCCGAAAAAGATCTTGAACGTCCCTTACCCCCCGGTCGGAACACCCACCTCTGAGGTTTCTCCCCTCTGTTCTCTATCCTGGGCAAAGAGGGTGAAACGGCTTCCCATCGGGTATCGCC
>JAEWLJ010000013.1 GCA_023393455.1 Methanobacteriota archaeon | reverse complement strand
GGTCTCCGGGACCCGGAACCGGAGGAAGTGGTTCCGGTAGCCGATGACCGGCCGGCCGAGGACCTCTTCCAGCCGCTGTTTCTCGGCCGCGAGGGCCTGTGGGTCGCAGTAGGCCCGGTGGCCGCCGTGGAGCCCGACCTCCCACCCGGCGTCGGCGATCGCCCCGATCTCTCCCTCCAGATCCCTCACGTCGTAGGCGTAGTCCTGATCCCCCGGGGCGAGGGCGAGGAAGTAGAAACTCGACCGGGCGCCGTACTTCTCTTCGAGGGCCATGATCTCGGAGAAATTGAACCAGGGAAGTTTCTTCGACCGGACCTGCTTTGCGCTCGCGAGGGCCTTTGTGAAGTTTCCGTTCTTCAGGGAGGAGAGCGCCGCATACCCCTTGGAGAGCGCGGACCGGTAGACCCCGTCGATGTCATGGGTAAGGCAAACGGCGAACGGCTGGCCGTCGGGGTACTCGGGGTGATAGCCCTGCTCGGCGAGGTACTGTGAGGCGCGAGGCTCAAAGGGCTCCCGGTGACTGCTCATGTAGTGGGGGAACCGGTCGTAGCCGTCCCTGAACGTTTCGCCATACTCCTCCGCGCAGGTGAAGAGGCGCCAGATCTCCGGATTCTGCTGGAGGATGTCGTGCATCTGCATGGTGTGTTGAGATATTGTTGGTGTTGTCGATATAAGTTCATGTCCATTTTTGTCTGGTCAGATGATCCCCCTGTAGGCGAAACCCGCCACAATCGACATCGGGATCTATTGTACTCCGCTCGTCTGCCTACTAACTGCCTGCACCCGCAGAGTCATCGCACCTCACTAGGCGCGAGATCCGATGCTCCAGGGCTGAGCCCAGGTCGGAGAGCGCTACTTGCCAGTATTGGTGTACTGCAGGGTGGTGGCGTGGAATTCCTCACCTCACCCCCCGCCGAGCACCTTCACGATCACCGCCACCACCCCACCGACGACCCCGCCGGCCCCCGCGCTGACCGTCGAGAGCCGCCGCTCCTCCCCCGCTTTCTCCGCCCGCCAGCCCTCCAGCGCCCGGATCCGGGCCTCAAACTCCTCGTCCCGCGCCTCCATTCTCTGCAGCATCTTACAGATCCACTTCACGTCCCGGTTCGTCTCGTAGACGAGTTCCCGCGTGGTCTTTGTGTCGGTCATCCTGGTAACCTTCCCGGAGAGCAATAGGATGCCGAAGAGAAAAAGCCTGACCGTAAGGGTTATAACAGAGAATCGAAGCCCAATCTGCCCTTCCCGATAAAGTCAGGCTAATCCCCTCCCGGGTGTACCCTATAATCGTCTGTCATATTCCCGGGAAGCCTGGCAGGCAGGAGTAACCAACCATGGCAGACTTCGTGCAGACTACCATCAACAAAACGGCGCTCCGGGACCTCACCGTCCCGATCGCCGACTTAACGTCGTTTAACACCCTCGTCGAGAGTGTCATCACCGACAACCCCTTCGGGTGCGTCGGGTATACGACCAAGGCCGGCGAGACCGTTCCCCCCATCATCAAGAACCGCGAGCACTACACCGCGAAGGTGAACTTCCTCAACGGCGAGGGCAAGAAGGTCGGGACCGTTTCCCTGCAGTCCCCGACGATCGCCGCGTTCGAGGCGAACGCCGCGGAGGTGCTCGCGAATGCGGCCCTTGTGACCGCGATGGGCGCATCCGATGCCCTCCGGAACGGCCCCGGCGAGACCTACTACGCTCAGCTCAAGTGCCACGACCCGTCGGGTGATGACTACTACGTCACTTTCACCAGAAAGACCGTCCGTATCTCGTCCTACCAGGACGACGCCATCCGGACCGCGGTCGAGACCTGGGCCGACGCCGTCGGCGCACTGGCGTGAAGCGGGGAATACCCCCTCTTCACTTTCAACCTGCGCACGCCTCGCCTTTAACAATACCCTCTTCTCCAGACTCTCCTATGACATGCCTCCCTCTTCTCCGCAGCGACCAGACCCTCTTCCACGACCCCGACGTCTTCGAGTTCACGGATCGTCTCTCCGATCACCTTCACCACCAGGACGCCCGGAACTCGCCTGGCTCCTCCGGGGCGGGAGCTCGTGCTCCACAACCGTTTAATATATTGAACAATCATTCAATATATTGTATGCTCCGGGAGTTCGAGACGTTCGTCGGGTTCCGGGTCCTCGCCTGGTTCCTCACCCACCCAACAGGCGAGATCCACATCAATAAACTCGCCCGGGAGATCGGAGTCAGCCCGGGAAGCGTCAAATTGTATGCCGACGCCTTCGAGCGCGACGGTCTGATCACCGCCACGCGCCTCGGCACCGCAAGGATCCTCTCCCTCGACAACGACTCCTTTGCTGTCCGGGAGTTGAAGAGGGCCTGCATGGCCCTCCTCCTCATCCGGGCCGGCATCGAAGCGATCGCGCCCGGAAGCATCGCGGTCGCGGTCTACGGGAGCACTGCGGCGGGGACCTATGATGAGCAGAGCGACGTCGACATCCTGATCATCGGCGATGAGAGCCAGGTCGATCACGGCCGGGTGCCGGCACTGGAGGCGGAAAGCGATCGAGAGGTGCAGTTGACGATCGTCCCCTACTACCGGTGGGAACAGATGAAAGAGGAGGGCGATCCGTTTGTCGCGAGCGTCCTGCAAAACCACATGCTTGTTACGGGGACCGCACTATGATGTGGCGGGATTGTGTCGACCGCGGCCTCATCCGTGCCGACCCTAAAGCGTTGGAGCGTATTCCCGGTTCTCTCGCATCCGCAACGAGGTTCCTTTCAGCGGCGGAGAAGAACGTGGCGATCGAGGAGTACGAGATGGCTCACCTTGCCGCGTACAACAGTGCGTTCCATAGCGTCCGGTCCTTTCTCTATGCTGCAGGTTACGTCGAGCGGAGCCACGCCTGTCTTGTCACCGCGGTACGGCATACCTCCGGAGACAACCCTGAGATCGTCAATCTCCTGAACGCCTTTGATAAACTGCGGGTTGCCAGGCACAACGTTCAGTATAGCGGATCGCTCGTTTGCGAAGAGGAAGCAGCGTTCTGCATCCGGCTGGCCCGCCGAGCCCTTGCTCTGGCCTGGGGGCGGTTTGGGTAGAAGCCGGTCTCCTCAACTTCATAGGTAAATGGGCCGACTAAAATTTCACTATAATGGAGAAGGTGGACAATGAAGAAAGTTCAGACTAAAAATTAGGGTGTTATTCCCGCAACGCGTGCCGGTTCTTGTCGCCCCGGCCGATCCCGCGGTACACGAACCCCGCCCCGATCCACGCATCCGGATCCACGACGTTCCGCCCATCGACGACCGCCGGGTGCGCAGACCCACAGAGTTCCTTCACCCGTGCAGGCTCGAGCCCCCGGTACTCCTTGTGCCCGGCAAAGACCACCACCGCGTCCGCACCTCGGAGCACGGCGTCCAGGTCCCGCGAGAGCCCGGGCGGCGCGTCCGGCGACGTCGCCGGGTCCACCCAGGGGTCGTGCACGGCAACCTCAGCGCCAGCAGCGAGCGCTGCGTCACGGAACGGCTCTGCCGGCGTGTTCCGGGCATCGTCGGAGTCGTTGATGAACGCCCAGCCGAGGAGCGCAATCTTCGAACCCGCGAGGGTCTTTCCCACCTCGCCGAGCGCCGACTCGGTCAGATGCAGCATATGCTCGGGCATGAAGTCGTTGACTCCGCGGGCGAGGGTGTAGAGCGACTCCCGGCCGGGAGGATAGTCCAGTTCGCCCCCGAGGACCTGCACCCCCCGCTCCAGGTGGTAGGTGTCCTTTGTGAGGCAGTGGCCGCCGACCCCGGCCCCCGGCCAGAGGATCGCCCGGGTGATCCCCTCGCCCTCGAGCGACGCCACGCCGGCCCGGACGTCGTAGACGTTGATCCCCATCGCCTCGCAGTAGAGGGCGAGCTGGTTGACGGCCGCGATCTGGAGGTCGCGGAAGGTGTTCTCGGCGGTCTTCGTCACCTCGGCCGCGGTCGCGGTCATCGGGATCACCTCCCCGGTCGTGAGGACCGGGGCGTAGAGCTCCACGGCCCGCCTCGTGCTGACCTCATCGATCCCGCCGACGATCCGGTCGTGCTCCCGGATGTTCTTGAGGAGCCGGCCGACCATCACCCGCTCGGGGGCGTGCGCCAGTCCAAAGTCCTTCCCGGCGACGAGCCCGGACTCCGATTCAAGGATCTCGCGGGCCATCCCCGCGGTCGTGCCGGGGGTGATCGTCGACTCGAGGACGACGAGCGTCCCCGGCGTGAGGTGCCGCCCGACGTTCCGGAGCCCCTCGACGAGCGGCGTGAAGTCAGGGAGAAGGTCTTTCTTGTCCTTAAACGGGGTCTGGATCGCGAGGGTCACCGCGTCGCACCCGGCGATCTTCGAGAAATCGGCGGTGCAGGAGAACTTCCCGGCGCCCACGACCTTCTCCAGCAATTCCTCAAGCCCGGGCTCCTCGCCCTTGAGCGGCGACTCGCCCCGGTTGAGCATGGCGATCTTGTAGCCGGAAGAGGCGGAGTCCCGCTGGAAGCCGTAGACGTGCTCGACTCCGGCCACGTCCGCAAAGAGCGCCGCCGCCGGGATGCCGACGTAGCCCATCCCGATGACGCCGATCGTCCGGATCGGGCCGCGGTTCTGGATAAGTGTTGCGAGGTTCTCGGTCATTGTATGCATCTTAAGGTTGTCTTCAAGGTTGATATTCTGTCTTCTGCCACCCCCTTTTGTGGTGCAGGCAAGGCCCAGAGAGAGTTTCGCAGGGTGACGTGTCATCTGGAGAAACTATTTATCTCCACCGTACAGAGTGAAATTGAATGAAACGATTTGTGGCCACGGCACGGGGGCGTGTCCAGCGGGTCAGCTATCGGGAGCATGTGTACAACGAGACGTTTGATCGCAATATCTCGGGGTATGTGAAGAATCTCAAGAACGGGGAGGTCGAGATCGTTGCAGAGGGAAGCGAACAGGACCTCCGGGATCTCATCAACGCGATCAATATCATACATAGACCCATTGCCGTCAAATCGTTCACCGTCAGGTGGGAAGAGGCAACCGGAGAGTACGCCGATTTTGAGATCATCCGGGGAGAGATCCAGGAGGAGACATTCGAGCGGATGGATTACGCCGGGAATGTACTGCACAGCATGGATATGAAATTAGATCAGGGCCTCCAGTTACAGCACACGATGCTGGACAGACAGGACCAGATGCTGGACAAGCAGGACCAGATGCTGAACAAACAAGACCAGATGCTGGACAAGCAGGACCAGACCCTCCAGATCGCGCGAGAGACGAAAGAAGAGATTGTCGGGCTTCGGAGTGACACCAGGAAGCACCTTGATGACGAATTTGCAGAGATGAGAAAGGAGCTCGTCTCCATCAAGGAGGCGCTCGTCCGGGCAGGTATCCAGGTCTGAATACCTCTCCATCCCGCGTCAACTACCCCGGGCCGTGCGATCGTCCCGGGGGTGAGGTCGCACCCGACTCCCCGATCCCCATCGCTACAAGGCGTCCGGATGGCGAGGGGCACTGCATCGCACCGGGCGACCATCCTGAGCCGTTCCGGAACTCCCTCGCCCTTGAGCGGCGACTCCCCCGGTTGAATCGTTACCCCGACAAGGGGGAGTTTCGCTGGAAGCCGCAGACGTGCTCGATACCCGGCAGATCTCTGGTCTGTATTCAGGGTTCAAATTCTCCGATGATCGCGGCGATCCGCGCAGCAGCCTGCCCGTCGCCGAACCGGGCGGAGTGCTGCCGCGGCGCATCGCCGGCCCTCTCTGCCTCCGCGACGATCCGGTCGGCATCCGCGCCGACGAGGACGTTCCAGCCGTCCTCGACCGTCTCGACCCACTCGGTCTTCTCCCGGAGGGTTACGCAGGGCACCTCGAGGATGTAGGCCTCCTTCTGGACGCCGCCGGAGTCGGTCAGGACCGCCCGGGCGCTGGAGAGGAGGGCGAGCATGTCAAAGTAGGGAAGCGGTTCAACGAGCTGGACGTTTACCGCCTGTGTGATCCCGTACTCGGAAAACTTCTTCCGCGTCCGGGGATGGACGGGGAAGACCACCGGTGTATCGAGGCGAGAGAACGCCTCCATGATCGCCCGGAGCGCGGCGGGATCGTCGGTGTTCCCCGCCCGGTGGACCGTGGCGAGGTAATACCCCTTCGGCGGGAGGTCCACGGTGGAGCGCACTCTGGCAAGCGGAAGGTTCTCCCGGAGCGCGTCGACCATTACGTCGCCGGTGAGGTGGACGCCCGCGGTCACCCCCTCGGCTGCGAGGTTTCGCACAGCCGTCGCCGTCGGGCAGAAGAGGAGGTCCGAGCAATGGTCTGTGAGGACCCGGTTCACTTCCTCGGGCATCCGGCGGTCGAAACTCCGGAGCCCCGCCTCGACGTGCGCCACCGGCACGTGCATCTTCGCCGCGGCGAGTGCTCCCGCAAGGGTCGAGTTCGTGTCCCCGTAGACGAGCACGATCTCCGGCTCCTCCTTCGCGATCACCTCCTCGATCGCGCCGAGCATCCGGCCGGTCTGGACCCCGTGGCTCCCCGACCCGATCTCGAGGTGGTGGTCGGGCGTCGGGATCCCGAGGTCATGGAAGAAGACCTCCGAGAGGAGGTAGTCATAGTGCTGGCCGGTGTGGACGAGGACCTCCTCGTGGACCTTCCGGACCTCCCGCGAGACCGGAGCGCACTTGACGAACTGGGGCCGGGCCCCGACGACCGAGAGGACCTTCATGCCGCAAGGCTCCGGGAGATCTCCTCGCAGACCCGGACGTTCGAGAGTCCCTGCGCCGGCGTGACCGTGAAGGGCTTGCCGTCGCGGGCGGCCCGGATGAACGTCGAGAGTTCGATCTTTAAGGGCTCGACCTTGTTCACCAGGAGCTTCTCGATGATGTTCTCCTGGCGGTAGAGCCCGTTCTCCTGCCCGTAGGCTTCCGGTTTCCGGTAGACGTAGACCTCCTGGGTCATGAAGTCGCCCTCGATCGTCCGGTCCTCCTCCTCGATGTAGAGCGACCGGACCTTCTTTGAGGACTTCCGGGAGGCCGAGAGGTAGACCGGCGTCCGCCCGAAGGCGGCGAGGGCCGCGGCGACGTCTCCGGTCCCGCTTGCGTGGACGGTGTACTCCCGCCCCGGGAAGAGGACGTTGAAGGCGACGTCGATGTCGTGGATCATCAGGTCCTCGACGACGGAGGACCCGCTCACCCGTGCCGAGGCCGGGTTGTGCCGGTGGAAGGAGACGTAGATGGGGTTTTGGACGACCCGCGCAACCTCGGTGACGACCGGGTTGAACCGCTCGATGTGGCCGACGCCGACCGTCAGCCCGTCGGGGATCTGCTCGATCAACTGCTCGCACTCGCGCACGGAAAGACAGAGGGGCTTCTCGATCAGGGCGTGCACCCCGGCGGCGATGACCTCTCCCGCCGTCCGGAGGTGGTAGGGGGTCGGGACCACGACCGAGACGCACTCGGCCTTCCGGAGGAGCTCCTCCATCGAGCGGCAGACCTCTGCTCCCGTGGCGGCGGCGACCTCTTCGGCGGCCTTCGTGTTCAGGTCGTAGACGTAGGTCGTCCCGACCTCTTTGAGCTCGGAGTAGACCCGGACATGGTTCCTGCCCATGACGCCGGTGCCGATGACGCCTGCGTCCATCAGATCACACCACCGATAGTCTTGCAGACACAGGCCCGGCCAGCCCCGGTGACGTCGGGATGGACCGGGGCGACCACCTCGTCTCCGGGCCCGATCCGGGCCTCGTGGAGGGCGGCGGTCCCGCTGTTCACGGAAAAAGCGCAAAAATCGGCGAATTCTTCTTCAAACGCGGCGGTGACTTGGCTTCGGGAGATCGTGCCGGAGGCGAGGACGGCGTCGTTCTCCTTGGTCGCAAGGGAGGGCTGGGCGATGGGTATCTGCATGATGTTCTCCGTTCCGGAAATTCGATACAGATTTTTTGATGTTTTATAATATGGGTGTTTGGATTTCCGACGGAGAGCTGTGTTGGGGCGTACATCTCATTCCACGCGGACGGCTACCACCCGCGTGGACCTGGATGCTACAGACCTCTTCCCCGATCGACCTGCTCGCCGCGGTGACCATCGGGAGATCGGCGTTCTGGAGACGTGAGAGAACGGCCCGTGGCCGACGTCGTGGAGCAGGGTGGCATAGCGGAGCGATATCATCCCCCGATCCCCGGTTGCCGTGCCATGAGGATGGCGACGAGGGGGTGCTCGAAGCCGGTGTGGTGTGCGGGGGGGTGGAACCCCGGGGCAAGGGCAGAACGAGGATGGTCGGGAGCAGCGTGCCTATCAGGTGGATCGTTGCCGGGCGTCTCCCACCCCGGTGTAACAACGTATCCTCGCGACCGGCAAACCCGGCTATCATCCTCTTCCCCGGCCGGGAGCGAATAATCATCAAACGGAGATCAGCGTGTCAGTATCGGGGCGGGAGATCACGTGACATGCGGTGTGAAAGATCCTCTCTCACCCGCCCATCTGTGTCAGGTACTCCCGCGAAAGCCGGGCGATATCCTCCAGGTCGCAGACCAGGTACCCGTCCTCTCTCAGATCCTCTTTGCCTTCTATGCTCTTTGCTACCAGGGCAAAACGTTCGCTCCTGCTCTCGTTTCGCCATCTCACCTCAGAAGCTTTCTCCCGGAGCGTCGCAAGGATGCCGCGGGCCTGACGGCGGTTGAGAACGGACCACTTGCATTCGCAGAAGAGGGCATCCCCGGAGGCCTCATTCAGACCGACGAGATCGATCTCCGTCTCCTTCTGCCACCACCGTCCCAGTCGCGAATACGAGGAGTCAAACAGGATTCCCCTGCGAACGAGGTCGAGAGCGAGTTGCTCGAACATCTCTCCGCAATACGGCGCGATCTCTTCCCTGATGGAGGCGAGCACCTCCCTGCTCTGCCCCGTCTCGGTCTCCGCCCTCCGGGGATACACGAAACGGAACCAGAACGTGAGGTAGGGATCGGTCAGCCGATAATGTCTCCTCCGATAGCCGGCATGGGCGGTCACCGGCACCTCGTCGTTGATCAGGTGCATACGCGAGAGGACGGCAAGGTACTTGGAGACCAACCCTTTATCAAGCCCGGTCTCCTGGCAGAGGGGGCCCAGCGAGGTGTACCCCGCGGCGAGAGCGCGGAGAATGGCCATGTAGTTCCCTGCTTCGCGGAACTCATACTGCATCAGGATCTCGGCTTCGGAGTAGAGGTATGCACCTTTGCGGAGAATCTGCTCCTCCACGTTCTCCCAGAACGATCGGTCGGGGCGAAACAGACGGAGATAGGCAGGAACTCCACCGATCGCGCACCATGTCATGACGAGTTCTTCCTCATCGTAGGGGAGGAACCGACGAAGGTAGGGATAGGAGAGGGGCTCCAGCTGCCACTGCCCCGTCCTTCTGCCGTAGAGCGGGCTTGTATACCCGAGCACTTCGGTCTCCATCGTGCTGACCGATGAACCCGACAAGATAAGCATCACCGGCTCCCGGGAGAGCACCGTGTCCCACACCTTCTGAAAGACGGAAGGCGTGGCCCGGTCGCGTGCGATGAGGTAGGGGAACTCATCGATGACGATCACCACTTTCTCCCCCGGAGGAGGGGAAAAATTCCGGTGCCTGACCAGCGCCTTTATGACCGCCTCCCAGTCGGGATATCGACTCCGCTCGAAATCCGGATCGTTCAGGAACTCCCCTGCATAGTGGGAGAAATCCTGGACATTCCTTGCCGTCCCTTCTTCTGAGGCCAGGAAATAAAATCCCGGGGCAGTCTGCAGGAATCGGGCAAGGAGCGTCGTCTTTCCCACGCGCCGCCTCCCGTACAGGATCAGGCATTCCGGAACCGGGGAATGATATCGATCGGTGAGGAACTGCAGTTCACTTGCCCGGTCTACAAAGGATTGTTGATGCATAAGTATACTACTTTGTAGTCAACAATCACTTAAGGTGATCGGTAAGCGCCGGTGGTCCGGCCGGAGACATGACCGCTACATAGATGGACTTCCCCTTACCGTTTGGCGGCCACATGCCCGTAACCGGGTGGTATGAGGGGAACCTCCCCCGCGCGGCTCGGGTTAATCGATTCCCGGGGGCAGGAGCGGGTGTCCCCCCCCGGCAGGGGCTTTTGGAACAAACTCGATCAGAGCCGCGCCGTTTTCGGGATAGGCTCCGCTCTCCGGAAGGTGTGACCGTGCGAGAGTGGCGAAGCATCGACTCGAGACCTTCGGGTAATTACCGACCACACAGGATAACGAACATTGCATCGATTCACGGAACCTGGAGGAAGAATGATTCTGGAGAAGTATCCGACGACGGTGGCGCCGTCTCATAGTACCTTTTCCCGCTCACCAGCAGATCCCCTCTTTCCCGTCGCAGGAGAGGATCCGGCGCCCCTCGATGACGACCCGGGTCCTCA
The DNA here is from genome assembly GCA_023393455.1 of Methanobacteriota archaeon. Lineage (GTDB taxonomy): Archaea > Halobacteriota > Methanomicrobia > Methanomicrobiales > Methanoculleaceae > Methanoculleus. Next base: position 153,878 of record JAEWLJ010000013.1, on the reverse strand, counting down.
TCAGGTCGAACTCCCCGTTAAGATTGGAGAACTCCGGCCACTCCGTCATCACCAGGCAGGCGTCGGCCCCCCGGAGGGCGTCCGCGGCCGAGGCGGCGTAGTCGATCCCGGGGAAGACCCGCCGCATCGGGGCCGCCGCGAGGGGGTCGTAGGCGGCGACCGTCGCTCCCCGCCGGAGGAGTTCGGCGATGACCGGGATCGCCCGGGACTCCCGGATGTCGTCGGTGTTCTCCTTGAAGGCGAGGCCGAGGACGGCGACCCGCTTCCCCGCGAGGTCGCCGATCCGCTCCTCAAGCAGCCGGACCATCCGGAGCGGCTGGCGGTCGTTGACGTCGAGGACCGACCGGAGGAGCGACGGTTCTTCCCCGAGCGATTCCGCGAGGCTGACGAGGGCCGCGACGTCTTTCGGGAAGCAGCTCCCCCCGAACCCGGCACCGGCGGATAAAAAGTGCGGCGAGACGCGGTGGTCCATCCCGACGCCCTCCATCACCTCGTAGACGTCGATCCCGAGGCGCTTGCAGGCGTTCCCCACCTCGTTTGCGAACGAGATCTTCGTCGCGAGGAGGGCGTTCGAGGCGTACTTGATCATCTCCGCGGAGGTGAGCCCGCACCGGACCACCGGGGCCGCAAGCCCCCGGTAGACGGCAGCAACCATATCAGCGGAGCGATCGTCCCGGCTCCCGATCACGATCCGGTCGGGGTGGAGAAAGTCCTCCACCGCACGCCCCTCGCGAAGGAACTCCGGGTTCATCGCAAACCCGATATCGTCCCGGCATGAGCGTTCGAGGACGGCGGGCACGACGAGGCCCGCCGTCGTCCCCGGCGGCACGGTGCTCTTCACCACGACGGTGTGCGAGTCCTTCCCGCCACGGAGCGCCTCTCCTATCGACCGGCTCGCCGCGGCGATCATCGAGAGGTCGGCGCTCCCGTCGGCCGCCGGCGGGGTTCCGACGCAGACAAACGAGATATCCGCGTCGGCGACCGGGCCATAGTCCGTCCCCGCACGGAGCCGCTTCCCGGCATGCCTCTCCAGGAGCGCATCGAGTCCCCGCTCGTGGATCGGGGCGCGCCCCGCGTTGATCGCCGCCGCCTTCCCCGCATCGATCTCGACGATGTCGACCGTATGCCCGAGCTCGGCAAAGCAGGCCCCCGTGACCAGGCCGACGTACCCACCGCCGACGACAGTTATCCGCATCGTTTCGTAATCCTCCGGTTCGTTAGTCAAAATTGGGCTCTGGGATGGTTAAAGATGACTCATTGTCGCCGGTCGGGAGCAGTGTGCCTATCAGGTGGATCGTTGCCGGGCATCTCTCGCCCCGGTGTAGCGTTTGTGCCCTTCCCTCATCGCGACCGGCAAACCCGGGGAAAAGCGTTATCCTGATCGGCGGGTAACAGAAATATGATCGGGTATGCGCGATGGTCCGGTAGGAACGACGCTTCGCGGAGCGGAGTTCGAAAAGACCGAAGGTCTTCGAGGTGCGAACATAGTAAGCATGAGCACCAAAGGTGCGAGGACCGGAGCGCGAGCACCGCCAGGTGCGAGTCTTACGGCTGAGAGCATCCTCGGAACGCTGGCGGAGCATTGGGAGCGGATCAGGAGCCTCGGCATCCGGCGGATCGGGCTCTTTGGCTCTTTCGTCCGGGGGGAAACGACGCTCTGGAACGCGACTGGCTGAAGGGTGCGATGTCCCGATAGGAACGACGCTCCGGAGAACGACGTCCTGAAAGAGCGGAGTTTGAGAAACCCGATGGGTTTCGAACAGAGCGCGAAGAGAGTGATCTCGATATCCTCATCGAGTTCGAGGAGGGAGGACGCTCGTTTGATGCGTATATGGATTTCAAGTTCTTCCTTGAAGAGCTCTTCAGGAAGAGAGTCGACCTCGTCGACCGCGATACCGTCAAGCCGGCTCTCGCGCCGTACATCCTCAGGAGTGTCCGGTATGCCCCGGCAAATAAGCTGGAAAGAATGATATGCGATGCGGGAAGAGATACAATGCTATGAGACGCCGCCACCTGCTAAAAGCCGGAGAGAAAGAAGAGGTTCTCCGCACCATCCGCATGATCCTCGCCGGGTTTGACGAGATAGAGGTGGGGTATGTCTTCGGAACGTTCTCGCAGGGGGATTTCGGCGACGTGGACGTGGCAATCCTTGTCACCGGCGAGCCCGCCCCCTACCAGGCGATGCGGTTCGCGCGGCGGGTCGAGCGGGAGCTCGAACGGGGGTTTTGTTACCGCTTTGAGGCTGACGTGAAGATTCTCAACACCGCCCCGGTCTCTTTCCAGTACGAGGTCATCAAGAGCGGCAGACTCGTGTTCTCCCGCGACAGAGAGCGTAGGGTCCGGTACGAGGCAGGCGTGCTCTCCCGGTATCTCGACTATGCGGAGACGCTCGACTGGTTCGACCGGGTTCTGCTCACGAGGGCCTGAGAATGATCATGGACGAAGGGGTTCTCGGTCACCTCCGGGAACTGGACGAGGCAGCTCTGGACTGGGAACGCTACCGATCCATCACCCTTGAAGACCTCAGGACCGACCGGGACAAACGAAACATGGTGCTGCACGCACTCCTCGTCAGCATCCAGGCATCGATCGATATCGCCAACCACCTGGTCGCGGCCTCCAGCTCCAGGCGGCCCGAGACCTACCGGGAGAGTTTCGCGATTTTATGTGACGGGGGGCTGATCCCGGAAGACCTCGCGGTCCGGCTCTCAGACCTCGCGGGCTTTCGGAATGTTCTGGTCCACCTCTACTGCCGGCTGAACCTGGACGAAGTCTACGGGGTGCTTCAGGACGACCTTCCGATCGTAAACCGGTACCGGGATCTGGTTCGGATGATACTCCGGGACCGCCTCCTCCCGGAGTGACGACTGCGCGCTGGAGTGAACCGGGAGGAGATCCTCCCGTCGCTCCGGCCTCCCGGGCCATCACGTCTCCACGAGCAGATCGAGGTCGGTGATGCTTCCCTCGATGAATGTCGCCCGGGGGTGGTCGAGGAGATGCTCGATAGCGAACCTACCCGGTAACTCCTCTCTGACGGGGCTGCCTCTCCCCGGTTGAAGGCGGGGTCTCCGCGCTATAATTGGATGGGAACTGCAGTTCACGTTCCCGGTTCACAAAGGAACGTTGACCCATAAGTATACTACTTTCTAGTCAACGACCCACTTGAGGCCGTCGGTAAGCGCCGGTGGTCCGGTCTGGGCACCCGTCATCTTTACGTTTGTGGTCGGGTGACCGGACTTATTCAACACAACACTCGGGCTGTTCTACCTCGTGTCCCGGTTACCGCCGGGGAGTTCAAATGCGCCCGTATCTTCGATGTGCCTTTTCAATGGGCATGATGTGGGTGATATAAACGAGTTTTTCGTCCGAATTGATATTGTAGATTACGGTGAACGTACGTGCGATATGGAGTCGGTACGATTCACGCTTTTTATTGGTGTGGAGTTTCTCTTTGTCCCCATCCGAACCGGGATAGGGATTCTCCCGTAAGATTCTCGGTTTGGCTTTGATAACCCGTTGATCTCTGGCATCGAGAGAAAATTAAAAAATCAAGCGCACGCTTATCCACCATGAGGCGGAATGTCACAGGTCTAACTTCACGAACTCATTGCGAACCATGGCTTCTTCGATATCATCAGTGGGTCGTTGTTTTTTAACGCTCTCCACCAATCTCGCGAGCGTATCGTTGAGCGTCTCGTCCGGGCGCCTGAGATCCAGGATCTGGTTATAGATTTCTGCCGATACGGGTATGCTCTCCGCAGCAGACATAGAATCCTGATAGGTGCCGGCCCCCCAAACCCCACACTCCAATCGATACACTCTATACGGCGAAAGCCCGATACTATTCCAGAAAATGGATACCCCCGCCCTCTCCGTCGTCCTCCCGGCCCTCAACGAGGAAGCCACCATCGGCAAGTGCATCAGAAAGATCCGGACGGTCTTTGCCGATCTCGAGATCGACGGCGAGATCATCATCGCCGACTCCTCCGACGACCGGACGGCGGCGATCGCCCGGGACCTCGGGGCTACGGTCGTCCGGCCGGAGAAGCGGGGCTACGGGAACGCCTACCTCGCGGGGCTCGCGCGTGCCCGGGGGGAGTACATCGTCATCGGGGACGCGGACAACACCTACGACTTCCTTGAGATCCCGAAACTCCTCGCCCTGCTCGATGCCGGGGCCGACATGGCCCTCGGCTCCCGGCTCCGGGGGGAGATCCGGCCGGGGGCGATGCCCGCCCTCCACCGCTACGTGGGGAACCCCTTCCTCACCTGGCTCCTGAACCGGGTCTTTTCCATCCGGATCTCGGATGCACACACCGGGTTTCGGGCGTTCCGGCGGGAGGCGCTCGAACGGATGAACGTCAAGACCGGGGGGATGGAGTTTGCAAGCGAGATGATCATCGAGGCGGCGAAGGCCAATCTCCGGATCGACGAAGTCCCGATCACCTACTCCGCCCGGGTCGCCCCCTCGAAACTGCAGAGTTTCACCGACGGCTGGCGGCACGTCCGGTTCATGCTCCTCTACCGCCCGATCCCGTTCATCACCGTTCCCGGGCTGCTCTTCACGGTCTTCGGGTTCTTCCTGATGGTCATCTTCGCCCTGCGGGGCGGCGTCGAGACCTCGTTCATCCACTCCTTCATCCTCGCCGCCCTCTTCTTCGTCGGCGGGTTCCAGGCGCTCTTTGCGGGAATCAACATCGCCGTCTACTCGGCCGTCCAGGGCTACGGCGAGGCGGGCCCGTTCATCTCCCGGCTCATGAGTTACCACAGCCTCGAGTGGGAGCTCCTCGCCGGCGTCCTGCTGATGGCCGCCGGCGGCCTCGTCGGGCTCGGCATCCTCCGCGACTGGGCCTCAACCGGGTTCGGCCCGCTCTTCCAGATTGCAAACGCCGTCTGGGCGCTGGCCCTCTTCCTCGCCGGGATGCAGGTCGTCTTCTCCGGGATCTTCACGAGCATGATGCTCTTGAAACGGGGAGAGGGACAGGACTGACACTCTCCGGGGCAGGATGCTCCTTCCCACGATCCTGATTTTTAGGCCTCTGTTTGGCTTTTTGGGCCCGTAAACGGGAGATCGATCCTGTTATATATGGTTGGCTGTACAGTTGTGACCCGGAGGAACTGCAAATGACCATTTTATCAACCAACCAGCAGGAGATAGCAGAGAGGATCGATGCAGGTACCGCCGCTGACGTCTGGCGCGACTGGAAGTGGCAGGTACGGCATGCGGTCACCGATATCTCCACGTTCGAGAGGCTGCTCGGTGTATCATTCGAGCAGGACGAACGGCAGGCGCTGGAGGAGACCGTGAACAGGTTCCCCCTTCGGATAACACCGTATTATCTCTCGCTCATCGATGCAAAGGACCTCTGGAACGACCCGATCTTCATGCAGTGCTTCCCGTCGCCGGCGGAGCTGCAGGTCGAGCCCGACGATCTGGCGGACCCGCTCGCCGAGGACGCCGACAGCCCCGCCCCCTGCATCACTCACCGCTACCCCGACCGGGTGCTCTTCCTGGTCAGCAACGTCTGCGCCATGTACTGCCGGCACTGCACCCGGAAGCGGAAGGTCGGGGACGTCGACTCCATCCCCTCAGAGGCCGAGGTCATCGAGAGCCTCGACTACATCCGGGAGAACCCTGGTATCCGGGACGTCCTCCTCTCCGGGGGCGACCCGTTCATGCTCCCCGACGACTACCTCGACTGGATCCTGACCGAACTCGACGACATTGAGCACGTCGAGGTGGTCCGGATCGGGACCCGGGTCCCGGTCGTCCTCCCCTACCGGGTCACGGAGGACCTCGTCGCGATGCTTGCTCGCCACCACCCGCTCTGGGTGAACACTCACTTCAACCACCCGGCGGAGATCACCACCTCGTCGCAGAAAGCGCTTGCACGGCTTGCCAATGCCGGGATACCGCTCGGCAACCAGACCGTCCTCCTGGCGGGGGTGAACGACTGCCCGCGGATCATGAAGACTCTGGTACAGAAACTCGTCCGGAACCGGGTCCGCCCCTACTACCTCTACCAGTGCGACCTCTCCGAGGGGCTCACCCACTTCCGCACCCCGGTCTCCAAGGGGATCGAGATCATCGAGAGCCTCATCGGGCATACCAGCGGGTTTGCCGTTCCGACCTACGTCATCGACGCTCCCGGGGGTGGCGGGAAGATCCCGGTGATGCCCCAGTACCTCATCTCGTGGGCAACAAACCGGGTGGTGCTGCGCAACTTCGAAGGGGTGATCACCACCTACCGCGAGCCCGACTCCTACGAGCCGGTCTGGTGCGACCGCAAGTGCGCAACCTGCGGGCAGTACCTCAAACTCGAGGGCGCGGACGAGTCCAAAGCGGTCGGGATCGTCAAACTCCTCTCGGGCGAGGATCCGACGACGGCGCTCGTCCCGGAGAACACCGAGCGGTTCGAGCGGAGAAATGAGTCCTGATACCGTCACGACGATCGGCGGCACCCTCGTCCAGCACGGGCGGGTGAGCGACCGCATCTACGTGATGCACCTCTCACCTGCTGACCTCCCCGGGATCCTGGACGATCTGGATGGGCTCGCAGAGAGAGAGTGCTACACGAAGATATTCGCAAAAGTGCCTGCCTCCGTCCTCTCGCTCTTCATCGCCCGGGGCTACGTCGTCGAGGCGCGGGTTCCGGGATTCTTCCGGGGCAGGGAGGACGGGTATTTCGCGGCGAAGTTCTTTGACTCAGAACGCAGGCAGGAGTCGGCCGATACCGCCGCGGTCCTCGCGGCCGTCCGGGAGAAGGCCGACGAACGCCGCCCTGCCGCCCTCCCGCCGGGCTGGAAGTATGCGCCTGCGGCGGAGGACGACGCCGACGACCTTGCCGCGCTCTACGGCGAGGTCTTTGCGACCTACCCGTTCCCCATCGCCGATCCCGGCTACCTGCGGGAAACGATGGCCGGGGACTACCGCTACTTCGTCGTCCGCACCAAAGAAGGCCGGCTTGCCGCGGCATCCTCGGCGGAGATCTACCGCGAGGACGAGAACGTCGAGATGACCGATTTCGCCGTGCACCCGGATTTCCGGGGCCGGAACCTCTCGTCCCTCCTTCTTTTGCGGATGGAGGAGGAGATGCGGGCGGCCGGGATGAAGACCGCCTTCACCATCGCCCGGGCGCTCTCGTACCCGATCAACGCCACGTTTGCCCGGGCGGGGTATGCCTGGGCCGGGACGCTCACGAACAACACCAACATCTGCGGCGGTTTCGAGAGCATGAACGTCTGGTACCGGACGCTCGCCGGGTAAAAAGAGTATCCCGGTGTTTACGCGGAACCCTTCCGCTCCGCGTCCTTCTTTTTGTAACCTTCGAGCAGCACCGTCACCAGGTTCTTGACGGGCACGTCCGTGCAGTCGGCGATATGGAACTCGCAGAACGGGCAGACCGTCACCACCACGTCCGCGCCGGTCGCCTTCACGGCCTCGTCGCGCTTCGCCCCGAGCGCCTTCGCCTCCTCCGGTATCCCCGAGCGGACGCCGCCGCCGGCCCCGCAGCACTGGGAGGGCATCTCCACGAACTCCCGGACAGCCTCGCGCAACAGCGTCCGCGGCTGCTCGCTGATCCCCTGGCCGCGGAGGAGGTGGCAGGGGTCGTGGTAGGTCGCCCGGACGTCGAGCTTCGCCGGAGGCTCGATCCCGTACCCGGTGAGGACCTCCGTGACGTCTTTGACCGCAAACGGCGTATCGTAATCGTTCTTCAGCGTCGCCCCGCACCCGGCGCAGATCGTCATCACGGTCGTGATCCCCCGGCGGGTGAAGGCCTCGATGTTCTTTTGCTTCAGGTCGGGGACACCCGCCGTCTGCCCCGTCCGGATCAGCGGCGACCCGCAGCAGACCTGGTCGTGGGGGACGATCACCCGGATCCCGTTGCGCTTCAAGACCTCCATCGCATCGAGCGCCGTCTGCGGCACCCGGCCGTTGAACATGCACCCGACGAAGAACCCCACCTCGCCGCGGACGGGGCCGTCGGGCTCGATCACCTCAGGCACCTGTTCGAGGAAGGTCGGTTGCGTCCATTCAACGCTCCGGCCGGTCTCCTCGATCAGCCGCGCCACCTCCTGGTGGCGGGGGAGGGTCAGCCCGCGGCGGTTCGCGATCTCGCGGAGCTTCTCGATCGCCTTCCCCGGGATATCGATCTCTTTCGGGCAGACCTCCGTGCAGCGCTTGCAGGTCGTGCAGTAGAAGAGCCCTTTCTCGATAGCATCGGTGATTCGGTCGCCCGAGTCGCGGGGGTCGAGAGCGAGGCGCATCTCCTGCCGGATCACCGTCGGCCCCGCGAAATCCGTCACCTGGAGCGCCGGGCAGGCCGATACGCAGCAGAAACACTCGATGCAGTCCCGGAGCGGCTTGATCGCCTCGATCTCGTCTTGCTTCGGGAGCGTTGCGTCCGGGGCCGGGCAGATCCGGGCGATCTTCGCGATCACCGGCTCGAGGTCGACCATCAGGTCCTTCAAGACCGGGAGTTCCAGCGGCTCGACCGTCATCCCGTCGCGGGCCTCTTCCATGCAGGCGAGCACAGGCGTCCCATCCACCCGGACGGCGCAGCTCCCGCACTGTCCCGACCCGCAGCAGTAGCGGTAGGCGAGCGTCGGGTCGTGGACGTCGCGGACCGCGTGGAGGGCGTGGAGCACCCGGGCGCCCTCGTTGACCCGGGCGACGTACTCCTCGAAGTGCGGCTCCGTATCCATGGCCGGGTCGAACCGCGAGACCCGGAGCGTTATCGTCTTCATGCCGCCACCTCCCGCCGCTCGATCCCCTCACGGGCGAGCGAGACGTAGGTGTGGCCGAAGGGTGACTTCGCCGGTTCGGTCGCCACCTCCGCGTCCAGCCGGACGTGCGCACCCCGGTTCTCCGGCCGGAGAAGGGCACACCGGACGATCAGGGACGCCGTGGTGCACATGTTCCGGACGGTGCAGCATTCGAGCAGGTTCGCGGTCGAGGCGGCGCAGAGCCGCTGGTCCTCCAGCCGCCGGATATGGCCGAGCGCCGTCCGGAGGTCGGGGGCGCTGCGGAAGATCCCGGCCTGGCCCCACATCGTGAGTTTCAGGTCCTTTCGGACGTCCGCAGGATTCGCCGCCCCCTCGAAGAAACCTTCGAGCATCCGGAGCCTCTCGTCGATCGGACCCTCGTCGAGCCGGCCGCTCCGGGTGGGGGCCTTCCCGGCGAACTCCCCGGCCCGCTTCCCGAAGACCTGGGTCTCCGCGAGAGCGTTTCCGCCGAGGCGGTTTGCGCCGTGCACCCCACCGGCGACCTCACCGCAGGCGAAGAGGCCCGGAAGGGTCGTCCGGCACTCCGGGGTGATCCTGAGGCCGCCCATGATGTGGTGGGCGGTGGGGGCGACCTCCATCGGCTCCCGCCGGATGTCGACGCCGAACGCGAGGAACTGTTCGAGCATCACCGGGAGCCGGCTCTCGATCGTCTCCGCGGAGAGGTGGGTCACGTCCAGGTAGACCCCGCCCCGGCTCGTCCCCCGCCCCTCCAGCACCTCGGTCGCGATCGCCCGCGCCACCACGTCCCGGGTGGAGAGTTCCATCCGGTCGGGGTCGTAGCGCTTCATGAACCGCTCCCGTCGCGCGTTCACGAGGATACCGCCCTCGCCCCGGACGGCCTCCGTCACCAGGCGGCCGCGGGCGTCGTAGGGGTAGACCGCCCCGGTCGGGTGGAACTGGACCATCTCCATATCGATCAGTTCCGCCCCCGCCCGGTAACCCATAGCGAACCCGTCGCCGGTCCCGGCGGCGGAGTTCGTCGATATATCGTAGACCTGCGTCCCCCCGCCGGTCGCGAGCACCGTCGCGTCCGCGCGGAAGAGCACGATCTCCCCGTCTCTGTCGAGAGCAATCGCACCGGCTACCGCGCCGTTCTCGTCTTTCACCAGGTCGATGACCGAGACCTCCTGGTAGAGGTGCGTATCGGTCGCGTCCAGCCGGTCGAGGAGGGTCATGATCATCTCGTGGCCGGTCCGATCGCCGGCGTAGCAGGTCCGGGGGAACCGCTGCCCGCCGAACGGCCGCTGCGCGACCCGGCACTCGTCCGTGACGTCGAAGACCGCGCCCCACCGGACGAGGTTGGCCATCCGCTCCGGCGCTTCGCGGACCAGCGCGTCCACGAGGGCCGGGTCGTTCAGGTATGCCCCGCCCTTCAGCGTATCCTCGCGGTGAACGTCGACCGAGTCCCTGTCGCGCAACACGGCGTTGAAGCCGCCTTCCGCCATCGTCGTGCACCCGCCCTTGCCGGCGATGGTCTTGGAGACCATGACCACGCCGCCGTACCGGGAAGCCTCGATGGCAGCCCGCACTCCGGCGCCGCCGCTCCCGACAACCAGCACGTGCGCGTCCACAATCTCGTCTACATGCATCTTATTAGTCGGTGCGTTGTATAATAACATAAAGTAATTGCAGGGGACAAGTGAGCCAGAATGAGGCTTTTAATGAAATTTGGCGGCACTTCCGTCGGGGAGACCGACTGTATCGGAAGGGTCGCGAAGATCGTAGAATCGCATCGTAGCGCGGGCGACGAGGTTGCGCTGGTGGTATCGGCATGCTCGGGTGTCACCGACCAGATCATCGCGGTGACCGACGAGGTCATGGCAAGCACGGAGCAGCCCCGGTTCGAGACGTCTCTCTCGGCGATACGTGAGCGGCACATCCGGCTCCTGGAGAGAGCAGCTCCCGACCACGTCCGCGAGGTGACCGCGATCATCGATGACCGGCTCACCCGGCTGCAGAACATCCTCACCGCGGTCCACACCCTGAAGGAGTTGACGCCCCGGTCCCGCGACTACATCATCTCCTTCGGGGAACGGCTCTCCGCCCCGATCGTCTCGGCTGCCCTCCGGCAGCACGGGATCCCTTCGGTCGTCCTCGACGGCGCCGAGGCCGGGATCGTCACGACCACAAATCACGGGGACGCCCGTGCCCTCCCGGTGAGCGCTGAGAACATTCGTGCCCGGGTCGCCCCGCTGCTCGCCGATACCGTCCCGGTGATCATGGGGTTCATGGGAGCGACCGAGCAGGGCGTCGTCACCACCCTCGGGCGGAGCGGCTCCGACTACTCGGCCTCCGTCGTCGGCGCCGGGATCGATGCCGACGAGGTCTGGATCTGGACGGATGTCGACGGGGTGATGACCTCTGATCCCCGGATCGTCAGGGACGCCCGGGTGCTCGACGACATCTCCTACCTTGAGGTGATGGAACTCTCATTCTTCGGCGCGAAGGTCCTCCACCCGCGCTCGATAGAACCTGCGATGCAGAAGGACATCCCGATCCGGGTCAAGAACTCGTTCAAGCCCGAGGTCCCCGGGACCCTCGTCCTCCGGGACAAGCACCAGGAGAAGCGGGTGGTCAAGGCTCTTGCCCTGATCGAGAAGGTGGCGCTCGTCAACATCAACGGCGCCCAGATGGTCGGCCGTCCCGGCGTGGCGAAGACGATCTTCTCGGCGCTCGCCGAGCGCGAGGTGAACGTCATGATGATCTCGCAGGGCTCAAGCGAGGCAAACATCTCCCTCATCATCGACGAGTCGCACCTCGAGGCCGCGGTCGCCGCCCTCAACCCGATCGTGAAGCAGGGTGTCGTGCGCGAGGTCACCTACGACCGGGACGTCGCTGCGGTCGCGGTCGTCGGTGCGGGGATGGCCGGCACACCGGGAACGGGAGGCCGGATCTTCTCGGCGCTCGGCCGGGCCGGTATCAACATGATGATGATCTCGCAGGGCTCAAGCGAGGTGAACGTCTCCTTCGTCGTGAAGGGCGGAGACGGGAAACGCGCTCTGCAGGTGCTGCACGACGAGTTCCGGCTCTCGGAGAACTCGGACGAAGATACCTGCCGTGCCGGAGAGCATACCTACCGTGAGGCCGGGGTCGACATCGACCTCGAAGCACAGGCGGTCCGGGCGCTGATCGACTCCCTTGCCTACCAGAGATCCGGCGCGTTCCCGATGGTCGGGAAGGCCGGGCACTTCGCCGGCCTCGTCGACTTCGACCCGTATGTCCTTGCGCTCGCCGTCGACGGTGTCGGCACGAAGATGCTCGTCGCCGACGCCCTCCGCGACTGGAGCACCGTCGGGATCGACTGCATCGCGATGAACGTCAACGACCTCTACGTGATGAACCTCGAGCCCGTGGCATTCGTCGACTACATCGCGACCGACGCCCTCTCGTCCGAGAAGATGGCCCAGATCGGCGAAGGACTGAATGAAGGAGCGCGCCTCGCGAACATGAACATCGTCGGCGGCGAGACCGCGACCCTCAAGGGGCTCGTGAACGGCCTCGACCTCGCGGGGACGTGTCTCGGCGTCCAGGAGAAGGGGAAGGTCGTCACCGGCGAGGGGATCGTTCCCGGGGACGTGATCGTCGGGGTCCCCTCGAGCGGCATCCACAGCAACGGCTTAACCCTTGCCCGCACGGTCGTCGAGGACTGCGGGTCCTACGAGACCCGTCTCTCGAACGGAAAGACTCTCGGCGAAGAGCTCCTGACGCCGACCCGGATCTATTCGGAGGTCCTCCTGGTGACGGCGGCCTGCGAGGTTCACGGGATGTGCCACGTCACCGGCGGCGGCCTCTTGAACTTCAAGCGGCTCAGCGATTACGGATTCTCCTTCACCGACCCCCTCGAGGTCCCCGAGATCTTCTCCTGGCTGCAGGAGGCCGGAAAGATCAGCGACGCGGAGATGTACCGGACGTTCAACATGGGCATGGGCTACGCCTTCGTCGCCCCGGAGAGGAGCGTCGCCGCGATCCTGGCGATCGTCCCCGACGCCCGGGTGGTCGGCATCGTGACGGAGGAGCCCGGCGTCCGGCTAAAGGACGTGGATATCCGGTGAGGACTCCCCCTCTCTCTTTTTTGAGCCTTCACCGCACCGGTGAGACCGGCGCAATTCTTATCCTCCGGCAGCCAGAGAGTACCCGTAAGGGAGCATCGATCGATGGCAGACGTCTATTTCGCCGCCTTAAGGGCACGGGGTCCGCACGAGAGCAAAGCCGCAAAGATCCGCCGCCTCTTCGATGCGGCCGGGTTCGGCGAGGCGATCCGGCCGGATGACCTCACGGCCGTCAAACTGCACTTCGGGGAGCGCGGGTGCGACACCTACCTCAACCCGCTCTTTGCCCGGCAGGTGGTCGATAAGGTGAAAGAACGGGGGGCGCACCCGTTCCTCACCGACACCGCCACCCTCTATGCCGGGAGCCGGGCCGACGCCGTCCGGCACACCGTCACCGCGATCGAGCACGGGTTCGCCTACGCGGTCTCGGGAGCCCCGGTCATCATCGCCGACGGTCTTACCGGCGGGTACTGGCGGGAGGTCGCGGTCGATGGGCAGCACTTCCAGCGGGTCAGGGTCGCGGGGAGCATCCTCGACGCCGACAGCATGCTCGTCCTCTCGCACGTCAAAGGACACGACACCGCCGGGATCGGCGGCGCGATCAAGAACCTGGCGATGGGCTGCGCCCCGCCCGCCGGGAAGGCGGAGCAGCATGCTGCCCGGCCGTGCCTGGAGAGCGGGCGTTGCATCGGGTGCGGCATGTGCACCCTGGTCTGCCCGCAGGCGGCGATAATGGTCGTCGACGGGCGGGCGAAGTTCAACCCGGAGCACTGCGTCGGGTGCGGCGACTGCGTGCGCTCCTGCCCCGAAGGGGCGATCGACTTCGACTGGACGACGGAGATCCGACCGTTCCTGGAGCGGCTCTGCGAGTACGCCCTCGGCGCTGTTCGGAGTAAGCCCGGGCGGGTCGGCTACATCAACTTCCTCCTCGACATCACCCCGGACTGCGACTGCGTCTCCTGGAGCGATGCGGCGATCGTCCCGGACATCGGGATCCTTGCCTCCACCGACCCGGTCGCGATCGACCGCGCGAGTTTCGACCTCGTCAACAGCGAGCAGGGGCTCGCCCGGACGCACCTTGCGGCGAACCACGCCCCCGGGGAAGACAAGTTCAAGGGGGTCTGGGACTACACGGACGCCGGGTACCAGATTGAGTACGCCGCCCGGATCGGCCTCGGGGAAGAGGCCTACCGGCTGATCGAGGTGTGAGATGGCAGGAAAAGTTGTGCTGCTCTGCGGGAGCCCCCGGCCCCGGGGGAACACCGCACAGGTGCTCGGGGTGTGCGCAGAAGTCCTCGAGCGCGAGGGTATCGAGACCGAGACCATCACGCTCGCGGGGAAGCATATCCTCTCCTGCACCGCCTGCGGGCTCTGCAGCAGTGGGGAATGTGCCCTCGACGACGACCTGGGCGAGATCATCCAGAAGATCCGGGAGGCCGGGGGGTTCATCGTAGGAACCCCGGTCTACTTCGGCACCGCCCGCGGCGACGTCACGGCGGCCCTGCAGCGGATCGGGATGGTCTCGATGGCGTCCGACTCCTTCCTCTCGCGGAAGGTGGGCGGCCCGATCGCCGTGGCGCGGCGGGGCGGACATACCGCCACGCTCCAGGAACTGCTGATGTTCTACCTGATAAACGACATGATCGTGCCGGGCTCGACCTACTGGAACATGGTCTTCGGGAGGACGCCGGGCGAGGCCGTAAACGACGAGGAAGGGATGAAGACGGTTCGGCGGTTCGCCGAGAACGTCGCGTTCCTGGTAAAGAAGCTGCGCTGAACCCGTCTTCCTCCGGCCCGGAGGGGGAACAAAATCCACATTCCGGGCTTTTTGAAGAATAACCTTTTTCTTCCTCTCCGATGAGGGATCACCATGGATATTTCGTCTGAGGCGATCGTCCCCGATGTCGCGGATACAGCACCGCTGAACCGGCGGGAGATCGCCGACCTCCTGCCGGAAGTCCCGGACTGGTCGCTCGAAGACGGGCGGCTTACCGCCCGGTTCGCCTGCAAAGGGTTTGCCGAAGCGGTGGCGTTCCTCAACGAGATCGCCACGTTTGCCGCGCGGGAGGACCATCTCCCGGATCTCGGGATCCACGCCGCGAGGTTCGTGGATGTCGCCTGGTACACCTACGCCATCGGCGGGCTCTCCAGAAACGACTTCGTCATGGCCGCACGGCTCTCCGAGTGGCTCCGGTACCGGCAGGGCGCGCACCTCTAGTCGGTGCCGAACGCCCGCATCACCCGTGCCTTGATCGCCTCTTTCGGGAGCGCCCCGACCACCCGGTCGACCAGCATGCCGTTCGCGAAGAACAGGAGCGTGGGTATCGCGGTTACGCTGAAGCTCGCTGCGATTGTGGGGTTCTGGTCGACGTTGCACTTGCCGAAGGTCACGTTGCCGGCGAACTCACGCGCAAGGTCCTCGACGACCGGGGCCACCATCCGGCAGGGGCCGCACCATTCCGCCCAGACGTCGACGACCAGGGCCGGATGCTCCCCGAGGGTCTTCTGGAGCGCGCCGTCGGCGATCTCAATGACGCCGCCGGGCGTACCCGTCAGTTGTTCTTCGAGTTTCCGGAGACGTTCTTCCCGGATACGGTGCAGTTCGTCGTCAAGCGGCCTCTCTTCATCCATATGACGAAGTATGCCGCTCGCTCATATTAAATGATTAGCCCTCTCTGGCGGGCGCCGTCATCGAGATCGCCGATTCGGGAGGCACAAAGATATATATCCCTCAAAATACAATCTATATACCTCACAGGACAGAAGCGAGGTGGGGTAGTCAGGATATCCCGGCGGGCTCATAACCCGTAGATCGATGGTTCAAATCCATCCCTCGCTATGAGAAGCATTCCCGCGTTTTTGCAATTATTTTGTTATCTGTTCTCCTGCACCGGAGGGTTTTTTCGGCCGGGACGCCTGGCATTGCGGCAATAAATCGCGCAGAAAGGTATGGGCTCTTCAGGGTCGTGCCGAAAAAAAAAGAGTGATCCGGAACGACCGCCTATGTCTGTCCCTTCCCGGCCTTGAAGGTCGAGAGGTCGGACTGGTGGGTGCCGGCTCCGTAATCCACGATTGCGTGGCAGCTCTTCTCTCCGTTGATCTCCACCGGGTAGCATCCCGTCAGGCATCCGGTGCAGAGGTTCTGTTCGCCGCACCCGATCGCCTCCACCAGGTCTTCGAGCGGGATGTAGGTGAGCGACGTCGCGCCGATGCTTTTACGCACTGCCTCGACATCCCGGCCATTCGCGATAAGTTCCGTGCGGGTGGCCATATCCACCCCAAGGTAGCAGGGGGCGATGATCGGCGGAGAACCGACCCTGAGATGGACCTCGTCGGCCCCCGCATCCTGGATCATGTTCACGATCCGGCGGGAGGTCGTCCCCCGGACGACGCTGTCGTCGATGAGCACCACCCGTTTATCCTTCAGATTTCCCCGAACGGTGTTGAGTTTGATCCGGACCGCCCGCTCGCGCTGTTGCTGGGTCGGCATGATGAACGTCCGGCCCATGTAACGGTTCTTCATCAGCCCCTCGAGGAACGGTATCCCGGACTCTTTGGCGTAGCCTGCGGCGTACGCGATCCCGGAGTCGGGAACCGGGCAGACCGTGTCTCCCTCGGTGGGGTTTGTGCCGTAGAGTTTCTGCCCGATCCGCCGCCGGACGTCGTAGACCAGCGTCCCGTCCATCACCGAGTCGGCACGGGCGAAGTAGATGTACTCGAAGATGCAGTACGCCTTCCGGTTCGCGGTCGCGATCTGGGTGGAGGTGAGCCCGGACTCGTCGATCCGGACGAGTTCGCCGGGACGCACGTCCCTGACGAACGTGCCGTCCAGCGCATCGATCGCCACGCTCTCCGACGCGACGATGTAGCCGTGGTCGAGCTCTCCGATGCAGAGCGGTTTGATGCCGAGCGGATCGCGGAAGGCGTATACGGTATCGTTCAGGAGGGCCACGGTGGCGTAGGAGCCGCGCAGCCGCCGCATGCAGAGGAGCACGGCATCTTCCATGCTCTTCGAGGTCCGGAGCGCCTCGGCGATGATGCTCCCCATGACTTCGGTATCGGTCGTGGTGCAGAAGATCTGTCCCCGGCGCTCATACTCCTCACGGAGTTCAGCGGTATTGACCAGGTTGCCGTTATGGACGATCGAGAGATCGAGCCCCCGGTACCGGAAATTGAACGGCTGAATGTTCTCAGGAACTTTTGATCCCGTTGTCGGGTAGCGGACGTGTCCGATTCCGGCATTCCCTGGCAGATCCTGCAGGGTCTGGCTGTTGAAGACCTCAGCGACGAGCCCCTGTGCTTTGTGCGTATGGAGGGTCGTGCCTTCAAAAGTAGAGAGCCCTGCGCTCTCCTGCCCCCGGTGCTGGAGAGCGTACAGGGCGTAGTACAGCGGAAACGAGACACCGCCAGCATCGACGATGCCAACGATACCACACATGATACAACTCTAATGCGTCGGTACCTTTGCCTTCTTCTCCGTCCAGCGGTAACTGCGGATCCTCCGGCTTTTGCCGAATCCACAGGCCGCACAGACCTTGTGCTGTGCATGGAACGAGATCTTGCCGCATCGCCTGCAGGCGATGTGAGTGCGCTTCTGGCGTTTACCCATCGATGGTGTGCCTTTTGACATGCTCTCTCACCTAATGTTATTCGACTGAAGGGGTAATGTAGATCACATTGTCACCGCGGACGATCAACGTGCCGAGTTTCTGCGCCGTGCCGTCCACTTCTTCTTCAGCCCTGTCCAATACCAGATTCATGTGAACGTCGTATCCCTGGAGGATCCCCCGGATCTCCCTCCCACCTTTCAGGCTGATGATGACGGGCTGACGATTCAGTACCTGATCTAAAATATCTAACGGTCTTGGCGTCATGTGATTACCCTTTGCCGTCCTTTCTGGAGTAATATATTTGAGTGAGGAAGCTACTTAAATATAACCGCGTTGCTGCGCGAACGTCAGCGCACCCCGAGGTTTCGAGACATGCCAAAAATTACTGTTAAAAAGCGCCACGTTATCAGGAAATCGCAGATAAGTGAACTTCTCGAGCGGCTCACCGATGAGATCGGGGTATCCGCAGACCACTTCCGGTCGGACCGGATCGAGCGGGTGGAGACGGATGCCCCCGTTGGGATCTACCTCGTCGACAAAAAGCCCCTCCTGATGGGGACCGACGAATGGGCGTTCCCGACCCTGCGGGGTCTCGTCGAGCACCCGATCCCCGAGCGGCGGGTGGTGGTTGATTCCGGCGCGGTCAGGTTCGTTGCAAACGGCGCGGATGCCATGCGCCCCGGGATCGTATCGATCTCGCCGGATGTCCGTGCGGGGCACCCTGTGCAGGTCGTCGAGGAGCGGCACGGAAAACCGCTTGCCGTGGGGATTGCGCTCCTGGATGCGCCCGATATGGAGCGGCAGGAGAAGGGTAAGTCCGTCAAAAGCGTCCACTACGTTGGGGACGATCTCTGGAACCTGGAGATCTGACGAAGAAAATAATAGATACCATTAAATAAAATTCATTCCTCATTTTTTCTATGGTTAAAAAACTCTTTGACAGCATCCTCGGCAAAAGTCCCGCCCGGAACGAAGAGGACTACATGGAGCTCGATCTCGCCTCGTATGAGGGATCGGGCAACGAAGAGCCGGCATCCATGTACATCAAGATCGCCACCATCGCCGATCTCAAAGATACACCCCGTGTCAAAGACGAAGTCTACAACGGTAACATCGTCATCGTCGACATCGGGCGACTGAAGATGGACAAGGTGACGTTCGAGCGGGTCCTAAAAGATCTTCGCGACGTGGCAAAGGACGTGAACGGCGACATCGTCGGCCTCGGCGAGCAGAAGTACGTTGTCATCACGCCGATGTCCGTCAAGGTCTCCCGCGAGAAGATCGGCGGAGGCTTCTAGTGCAGGAGTCCCATCCGGGAACCTGCCCCGCCTGCGGGAACGAGATCCGGATCGTCCATCACCATCTTGAGATCCCCCACTTCCCTGACCTCCTGCTCGTGGCAATCGCCTGCGAAGCCTGCGGCTACCGGCACACCGACACCATCATCCTCGGGGAGGGCGCCCCCGTCCGATGGACGGTGCGGGTGGAGGAGCCCGGCGATCTCGCTATCCGGGTTGCGCGGAGCACGACGGGGACGATCGAGATCCCGGAACTCGGTCTTCGGGTCGAACCCGGCACCGCCTGCGAGGGGTTCGTCACCAACATCGAAGGAGTCCTCTACCGCTTCGAGCAGGCGTTGGAGACGATCCTCGCGAACCCCGAGAACGAAGACGAACGGGCGGCCGCACTCAAGGTGGCGGAGACGATCGCCGCCGCACGGGAGGTGGCCTTCCCGTTCATGGTCATCCTCGATGACCCCGCCGGGAACAGCGCGCTCGTCAGCGAGAAAGCCGAAAAGATGCCCCTCGATCAGGGGGAAGTCTGACCTTTTTTCAATCCAGCGAGGGTTAACCTGAAATAGAACCCCTCCCCATACGGCAGGACCGTGAGGTGAAGAGCAATGGCAAGAACGATATCGGTACTGAAGTGGGAGACTGAAGAGGAGGTCGATAACGCCGTCCACGAGATCAAGGCAGAGATAGACCGGGGGGGAGGCCTCACCAGCGAGACCGAACGGGCGATGCAGCACTCGTTCCTGGTGGCCGATCCCGACCTCACGAACTACTTCCTGCGGATGATCAGGGAGCAGGTCCCCGAGGCGCTACGTTACTTCGAGGAGCGCGGCGGCGGAGCGTGAGGCCGGACTACAACCCGGCTCTCCTGAACATCGGCCGGACCTCGGCCCCTTCCATGTTCCCCGCCGCCCAGGTGTAGCGTTCCCGGATACCGGGCGGGAGGTCGCGTTCAGGTATCGATACGAACCCGAACCCCGCGTAAAACCCGGCGAGGCTCTCGACCGCGTACATGTAGAGGTCGTCGTTGTGGCAGGCCGTGACCAGGGCGGTCACCGTCGCACGGGCATACCCCTTTTTGCGGGAGGCATCGGGCGTGAAGACGCCGTCGACCTCCAGGCCGTCAGGATGCCTCCTGCACCGGGCGAGAGAGACGATCTCTCCTGCAAGGAAGACCGCGAAGATCCGGTCCCGCGCGGGATCGCCGGTTGTGCCGTGGTAATCGCGCCAGACCTCGTCTGCAGCGGAGAACTCCGCGCTCGTCAGTTCACGAACCTCCGGCCGGACTCCTGATGTCGCCGTCCCGTTTCCTGTAATTACAGCCGTTGTCATCCCGATCACCTCACACCACCCGGTATCCCTCGGACGGCACCAGGATCTCGAACCTCGCTCCCGTCCCGAACGTTCCGGTCTCGCGGATCGCGATCCCGGTGATGGCCAGTATCTCGTGGGCGAGGAAGAGCCCGTGCCCGTAACTCTCCGTCTTCTGCGCAAAAAGTCCTTCCTTCTCCGCGTCCGGAATGCCGGTCCCGTCGTCCTCGACGATGATGGCACACCCCTCCGGGCGCAGGTGGTAGGTGACGACGATCTTGCCCGCCTTCGTCGCCGGAGCGAGCGAGTTCTCGAAGAGATGGGTGAAGACCGTCGCGAGATGGGGGTCGGCGAAGATCTCGAGGCGTTCCGTCCACGCATCGAGTGAGACGCCCCCGAAAGAGAGGCCGCCGGCCGCCTTTCTGACGGCCTGCTGCACCGGGATCCACGCTGGCGGCGACGTCCCGATGTCGCGGAACTCGCGGGAGATCTCGATCTGTCGGCGGATCCCGTTTGCGGCGTTGTTCAGGTCGTCGATGAAGGAGAGTACCGCGGGATCGTCGAACTTCATCACGCCCAGCGAGAGATGCCCGTACAGGACCGCGAGCCGGTTCGCGAGGTCGGTGCGCAGGATTCCCGTGAGGGTGCTCAACTGGCGGCCGGCGTTCTGCAGCGCGGCCTCTGTCATCACCTCGTCGCTGACGTCCCGGATGGACTCGATGGCCCCCGTGACCTTTCCCTGCCGGTCGAGGAGCGCGGTCGCCGCAAACCTGATGTGCGCCCCTCGCCCGCCCCTGAGAAGAGGGGTGTAGACCTCCGCGACGAGGACGTCGCCGTCCTTCCTGACCGACGGGTACCCGGTCTCGGGATCGCCGTGGAGGATAAGGTCTGCAAGCACCGGCCGTGCCTCACCGTAGAAGGGCACGGCGTACTCATGGTTCCCCTGGCCGAGCATGGCCTCTTTCTTCACCCCGGTCATCTCCTCGATCGCGCGGTTCCAGGCGATGACTCTTCCCTCGCGGTCGATGGCGAAGGTCGCGTCGGGCAGGAACTCGATGATCTGGTTCATCTGCTGCTCCGACTCACGGAGTTTCGCTGCAAGGAACGCGACCACGCCGCCGATGAGAACGAGGAGGATCGCGCGCAGGAGGATGGTGTACACAAGCAGCGGGTCCGGCGGGGAGAGGAAGTAGGTCGTGACGGCGTAGACCGCTCCGAAGCAGACGGAGAAGAGGATGCCCCGCCGCGGGTACCAGTAACTCGCGAGGATGATCGGGATGGTGAGCGGGAGGGTGGGAAGGGGAAGGAGGCCCTCCGGTGTGCCGATGACCATGGCGAGCAGGTTCCCGCCGAGGGTCAGTGCGGCCAGCCCGGCGATGAGCGCGGCGCGGTTGCGCGCATCAGCGACGAACGTGGTCAGGATGTCGGTGATCTTCATAAGGGGAACCTGCGGTTATCGTTCTCGGTCATTCGGTTTGCCGGCCGGGAGCGCGGATCGTCGCTGCCGGGCAGAGGATCTCGAATCGTGCTCCGCTCCCCGGGGTCCCCGTCTCACGGATGGTGATCCCGGTTATGGCCAGGATCTCCCGTGCAAGGAAGAGGCCAAGCCCGGTGTTCATGCCATGCGCGTAGGTGAAGATCTTCTCCTTCTCGTCGGAAGGAATCCCCGCCCCGTCATCCTCGCAGAGGAGGGTGTACGTCTCTCTCTCCTGTTTGAGGCTGAAGGTGATGGTGGTGATCGTCTCCCCGTAACGCAGCGCGTTCTCGATAAGGTTTGAGAAGACCTTCTCGATGAGCGGGTCGGCGAAGATCTCCACCCCCGCCGGAACGGCGTTCTCAAGGGTGATCTTACCCGTCGAGATGTAGTTCTTCGACCGCTCCACAAGCGTCCTGATCTCCTGCCAGGTCGGAGCCGTCGACCCCACCTTCTGGTACTCGGCCGTAAACCGGACGGTGTTGTTGATCCGGTTCACCATCTCGGCAGCGCTATCGACGTGGTGCCACGCGTTTTCCGGTTCCCGCTCGCGCAGTACCTGGGCGAGATCCAGATACCCCCAGAGCGCCGCGAGCTGGTTTAGGAGGTCGTGGCGGGTGATGCTCGCCATGAGCTGGAGTTTTCGGTTGGCGTCCGCGAGCGCTTTCTCCACGCGCCGCCGTTCCTGGTTCTCAGCGGCAAGGCTCTCGTTGCTGTGCGAGAGATCCGTTACGGCCTCCTGGAGTTGTTCGTTCACGGAGTGCAGCTGCTCCTGCGCCTCCTGGAGTTCGGTGTTCTTCGTCACCGCGATGGTATACGTCGAGAGAAGGGTGTTCAAGATCTTGAGTCGTCCTGCGGCGATGGTATAGGTGCTGCCGGCGAAGGGGATCTCCAGTTCAGCGGGTAAATCTTCGGGCTCGGGGATCTCCCGCACCCGCATGACGGCCTCGATCTGGGAGCGGACGTGCTCCGGGTCGACGGGTTTCACG
This sequence comes from Methanobacteriota archaeon, assembly GCA_023393455.1. Classification (GTDB taxonomy): domain Archaea; phylum Halobacteriota; class Methanomicrobia; order Methanomicrobiales; family Methanoculleaceae; genus Methanoculleus. The sequence continues at coordinate 131,366 of JAEWLJ010000013.1, read as the reverse complement.
ATGAAGTTGTCCGCTCCCGATGCAAGCCCTTTCAGCACGTCGGCGGGATCGAAGAGGCTGGTGACCATGATGACGGGTGTATCCGGGTTCTGCTGCTTGATCCGGCGGCAGAGTTCGTACCCGTCCATCCCGGGCATCATGATGTCGGTCAGGACGATATCGGGCATATCGACTTTCATCCGTCGTATCGCCTCAGTGCCGTCGGCTGCCAGGGTGACGTCATACCCTTCCGTCTCGAGGACGTAACGGATGAACTCGGCCTGCGTCCTGCTATCCTCTACCACCAGAACGCTCATCTTCGTTCTTCCTTTCTGTTTCTCTTCCATGTCATCGCTCCTCTCTCTCGTTCTCGCGGCGGCGCAGCAGGCGCTGGACTATCCGGAGAAACTCTTCCGCTTCGAAGTTCTTCTTGACGATATATGCGTCCGCCCCGACCGCCGTTCCCCGCTCCCGGTCTTCCGGTGAACCGAGCGAAGTGACCAGCATCACCAGGGTAGCGGCAACCTGCCCGCCTCCGGCCCGTATCTTCTCGGTGAGCGTAAAACCGTTCATTCGGGGCATATCAACATCTGAAACGACCATATCGAACTCATGCTGCTTAAGCCTTGCGAATGCGTCGATCCCGTCGACAGCGGTCTCCACCTGATATCCGGCCCCCTCAAGTATCGCCTGCAGGAGGGCGCGTGACGTGACCGAGTCGTCGACGACCAGGACCCGCTGCAGCGCCGCCTGCGGGAGCGTGGGTGCAGGAACCGACCGCTCCGCCTGCATCGCGTCCTGGATCAGTTCAAGTGGATCGAGGACGAGCGCCAGGCGTCCGTCCCCGAGGGTCACGGCCCCGTCGATCCTCCGGACAGAGATGAGCTGGCTGCCGAGCGGCCGGACGACGATCTCCTGCACCCGGATCACCTCGTCGACCAGGCACGCGATCTGCCCGGCCCCGTATGCGATGATGACGAGGGGTTTTGGCCGGTCCTCCTCCTTGGCGGGGCCGGACGGGGAGATGCCGAGAGCCTCGGTGAGCCGGATGACCTCGATCGTCTCCCCTGCGAGGTAGATCGTCGGTCGCCCCTTCGATATGGGCAGGGAGTCCGGGCGAACCCGGAGAACCTGCTTCACCTGCTGCATCGGGAGGACGTAGGCCTGCCGATCAGAGCGAACGAGCAGCCCGCGGAGGGTGGCCACCCTCACCGGGACGGTCAGGGTGATCGCCGTTCCCCTGCCGACGGTCGAGGAGACCGTCACCGTTCCCCCGAGACGGGAGACGGTGTCCTCCACGATCGCGAGCCCGAGCCCTCTCCCCGAGAGATCGGTGACGACCCGGCTCGTGGTCATCCCCGAGCGGAAGATGAGCCAGATCGCCTCGCTGTCCGTGAGGGCTCTATCCTCCTCCTCCGTGATCACGGCGTTCTCGACGGCGGTCCTCCGGATCGAGCTGCTGTCGATCCCGACGCCGTCGTCGGCCACCTCGATGCCGACCCTGCTCCCCGACCGGTGGAAGACCCGGATCCGCACGGTGCCCATGACCGGTTTCTGCTGCTCTCTCCTGGCTTCAGGGCTCTCGATGCCGTGATCGATGCTGTTGCGTATCAGGTGCATGATGGGATCCTTCAACGCATCGAGGATACGCCGGTCGACCTCGATATCGCCCCCCTCGATCGTGAGATCGACGGATTTTCCCGAGGTGCGGGAGAACTCTCTCACGAAGACGGAGAAGGGAGCGAGCATGATTGACGTCGGGAGCAGCGCGGCGTCGTGGACGAGGTCGGAGATCTCGGATGTGCTCGTCTCGAGTGTCGACCTGTTGATCTCCATCGAACGCAGGTGCATGGAGATGTCGTGCTGGAGGCCGGCTACGAACTCGCGGTTGTACTCCTGGAACTCGACCGCCCGCTGGAGCGGCAGGACAAGGTCGTGAGGGATCGCTGCCCTTCCCTCCCCGAAGGCTCTCCTGCTGATCATCTGCAGGTCGTTGAACGCCTGGGAGTAGTTCCATTGCCAGAGGGAGAAACGGGTCAGCATCTCCTCGAGCTCGCGTATCCTCTGCGTGATGAAGAGCCGGGTCGTGAGGAGGCTGTCGGCCCCGGCGGTGAGCCGGTCGAGTTTGTGGGCGGCGATCCGCACCATGCCCCGGTCTGCTCCCTGCTCGCCGCCGTTGTAGGGCCCCGGCGTCTCGGGCGCGTGACTCCCCCCGGGGGCCGGACCCGGGCCGGCGGTCTTCTCCTTCTGAGGGATGCCCCGGGCCGTCTCCTTTCCTCCAGGGATGGCCCGGAGCGCCGCGTTGATCTCCGCCGGCGAGGTCTCGGGCCGCTCTCCCCGGAGGAGACTCTTTATGACCGCGATTGCCCGGTGGAAGAGGTCGAAGTCGTCCGCTCCCGGGAAGTACTCGCTCCGCTTCACAAGAGAGAAGACGGTTTCGATGTTCTGGCAGATGGATTCGATCTCCCGGAGGTTGACCGCCCGCGACGCTCCTTTCAGGCTGTGGACCGTCCGGTAGATCTGCTCGACCAGTCCGGGCGTCGGCCCGGCCTTCTCGAGCGCAATCAATCCCTCGGTGATCTCTCCGAGGTGCCCGTCCGCCTCCTCGCGAAACGTTTCGAGGAGACGGGCACGAAATACGTCGTCCGGTCCGGTCATGGCAGGTCGTGCTAGACCCGGTACTGCTGGGTGATCCTCTTCAGGCGGGCACCGAGCTCGTGCAGGTCCTCGGCGGTCTTCTCCGCCTTACGGGTAGTTTCGAGATTCTTCTGCGCCGCATCCCGGATGTTCTCCATCGCGCGCGAGATCTGGTCGACCCCGGAGACCTGGGTCTGGATCGAGGAGGCGATCTCGATGACCTCCTGCGAGGAGTCTGCTATCGACCGGGCGAGCACCTCTATCGCCTCCTGGGCATTATTCGTCAGCCGGACCGCATCCGAGACGGACCGTATCCCCTGCTCGGTCGAGACCGCGGTCGAGGAGATCCCCTGCTGGATGTCGGTGAGGATGGCCCGGATGTTCGACGTCGCTTTCTTCGACTGTTCGGCGAGGTTATGGATCTCGTTCGCGACGACGGCAAACCCTTTCCCAAACTCTCCAGCCTTTGCAGCCTCGATGGAGGCGTTCACCGCGAGCAGGTTCGACTGTTCGGAGATGTCGGTCACGGTCGCGATGATCTCGCCGACGGCCTGGCTCTGCTCGGAGAGCCGGATGACGTTCATCCGGACGATGTCCATCTCCCGCTGGATCTGGTTCATCCCTTCAAGGATCTCGCGCACGGACTTCTGGCCGTCTTTGGAGACGTCGAGCGCCCGTATCGCCTTCTCAGAGACGCCTTTCGTCTTCAGGTTCACCAGTTCGGTCTTCTTCCTGACGCTCTCGACCGAGTCCGATGTCTCGTTCACCGTTGCGGCGGTCTGGGAACTGGCGGTGGAGAGCTGGGTCGTGACTGCCAGGATCTCGTTTGAAGCAAGCGAGAGGACCGAGACACCCTCGTAGAGTTCCTCGCTGATCAGTTTCATCAGCCGCGAGAGTTCGATGCCGATGGTGTTGAGGGCATCGCGATAGGCGACGAACTCGCCGGCGACCGGGATCTTTTCGTCGAACCGGGCGGTAAAGTCACCAGATGCGTAGAATCGCGCAAGCCGCATCGCTTCGTTCACCGGTTCGGTGATCGACTCAAGGGTCTTGTTGAACCCGGCGATGATCATCCGGTAGCCGCCGCGGAACGCCTTCTCATCGCCGCGGATGGAGAGGTCGCCCGCCCGGGCGGCGTCGGTGAGTTTGAGCGTCTCTTTGTGGAGGTGGTCGAGCGACTGGACCATCATCGCGAGCGCGGGGCGGATCTCGTCGCCCTCGTCGGCGACCGGGAACTCCTTGACGTACTCGCCGATGGCGATACTCTTCAACTTCCCGACGACGTTCGTCTGGAGGTCGCCGGCAAACTCGTCCATCATCGCGGCCATGACCCCGATCTCGTCCTGCCGCTTGATGTTGAGCCGGGCGGAGAGGTGCCCGCTCCGGAGCTCATTGAGCATCAGCACGACCTGCTGCAGGGGTTCAGAGATCGAGCGGCCGAAGAGGATGGCGATGGCGACGCCGAGGGCGATGGATGCGAGGACGACGATGACGATGGTGTTTCTGATCGTGTCTATCGGCCCGGTGAAGTCGGAGAGTTCGGCACGCGAGACGATGTGCCAGTCGAGCGGTTCGAAGTAGGTGTAGGCGTCGATAATATCCGTTCCATCGACCTGGTGGCGGATGGTGCCGACCTTATTCTCGATCATCTCCTGGATGTAATCCTCGGCGGCTACGTTCTCCCCTTCCTGGGACGGGTGCACGAGCAGCTGGCCGTTGCTGTCGACGACGAACATATAGCCGTTCTGGCCGATGATCGTCTCTTTGAGGCTTGATTTGACGACGTCGAGCGTCTCCTGCTCTTCCGTCCCGACGAAGAGAACGCCGACGATATTGCCGCGGCTGTCCTTTATCGGTTCGTACGCCGTGACGTAACGCTTGCCGAAGAGATCCCTGCTCCCGTAGTAGGTCTCCCCCTGGTTCACGACGACGTCGTAGACGTTCTGGGTCAACTCCGTCCCGACCGCCCGGCTGCCGTCGGTCCCGATGACGTTTGTGGAGACCCTGATGGCGTTGTCGTCATAGACCTGGAATACCGTCGCCGCCCCACCGACCAGGGACTGCACCTGGTCGACGATCTCGAAGTTGTCGTTGATGACATACGGGTTGCTCTCCCCGTCCACCAGGGTCAGTTTCCCGTCGATGACCTCGGGGGTGCCCCGCGCGTAGAAGTTCTCCCGGAGGACGTTGAGGTCGCTGTTCACCTTATTGCGCGTCAGTTTGTAGACGTCGTTCGTCCATCCCCGCGCATCGTGCACCTGTGTCTCGAGCAGCGTCTCGATCTGATCGTTGATCACACCGCTCGAACTGCTATATGCCACTATGCCGAGCACAAGCGTCGGGATGATCGCCAGAAATAAGCAGATGACGAGGATCTTCGTCCCGACCTTCATGTCTGAAAAAAATGCGAACACGTTACTCCCGTTCCACTCGCTATTATACGACGACTTAATAGAGTGATGCACATCCGGGGTTAAATAATGTTCCGTTCCGTTAATGACGCCCCAGGGCTTCCGTTACCCGTAATGGGCGTATATCTCCGGTTTATTTCCGCGTCTGGTCGATCACCATCGCGGGGTCGGCGAGGATCGCGGCCGCGTCGAGGACGATCACCGTTCCATCTATGACACCCAGGAGGTAACGTTGCTCGATAGGCGTTGTGCCGGGCTCTACAGGGGTGAACGGGTCGGTCGGCCGGATGTAGATGTCCGTGATGTAGTCTGCGAGGATTCCGAACGTCACCGTCCCGTCGGTGAGAACGATGACCCGGTTGAGGTCGGTCAGGCCCTGCTCTGGGATCGAGAAGAGTGCGCGGAGATCGACGATGGAGATGATCTCGCCCCTGACGGCAGAGATCCCGACGATGAAGTCGGGAACTCCGGGAACCGGGGTGACCTCCTGCATGATAAAGACCTCGCGGATGTACTGCGTCTTGATGGCGTACTCCTGGTCGGCGAGCCTGAATGTGAGAAGTTCCGAGAACGGAGTCTCACGTCCTCCCTCCTCTGCCCGTGCAACCGCCCGCGCCCGGTCTGCGAGGATCGCGCCGGCCCTTTCGGCGTCGTGAGGCGATATCGGCCGCCCGGTCTCGGCCGTGCCGGGCGGGAGGGGGTACTGCGCGGTCTCTTCCGCTGCAAGGAACGCGCCGAGATCGTAGATGACGATCACCCCTTCTTCGGTCAGCAGCGCGCCGGGAGGGGTGGCGGCGCCGGGAGGAAGTTCGACCGGACTCTCCTGCACCCCGCGCACTCCGTCCGCCCAGAGGGCCACGCACTCGCCGGGGGGGTAAGCGATGATGAGGACGTCGGTGGGGAGAGGAGGGCGGTCGGCGAGCCCGAGAAGGCTCCGGAGCGAGTAGACCGGGACGGTTCTGCCGTGCAGGTTCATCGTTCCCGCTCCCCCGCGGCGTTTGCCGGGCCCCGGCCGGAGTTCCACCATGCCGACGACCTGCCGGATATCGGCAAGCGGGAGAGCGCAGGGTATCCCCTCGACGGTAAAATACAGGAGGTGCGGGCGGTCCATGGATGTTCGATGGTTGGTCACGTGCGGATAAAAGGTTACGGGGACCGGAGTTCCTCAAGGCCGATGTTCCCGTTCGAGGTGGTGACGGCGATCGTCGGCCCCCCGCTACCGAGCGTGCCCGCTATCCGGGTCCCGGACGACTCGTCGAGCAGGAGCGGGAGATCGTCTGCCGTAACCCTGCCGTTTGAGGTGGTGGCGACCACCCGAATGTCGAGGTCCCCCGCGAACCAGAGCGTTATCCGGCCGTTTGAGGTGGTGATCACCGTGTCGCCCCGGACAGCAGGGATATCGGCCAAGATAGGGCCGTTCGAGGTCTGCAACCCGAGAACCCCCCCGGAGTCCTCCACCGTGATCCCGCCGTTGCTGGTCATTGCGGTGACGTAGCCCGCAAGACCCCGGACCTCGATCGGCCCGTTCGAGGTGGCTGCCGTGATATCCCCGCCGGGAGCGCCGCCGACCCGTATGGGGCCGTTCGATGTCCTGAGATCTGTCCCGTTCACCCGCACCCCTGCGAGATCGATCCCGCCGTTCGAACTCTCGACCCTCTGCAGGAGAACGGTGGCGGGTACCTCTATCGTATAGTCAACGCTCGCCCGCGGGTTCACCCCGTCGTGCACCGTCTCTATCCGGAGAGGATCGCCCTCCGTCACCTCGATCCGGACCCTGTCGAGTTCCCCCTGGCCGTAGATGGACCGTTTGACCGCATGGACGGCGACGGTCCCCCCCTCCCGGACGCTCACGTCCACGTTCCCGTCCCGGTTGATCACGACGATGCCGCTCTCCGGCGCCACCGTGACCGTCCGGTTGAACTCCTCCGTTGTCTCGGGGCCCGGCACCCCGACGCACCCGGAGAGGACGACGGCGAGGGCCAGCACCGCGTAGACGGTTCGCTGCATGGTCATCCACTCGGCTTCACGGGAGATTATCCCTATGTCACAACCGCCTTCTCAAACGTCCAGCGGGCAAGGAGATACATCACCGCCGCAAAGACAGCCAGGTACGCGAACGATCCGAGGACGTCGGCCGTGGTGGAGGTGTAGTGGGCGCCGACGGCGAAGAAGTCGCTTCCGAGGGCGAAGTAGCGGATCCCGTTGACCAGGTGGGTCAGGGGGTTATAGACCGAGAGCGCCTGCAGGAGCGGCGGGAACGCCTGGATCGGGTAGAGGGCGTTCGAGACGAAGAAGAGCGGCAGGGTGAGGAGCGTCATGATCCCCTGCAGCCCTTCGGGGCTCTCGAGGCGCATCGAGATGGCGGAGGAGAAGAGGAGGAACCCGAGCGAGAAGACGGCGACGAAGGCGAATATGCCGAGGATCGAGAGGACGATCCGGGTGGCCGAGTACCCCGGGAAGAACTGCACCCCGAGGAGGAGGCCGAAGGCCATGATGATGGAGACCTGGATGAACGACTTCGTCATCCCCGAGAGGCTGACCCCGAACATGATGTGCGTCCGGGGCATGGGGCTCGCGAGCATCTCCCGCATCAGCCCCCAGTTCTTATCGAAGAGGAGGCTCATCCCGCCGAAGAGACTCGTGAAGAGGGTCGTCATCGCGATCACCCCTGCGGCCATGAAGGTGAGGTAGTCGAGGGGGATGACGCCGGGGGGCGCCGGGATGGCGGAGGCGAACCGGTCGAGGTTCGAGGACATCGCGACGCCGAAGAACGCCATCCAGAGCGCCGGCTGCAGGAGCGACGAGAAGAGCTGCGCCCTGAACCTGACGAACCGGATCATCTCCCGCCAGTAGACGGTAAGGAACTCCCATGCCACCCGTTCACGCCCCCGTATCATCGCGCAGTTCCCTTCCGGTGTAGTGGATGAAGACGTCGTCCATCGTCGGTTTCTTCAGGTTCACGCTCGATATCCCGATCCCGGCGCTGCGCACCGCATCGATTATTTTTGGGATGCATTGGCTTCCGTCGGCGGAGATCGCGATCGAGAGACCGCGGGTCGAATTTGTGACCGACCGGATCTCCTCGATCCCCGAGAGGGCATCCCTGACCCTTCTGTCGTCCCCGGTCTCCAGGTAGACGACGTCCTCGCCGAGGGTGTTCTTCAGTTCCTCCGGGGTGCCGGAGACGATGATCTTCCCGCCGTCGATGATGCTGATCCGGTCGGAGAGGAGGTCGGCCTCCTCCATGTAGTGGGTCGTCAGGAATATCGTCGTCCCGGCCCCGTTCACTTCCCGGATGTACTCCCAGATCCGCATCCTGGTCTGGGGGTCGAGCCCCTGCGTCGGCTCGTCCAGGAAGAGGACCTCCGGCCGGGTCATCAGGCCGCGAGCGATCTGGAGCCGCCGTTTCATCCCGCCGGAGAGGTTCTTCGTCCGCTCGTCCCGTTTGGACTCAAGTTCGACGACCCGGAGCAGGTCGTCGATCCGCCGCCGCCGCTCGTCGCGGGGGATGCTGTAGAGCCGGCCGTGAAACTCCATCGTCTCCTGGACGGTGAGATCCCGGTCGAGCACGTCGTCCTGGAAGACGATGCCGATCACACTCCTGACCTTTCCGGCCTCTCGTGCGACGTCGTATCCGGCCACGTGTACCCTGCCTTTCTGAAGAGGGAGGAGGGTCGTCAGGACGTTGATGGTGGTGCTCTTCCCCGCACCGTTCGGGCCGAGGAAGGAGAAGATCTCGCCTCTCCTGACCGTGAAACTGATGCCGCGAACCGCCGCGAAGTCGCCGAACAGGTGTTCGAGGTCTCGCACCTCGATGATATCGTCTCCTTCCATCGGTTACCGTCCGTCTCCGCGCTTTTGAACCTCATATACGGTGCCGTCATATCTCCTTTTCCCTCCCCGCTGCAACAGCCCGCGCGTGAACCCGGGCCCCTGCCTGCGATCTCTTCGGGGTCTCGGTCGGGGCGGCTAATGCACCCGGGCACCCTCTCGGCAGCCGGATCATATGGATATCCTGAAATACCAGAATCGGCCATCCCCTTCTCGGGAATAGCATGTTCGGCAGCAGTTTGCTGACCCGGAGAAGCGGTGAGCGGGCTTGCTCCACGCAGAGCATCGCTCTGGGGGCCGGCGCACCGGAGCGCGGAGAGCGGGCGGAGGGATCTCGGTGACCCCGCGCCCCATGCGGTTCCTCGCCCTCCTCCTCGCGGCGCTGGTTCTCACCGCGCCTGCGGGGGCACTCGTTGTCGAGAACGCCGACCTGACCCCGGCGGAGGTGAAACTCTTCTTTGCGATGCGGGAGTATACCCTGACCTACAACGAGTACGCCGACCGGCTGCCGGGCTGGGCGACCGGGCCGTTTGCGAACGAGGAGGTCAATCTCTACGTCACGTCCCCCGACGGCGTGCTGGTCATCGGGATCACGTTTCACGACAGAAAGGTCGTCCAGTTCGACGCGAAGGGCTGCCCGGACCCGATCGTCACGGTGACCGCCGACGCCGCGACGGTGGAGGAGGTCATGGTCTCTGAGAGGCCGCTCGAGACCTTCCGTGCGGCGATGCGACACGGCACGGCCACGGCCGAGGGGAACAACCCCGTCGGCACGCTGCGGACGGGGATGGTCCGGTTCGGGTTCGGGGTGATGGACTTCCTCCGGCTGTGACGGACTCAACAAAAAAGCGTTGGCGATGAGTTCTCACAGCCCCATGAGACGCATACAGGCCCCAAGAGTCAGCCCCGACATGGAGGACGTTGCCGAGAGGGCCGCGAGGACGACGGCGTTCGCCACCGGGCCGATCCTGAACGGGGTGTAGGTCGGATTGCGGTGCAGTCGCCGCACTACCCGAAATGGTTTCGCGGTCGTCGAGATGGGGGGTTTATACGGTCTGATCCTCATGGAGACACCTCCGTGCGCTGGATAAAGCACTGGTTCAAGTGTGGGATCGTTTCACCGAATGATAATTGTTTTGGTCTGGTTCTCCTGCCGGCGGGACGCAGACGCTCCCAACGTCAAAAATCCTGTCTCCTTCCTTGTTTTCCGGATCCCGGATTCAAACTCCGGCTTACGACAGGTTTATCCTCTCTCCGGGAGAAAAATTTCCTCTAATGCAGCGATACGTAAAACTCCTTCTCTACGGCATCTTAGCGTTCATCATCTTTGCGGGAATCAGTTTCACCCTCGGCGGCCGGGTGAACTGGGTATTCGCGGTAGCGACGGCGGTCGGAGTGATGATCGCATACTTCTTCGCCGGTCCCCGGAACGAGAGGTGAACCGGATGGCGGCGGGGGTGCGGGCGGAATGGGACCGTCTCCGGACGGTGGCCGTTCACCGCCCGGGGATCGAGATGTTCTTCGGGCTGCTTGAGCCGCATGCGGCGCTCTACGAGCGGGCGTTCAGTCGCTACGAGGCACGGCGCGAGCACGACTCGCTCCAGCGCGTGCTCGGGGAGGAGTTCGGGGTTCGGGTGCTGCGTCTCAAGGAGACGGTTCTCGATACCGCCGATCACGACCCGGCGGTGCGCCGGCGGCTCGTCGATCGGGCGCACGAGACCGTCACCGTCCGGGGCAGCGGGAAAGAAGTGGCGGAAGCCCGGCGGAGTATGGAGCAGAACGCCGATTCCCTGGACTCGCTCCACTTCTTCACCCTCCTGCTCCTGAATCCGATCATCGACGTGGGCGGGAGGGGTGTCGGCGACGGGGTGGACGTCCGTATCCTCGGACAGAGTCCGCTTGCAAACCTCTACTTCATGCGCGATCAGCAGGCGGCGACCGCCCGCGGCCTCGTCCTCGGCCGGCCAGCAAAAGAGCAGCGGGCCCGGGAGCCCGGGATCACCCGGTTCCTCTGGGATATCCTCGGCATCCCGATCATCGGGACGATCGAGGAGCCGGGGACGTTCGAGGGCGGCGACTTCATGCCGATGGGGGAGTTCGCCCTCGTCGGCACCGGGGATCGGACGAACCGTGACGGGGTATCGCAGTTCTTCGGGTTCGACCCGGGGTTCGACGAGATCGGGATCGTTTTCCAGCCGGGTCACCCGCTCATCCCGGGTGACCGACCCGACCCGATGGTCGATATGCACCTCGACACCTACTTCAACGTCGCGGGAAGCGGGGTGGTGCTCGGCTCGGAGCTGCTCCTGCGGAGGGCGCGTCTCGAGGTCTACTGCCGGTCGGACGAGGGTTACGAGCCGTCCGGCGAGACGACGTCCCTCTATGACTACATCCGATCGAAGGGGTTCTCCGTGATCGATCTCTCGATCCTGGAGCAGCTCTCCTACGCCGCGAACGTCCTCTGTGTCCGGGACGGGACCATCCTCGCGGTGGAGGGGGAAGAGGTGATGCGGACGGTGCTTCTGAACCTCAAGCGGAAGGCCGCCCGCGACCCGGAGCGCTACGGGCGGCTGTTACATCACGCAGAGGAGGATTACCGACGGATACAAAGCGAAGGGTGCATCTTCCCGAAGAAGCCGGAGTTCTCCCGGCACGGCATCGAGGTCTGCTCGTTGCACCTCGAGAACTTGACGGGGGGCTACGGCGGCCCCCACTGTATGACCTGCGCACTGGAGCGGGGGTGATGCGATGAGGGCAGTTGTGATCGCGCTCGGCGGCAATGCCATCCTGCAGCACCGGGAGGCGGGGACGGCCGAGCAGCAGCTCGCGAACGTGCAGAAGGCATCGCGGCAGATCGCAATGATCGCAGGCGAAGGCTGCGCCGTTGCCGTCACCCACGGGAACGGGCCGCAGGTGGGGGACATCCTCCTCAAGAACGAGCTCGCGAAGGAGACCCTCCCGCCGATGCCGCTCGACATCTGTGGGGCGGAGAGCCAGGGGATGATCGGCTACATGCTCCAGCAGTCGCTCGGGGAGGCGCTCCGGGAGGCCGGGATCGACCGCCCGGTCGCGACGGTGCTCACCCAGACCCGGGTCGACGGCGACGATCCGGCGTTTACGAACCCTGAAAAACCCATCGGCCCGTTCTACGCCCCGGCGCAGGCGAAGATGCTCCAGGAGGAGAAGGGCTGGCGAATGGTCGAGATACCGGGGCGGGGCTACCGGAGGGTTGTCCCCTCCCCGCGCCCGGTTGCCCTCGTGGAGGAGCGGGCGATCGCCCGCCTCTTCTCCACCGGGACGATCGTGATCGCCGCAGGCGGGGGAGGGGTTCCGGTGGTCGCGGACGGCAAAGGCGCCCTCAGGGGCGTCGAGGCGGTCGTGGACAAGGATCTCACCGCAGCCCTCCTTGCCCGGCTCGTCGGTGCCAATGACCTCCTGATCCTGACCGATGTCGAGCGTGTGGCCCTGAACTACGGGTTGCCGGACCAGCAGGAGATCGACGAGATGACGGCCAGCGAAGCGCGGGATCACCTCGCGGCGGGGCATTTTCCTCCCGGGACGATGGGGCCGAAGATCAAGGCGGCTCTCAAGTTCCTCGAAGCCGGCGGGGAGCGGGCGACCATTGCGCCGCTCGAGGGTGCTTTCCGGGCGCTTTCGGGACGGGCGGGAACCCGGATCCGGCCGTGACCGGCCCCCAACCCCAACTCATATATACTACGTCTCCGAATCCCCGGCGGTGATGGATAAATATGGCGGATAACTTCTGGACCGGCGTCATCGTCGGATGGCTCGTGGGGCTTGTTCTCGGCTTCCTGCTGCCGGTCATCGGCCCGCTCGTCGGCGGGTTCGTCGCCGGGTGGATGGTCCGGGGCGGGATCGGAAACGGTGCAAAGGCCGGGCTGTTTGCCGGCATCCTCGGTGCCATCGTCGTCGCGGTGCTGCTCATCGTCGGCGGCACGGTTCTCCTCGGGGCGTTCGGTTTCATCACGGGCCTCGGGACGTCGCTCGTCATCATCGTGGCGGCGTTCGTCTACCAGGGCCTTCTCTCCCTGATCGGCGGCGTCATCGCCGGGGCGATCCGGCGGTAACTGGAGGTCGAACACCGGGGAGGATCACTCTTCCCGGCTTCTTCTCGTCTCGGAGGCGAGGTTGGCGAAAGAGGACAGTCCCTACTGGCTTTCTCCGCTTATAGGCATCGTATTCATGCTCTTCATCAGCCCGTTCTTTCCGGTAGGGGGGCCGATCCTCGGAGGGGCCATAGGCGGCTATCTCGGGCCTCCAGGGGCGGTCCGGGGCGCGCTCGGGGGACTTATCGGCGGGCTCGTCGTCGCCGCTATCTTCTCGGTCGTCGCCGTCGTCGGAGGGACAGCGGTCCTCGGCCCTCTCGGCACCCTCCTCGGCATCGGGATAGCCGTCCTCCTCTTCGCCCTCGCCCTCTACTTCGGCCTTCTCGGCGCCATCGGTGGGGCGATCGGCGGGGCGTTGAAAGCATGGGCGATCTCGAACCGCAGAGTTGCGTGATGATCTCTCCGGGCCTCGCCGCGTTCCGGGAGCGGTGCATCCCGAAGGATATAACCGCGGCATACGGCATGATCCGGGCGAGGATCGGGCGTATCCTCTCCGGTGCCGAACGGAGTTAAACAGTCGCGGGTAGCGGCAGTGTTCTTATCTGCGCGAGGAGCGTATACCCTTATAAAGCATACCCGGGACGGAGTCGGGATGGTTCAGGGGCACGATACCGTGGAGCAGAAAGAAAACAGGCAGTATTCGCGAAGGTTCATCCTGGTCCTCATCACCGCCGTCACGTTCCTCAACCCGTTCACGGGCTCCGCGATCAACCTCGCCCTGCCTGCCATCGGGGCTGAGTTCTCCGCCGACGCCACCATGCTCGCCTGGGTCGCCAGTGCCTATCTCCTCTCGTCGGTCATCTTCCTCCTCCCGGCGGGGAGGCTCGGCGACACCCGGGGGAAAGTCACTATCTTCCTGCTCGGGGTCGTCGTCTTCACCGCCGGCTCCATCCTCACCATCTTCACGCCCACGTTCGAGCTGCTCCTCGCCTTCCGGTTCCTGCAGGGGATCGGCGGCGCCATGATCTACGCAAACAGCGTGGCCCTGATCACCCATCTTTATCCTCCTGGCGAACGGGGCACCGCCATCGGGCTGAACGTCACCGCCGTCTACGCCGGGCTCTCGCTCGGGCCGTTCCTCGGGGGCGCCCTGACCCAGTTCTTCGGCTGGCGGAGCATCTTCGTCCTGACCATGCTCCTCGCCGTCCCGTCCCTCCTCTACGCCGGGAAGTACCCGGCGTTCCTGAACGACAAACGCGACGAGCGCTTCGACACCCCTGGGGCAATCATCTCTTCCGTCCTGATCCTCTGCCTCTTCCTGGGCCTGGCCTGGGCGACCACCCCGACCGGCGTGGCGCTCCTCGTGGCGGTCGTCCTGCTCGGGGTGATCCTGATCCGGGTGGAGCAGCAGCAGCCCTGTCCCATCCTCCCGGTTCCGCTCCTCACGTCGAACCGGGTCTTTGCCGCCTCGAACGGGGCCGCCCTGATCAACTACAGCGCCACGTATGCGGTCGGGTTCCTCCTCTCCCTCTACCTCCAGTACGTCCGGGGCTACGAACCCATCGCCGCGGGCACCCTGCTCCTGGTCCAACCGGTGATCATGGTCTTCGTCGCCCCGGTCTCCGGCCGCCTCGCCGACCGGATACAGCCCGGGCTCGTCGCCTCGGTGGGGATGGCGCTCTCGGGCGCGGCCCTCTTCGGCTTCTTCTTCCTCTCTCCGACGATGCCGATCGCCGCGATCGTCGCCCTCCTGGTCCTGCTGGGCGTGGGGGTCGGGCTCTTCTCGTCCCCGAACACCACCGCCATCATGGGCTCCGTCACGAAGCAGGATTACGGGTGCGCATCCGCGATGACAGCGATGATGCGGTCGCTCGGGATGATGCTCAGCATGGGAGCGGTCCTTGTGGTCTTTGCGGTCGTCATGGGGTCGACCGTCGTCACCCCGGCGACATTCCCGGACTTTCTGCTGAGCCTGCGGCTGATCTTCCTCGCACTCGCGGTCCTTTCGGTCTTCGGGGTTGTTCTCTCGCTCCGCAGGAACAAACGATGATGAGGAACGTCGAATCCTCCAGACAATCCTCCTGAATCGAAAAGGAAGCGTTAAACCTCCCGCCGTCCTGTCTTCTTCTTGAAGAGATGGAGATCGTCATCGGGAAGGACGGCGACCGCGACGTCGCCGTCGACGCCCAGGAACTGGTTACGGGAAGAACCTGCATCATCGCGCAGTCCGGTGCCGGGAAGAGCTGGAGCATCGCGGTCATCTGCGAGCAGCTCCTGCAGGCGCGGGTGGGATTCTGTCTCATCGATACGGAAGGGGAGTACTCCTCGCTCAGGGACCGGTTCCACCTCCTCTGGATCGGTTCCAGCGACGACTGCGACATCGATATCGAGCGGGCGAACCTCCGGGAACTGATGCATAACGCGATCTGCTCCCGGACGGCGGTGATCTTCGACGTCTCGGAGACCGCTATGCAGGAGAAGGTGACTCTCCTCGCCGATCTCCTCTACGATCTGGAGAGCGGGCTCAAGAAACCCTTCCTGCTGATCGTGGAGGAGGCGGACAAGTTCATCCCCCAGTCCGGCGAGTCCATCAAGAAGATCGAGGAGATATCCCGCCGGGGACGCAAACGCGGGCTCGGGATGCTGGTCGCGACCCAGCGCCCGTCGCTTGTGACGAAGAATGTCCTCTCGCAGTGCAACAACCAGATCATCGGGAAACTCTCGATAGAGAACGACTTGAAAGCGGTCGGCCTCTTCTTTTCGTCCCGTAAAGAGGTCGCGGAACTCGCCGAACTCGAACCGGGGGAGTTCTTCGTGATGGGCGGCCTCTCCCGCGAGAAGGTGAAGATGCGGTTCCGCGACCGGCTCTGCGAGCACCGGGGGCTGACGCCCCGGCTCGTCCCTGCGCGACCAGTCCGGCCGGCCGAGGCTCCCCGTGCGGAACCGGGCCGCACCGAGCCGGCCCATGCGAAACCATGCGGTCCCGAGGAGGCTCGCCGGGAAAGCACGGAGGCGCTGCAAGGCCCGGCAAATGCTGTTGTTCCGGTGCTGATCCGCGAAGAAGCGCTCGATATCGCGAAAGGGAAACGAAAGCGCCGGTTCCTGATCCTTGAGCCGGAAGAGCGGATCGTCTCCGGGGAGCGGGTTTACCGCCCGCTCCACCGGATCGATATCCGCTACATCGGTGGAATTCTCCGGAGAGCGACGAAGACGGCGTCGTTTCTCATCGACGGACCTACCGGGTGCATCGTCGAGATGGATCGCGGCCTGAAAGTCCGGCCGGGATTCTCGGAGCTCCTGGGGCTCGACGAGGCCGCGGTGAGGGTCGTTGCCGGGCTCGCGAACGGCGGCTCGACCCAGACCGAGATCGAGGCCGATACCCACCTTCCGCCGGCCGCGGTGAAGAAGGCAATAAAGAGCCTTGCCGGTGCGAAACTCATCACGGAGATGAAGACGGTCGGCGACACGACGGTCTACGTCCCCCTGCTCGCGGAAGACGTCCCTGCGTTCTCTGCTCTCCGTCCGGGGTCAGGCGACCTTCCGATGGAGCCCCTCCGCGAGGAGTCTCTTGAGGCGAAGGCCACGGAGTCGTCCCTCCGGACGGTCATCAAAGGGATCGAACCCACGGCCGAGATCGTGGGGTTCGATACGATCTACTACCCGGTCTACCTGATCCGGTTCGCCTCAGAGCGGGGAGAACGCTCGATCGTCCTCGACGGATGCACGGGAAGAGAGTTGCTCTTCCCGGGGTCGTGACCGGAGCGCTTATCTCTGCACGGGAACGATGATTGTATGTCCTGCCGCCCTCGCGGCCGGTGGGCGAAGAGGTGAAGAAGCAATGGATTCATACCGCTGCATGCTGTGCAGCTACGTCTACAACCCCGCTCTCGGGGATACCGCCCATGGTGTTGAGGCTGGGACGGCGTTTGAAGACCTGCCCGAGACCTGGAAATGCCCCCGGTGCGGTGCGCCGAAGAGCCGTTTCAAGAAGATCTAAGGGAGAGTCGTTCCCTGACCGGACCCCGGTCTTTTCTTTAGTGATCTGCATCGGTCAGCGTATGCTCTCGCCTGAACTGGAAATCCCCGCCTCGAAGAGCGATCCGTCCCCAACAGGGTTAATTGCACCCCCCGGCCCTCGGGCCGGAGCGTTTATCACTCAGGGGGCGCATGGGTGCCGTGCCCCGATCGACGCTCCGGTCGGGCGGTGAGGTGAAGGAAGAGATGATGGATTCATACCGGTGCGGGCTCTGCGGCTACGTCTACAACCCGAGGGCCGGCGATCCCGGCAATAATATCGGACCCCGCACGGAGTTTGGAGACCTGCCCGAGACCTGGGCATGCTCCCGGTGCGGTGCGGGGAAGAACATGTTTCGGAAGGCGTAAGAGGTTCGGGGCTCCGACCCTCTCTTACGTCCTTTTCTCCTGTCTCTTGATGATGTGGCCGGCAGACGCCTTGAAGATGGTATAGGCCCCCTCCCCCCGGCGAGACCCGGGCGGGCGACGCTCACCCTGGTCAGCAGAACCGGCCGTCCGACCGCCTGGTGCGGGCGTCCTCCGAGATCGAGGCCAGCCACCCGGCCCGCTCGTCTGGGTAGGCGTCGAACTCCGGGACGTAGGGCTTGATGTCGATGACCGGGGTGCCGTCCAGGATATCCACGTCCTCTATGGTGAGCGTCGCGCCCTCGACCGCGACCAGTCTGAGTATGGAGAGCCCGATCGCGTTCGGGCGGCGGGGCGCCCGGGTCGCAAAGACGCCGTGAGGTGTCGTATCGAGGAACGGCACCACCTCGAGCGCGTAGCCCTCCGAGCGGTGGAGGTGGTAGAGGAGGATGATCCGGGAGAATCCCGTGAGGTCTTTTAAGCCCGCCGCATAGGCGGGGTCGAGCTCGATCGTGCCCCGGACGCCCCGGGCGCCGACGGTCTGGATCGGCATCTCGCGGGGGTCGCTGAAGGGAGAGTGGACAACCCCGATGGGGGTGAAGGTTATCCCGGTCATAGACATCACTCTCCGGGAGGAATGAAGAGGGTTTGCGTCCGGGCAGAGCGCGGGGAAACGGTTATTATCGCCCCGGGCATTCACCTGCTCTCTATGGAAGACCTCTTGACAGTTCTCTCCGATATCGAGCAGCGGGCCTGGAAGGCTGCCGACATCCGGAACATGGAGTTCTACCGCGATTATCTCGCGCCAAAAGCCCTTGTCGTCAGTCCCTGGGGCATCCTGGACAGGGAGGGGATCCTCCGCGATCTCGTGGAGAACCCGAACGAGTTTCCGGAGTACGCCATCACGGACCCGAGGGTCGTGCCTCTCGGGGAGGAGAACGCAGTCCTCGTGTATACCGTCTCCTTCGGCGTCCAGACGCTCTACGCATCGACCGTATACGCGCGGAGCGGCGGCCGTTGGCAGGCGGCCTTCCACCAGAGAACGCCTGCGCTTCCCGGGATGGCGGATTAACGCCCTCTCGCCTTCGCGGCGGCGATCCGGTTCCGGATGTCTCGTGCGGCGGCGGTGACGTCGTCCTTGCCGACGACCGCCGATATCACCGCGACCCCGTCGGCGCCCGCGGCGATGACCTCGCCGACGTTTCCCGCGGTGATCCCGCCTATCGCGACGAGAGGGAGGGCGACCGCGGCGCGGACCGCCGAGAGCATGGCAAGGCCGTGGCCCGGCCCGGCGTCGTCCTTCGATCCGGTCGCAAACGTCGGGCTGAGCGCGACGTAGTCGGCCCCCTCTGCTTCAGCGCTGACCGCTGTCGCGACCGATCCAACCGACGCCCCAATGATGAACCCTGGCGGGGCAAGCCGTCGCGCCTCCCCGATGGGGAGGTCGTTCTCGCCGAGGTGAACCCCGTCGGCACCGGCCGCGAGGGCCACGTCCAGGCGGTCGTTCACGATGAAGAGTGCCCCGGCGTCACGGGTGATCTCGCGGATGGCGACCGCCGCGCCGAGGAGGTCCCGGCAGGAGAGGGCCTTGTCCCTGAGCTGGATCACATCCGCACCGCCGGCGACGGCGCGGCGGGCGAGCTCCGCATGGGAGCGTCCGCGGCCGATCCCCTCGTCGGTGATCACGTAGAGGTCGTAGCCCATCACCGCTCCTCGATCCGGGCGTGCCCGGCAAGGTCTTCGGCGGTGAGGCCGGCAACCTCGTCGAAGAGCGCCGTCCTGAACGAGTAGGGACCGCGGGCAGAGGTCGCCGCCCACTCTCCCGCCCGGCCGAGCGCCGCGAGTGCCGCGGCCGATGCGACCGCGTAGTCGTCCGCGACCGCGACGAACGCCGCGGTGACCGAAGAGGCCATGCATCCCGTCCCCGAGAGGCGATCCATCGCCGGGTTGCCGTTCCCGACGAGGAAGACCCTTCTATCGTCGGTAACGACGTCGACCGCTCCCGTCATCGATACGACCGTCCCCGTGAGGCGGGCGCACTCCCGCGCCGTCTCGACGGGGTCGCCGGCGATCCCGCCGGAATCGACTCCCCGGACGCTCCCGCCCGTCCCGGCAAGGACACCGATCTCCCCGGCGTTGCCCTTCAGGACGGCGACATCGAGGGTGTCGAGGATTCTTTGGGCGGTCTCGGTGCGGAACCGGGTTGCCCCGACGCCGACCGGGTCGAGGACGACCGGGATGCCGAGTTCGTTTGCCCGGCGCCCGGCGGCGAGCATCGCCTCGACCTGCGTAGCGGAGAGCGTCCCGATGTTCAGGACGAGGGCGCCTGCGGCGGCGACCATCTCGGCGACCTCCTCGGGCGCCTCGGCCATCACCGGGGCGGCCCCGGCGCAGATCGTTATGTTTGCGCAGTCGTTGATCGTGACGCTGTTCGTGATGTGGTGGATGAGCGGCCGCTTCGACCGCACCGTGGCGAGGAGCCCAGCGGGGATTGCCCCGTCCATGAAGTTTGCCGGGGAGTCTCTTGTCATAACTACCGTTATCAGGTTTGATTGTACTACGGTAAAAGCAGTCGTTGCCCGGTGCCCCGCTACGTATACCGCCGGCACCGATCTTCGGGGTCGTGGGCCGACCCCTGACGAAAAAAAAAGAGGCTCCTCGGCCATGCTCCTGAACCTCTACGGGATCAGAGGCGGGGAAGAAGCGGTGTTCAAGAAGGATCATATCGTCCTGAAGCGCAAAGGCGACCCCTTGAAAATTACCAGATGGTCTGCGAGCGCTGCAACAGCGAGAAGGGGTGTGGGATCGAGACCCCACGGTTCCGCATGGTGTTGTTAATTTTCAACCTTGATCGCCTGCGGGAGGGTGGCCCCGCCCCCGGCCTTTACAGTCGCGAGAGCGTACGGCAGAGCAAGCAGGAGCGCTATACACCCGAATGCCAGGAACATGTTGCTGTATGTTGCAGTGATGGCGATGACCGGCACGATGGCGAGCGTGGAGGCGAACTGGCCGGTGTTCAGGGCTACCGAGAACCCCCCGCTTGCCCGGCCCAGGAACTGTTTCGGCGTGATCGCGGCGATCCAGGTCAGGATCGTCGGCATCAGAATGCCGTTTCCAAGACCGATGCAGATGACCGCGAACGTGACGAGGGGAAGCGACGTGGCCAGCCCGAGGCTGCAGTACCCGATCCCGAAGAGGGCGAATGTACTGGCGAGGATGGCGTAGCGGTGGAATCTCCAGGTGAGTCTCCCGTAGAAGATGCCGATGATCGATGCGGCACAGCCCATGATCCCGAGGAACAATCCGCTGATGAGCGCCGTGTTCTCGCCCAGGATCCGTGCTGCATCCATCGTCGCGATGAAGTAGGGGAACTTTATCGGCATCAGGAAGAAGAGCACGCTGCCCATGAAGAGGGTTATGTAGCCGAGGAAGAGGGGGGCGGTGGGGAACTTCTCGTCGGATGCCGCGGTGTCCCGCTCGGTCTTCGGGATGACAGGCTCTCTCATCGTGAGAAGGACCCCTGCGAGGATGACGATGCCGATCAGGTAGATGAGGAACGTCGCACGCCAGGAGATGCCGGCGAGAAGACCGCCGCTCATCTCAAGGATCAGGACCCCGAGACCCATGGCGGCCGCCTGGTAGCCGAGAACTTTCGCCCGGGTGATCCCCTCGTAGTAACAGGGGATCAGGGACGACGTCGTGCAGGTGATGCCGGCGATGCCGACCCCAAGGATGATCCTGCCGACCAGTATCGCAGGGAGTGAGGTGAGGAAGTATCCCGAACATCCTGCGATGGTGAAGATGGCAACGGAGGCGACAAGGACCTTGATCTTACCGATCTTATCCGAAAGTGCACCGATAAAAATACCGGTGAGCGCGATCGCAAGCGAAGGAAGCGTCACGATCATCGAGATCAGCGAGTCCGGTGCGTCGGGGAATGCCTCACTGATCAAGGGCAGAGCCGGCGCGATGGCTGCTCCTCCCATGAGAATCATCATGGCCGAGAGTAAGAGGAAGAGCAATGTCCATCTGGTTGGTGTGAACGGTGCTGAACTCATGTCCTATTAAATCGCCAGGATGGAGATATTAAGAAAATGCTCCTGGAGAGAGTAGCTCGGAACCATGATTGACGACTCGTTGCTCGCAGAGCTCAAAGGGATCGGGATGAGTGAATACGAGGCCAGGGTCTACGTGACCCTGTCGGCACTGCGGGTGGCAAGCGCCCGCGATGTCCACGAACAGACGAAGATCCCCCGGGGCAGGATCTATGAGACGCTCACCACACTCGCCCAGAAAGGGTTCATTGTCTCTTCCGGGAGATCGCCTGTGCGGTACTCGGCCGTCGACGTTACGGAGACGTTTGAGCGGTTAAAGCGTGAATCCATGACCTCGCTTGAGGAGCTGTACCGGCGCCTGAAGGCCCTGGAGACCGAGACGCCCGAACCCCTCATGCAGGGCTACAAACTCGGCACGGAATGGACCCGGGATAACCAGATCCGTATGATCCTGCACCGGGCGAAGTCGGAGATCATCCTCCTCTCGAACGATGAGGCGTTTCTCACCCGGTATGGAAGCGAGATCTCCCGCGCGGCAAAACGGGTCCCGGTCTACCTTATTGTCGGAAGCGAAGAACTCGCCGATATCGCGCCGATACGGTGTTATACCGGCGGAAACGACATCGAGTCGTCCCTCTTTCATAATGAGGCAGGAGAGAGCAACGGGCTCTCGTTGAAGTTTTTCATGATGGCCGACCGCTCTGAGTCCCTCTCGATCCTGGAGGAGAACGGGAAGTTGATGGGGATCTACATCTACCCCGACCTCTACGCCGGGTATATGTCGCGAAAAGTTCTCCAGGAGATTCAGCCTGCCGGGAGACCGCGGAAGAAGTCCGGATGATGCGAGAGCTGCCCGGGATCCGGAAAGCCCTGTATTGAGTCCCTCTGCAAGGCCGGATCGGTAGCGATCACGACCCGTTTCTGCGCGCGCTCTCACCGCCCCGCCCCGTGCCGGATGGAGCAGAGAACTTTATGGCCGTCTCCTCCAACCTATTGATTACGCACCTCTCCCCGGGAGACTGAGGCAGGGCGGTGCTCTCCGGGGTGACGACCGGGCGGCCCGGCGGGCGCCGGGGGAGGTGAAGGGTATGATTCCGCAGAGAAGGAGAATTCTGATCCCGACGGACGGGAGCGAGAACACCGGCCCTGCGATCGCGTTTGCCCTGAAGATGGCGAAGATCACCCGGGCTACTGTCACGGCACTCTCGGTCAACGACATCAGCACCTATGCCCCCACGGGGAAGTATGCCGCCCCGGATGCGGTCTCCTCGCTCTACCGGGAATGTATGGACGCGGTGAACCATGCGGTTGACGAAGGCCGGCAGATGGGCGTGGACGTCAATCCCCTGGTGGTGAACGGCAACCCGACGAAGGAGATCGTTGAGGCATCGAGAGATTACGACCTCATCGTCATGGGGACCGCCGCCCGTACCGGGGTCTCCCTCCTCCTCCTCGGGAGCGTGGCGCAGAAAGTGATCCGGTTCTCGTCCTGCCCGGTGCTCGTCGTCGGGAGCGCTCACCCGGTTGGATGGAACTGCCGGCGGATACTGATCCCCGCGGACGGGAACGGCAACACCTGGGCCGCCGCCAGGTATGGGCTTGAGATGGCGAGAGCCTTCAATGCGGAGGTGACTGCACTCTCCGTCAGCAGCGCCGGGGGCAGCCGGTTTTCTCCGGGAGGAGGCGTTGAAAAGTTCCCCCCCGAGGTCTGCCGTAAAGCCGTGGAGTATGTGGCGAGCGAAGGCCGGAAACTCGGCGTTCTGGTGACTCCCGTGATCATCCCGGGCTCTCCGGCAAACGAGATCCTCAGGGCGTCGAGCGAGCACGACCTCATCGTCATGGGGACCAACGGGCGCACGGGGCTGGGGTACCTACGCCTCGGGAGCGTGGCCGAGAAGACGATCCGGCATGCCCGGTGCCCCGTGCTCGTGGTGCGGTCGGACGAGACACTCTTCTACAAGAGGCTCCTTGAGCCATGAGTGGGGCGCCCTCACCTCACCTCTCTCCCGAATACCGGCACCCCTCCTTCGCGAGCACTCCTGCCGTGCCGGGGATAAAGGGCATCCCTCCACGATCTCCGGATCCGGTGTGGGGGTGCAGCCCGGACTCTGCTCCGCTCGACCGGAGAGCGAGCTGGAGAAAACAGGATCTATCGAAAGTAAACGCCGAGGGGGAGATTTGAACTCCCGAGGTGCCAGGCACCAGTGGCTTTCGAGGCCACCGCCTTCCCGGACTAGACTACCTCGGCACAGAATCAGCCTAGAGTATTTAGGTTCTACGACTATAATAGTATCGAGATATGCTCTGCCGGTTCACCCTTATCCCGGACGACACCGTGCTGGTCTACCGCGGGCGGCCGGGCGACACGTATGAGACCGCTCTCCTCTCCTTTGGGTTCAACCCGGATACGGCGCTGGTATTCTCCGGCGGCAGGAGTCTGCCGCAGGACAAAAAGATCGAGGAGGAGGAGGTCCGGATCTTCCTCGCCTCCTCGCGCGGATAACGTAGTATACGGCCTATCTTCCGGTCTGGGTGATCATCATGTCATCGACGCGGACGAGGAGCATGGCCGTCTCGGTCGCGCTCTTGATCGCCTGGGTCTTCACGCGCTCGGGCTCGATGACCCCGGCCTCGTGCATGTCGACGATCTCGCCGGTGTAGACGTTGAGCCCGGCGTACTTCGCGCCGTCGGCGTGGGCCTTCCGGAGAGCGACGACCTTGTCGATGGTGTCGAATCCGGAGTTCTCCGCGAGGGTTCTCGGGATGACCTCGAACGCGTTCGCGAACGCTTCTATGGCGAGCTGGGCCCTGCCGCCGACGGTTGAGGCGTACTCGCGGAGCCGGAGTTGGAGTTCGATCTCGACCGATCCGCCGCCGACGACGAACTTTCCGTCCTCAATGGCGTCCTGGATGACCCTGGCTGCGTCATAGACCGCCCGCTCGAGTTCGTCCAGCAGGAGCTGGGAGGTGCCGCGCAGGAGGATCGTGACGGCCTTCGGGTTTTCGCACCCGGAGATGATCGTCAGGTCGGCGTCGGGGACTTCCCTGGCTGCTTCGGCATGGCCGAGCGTCTCCGCGGTGAGTTCCTCGGGCTTGTTGACGATGGTGCCACAGAGCGCCTTTGCGGCGAACTTCATATCCTCTTCTTTCACGTCTTCGAGGGCGTAAATGCCGTGCTTTGCGAGGTAGAACTGCACCGCGTCGGCGATCCCCTTCTGGCAGAGGACGACGTTCGCGCCGGAGGCGACGATCAACTCGGCAAGCTTCCGGAGGGACTCGCGCTCCTGCTCGGAGAACGCCTTCATCTGGTCGGAGGAGGTGATCTTGATCTTCGACTTCACCTGGGTCTTCGTGATCTCGAGCGGCTGGGCGAGCAGGGCGACTCTGGCGTCCGTGACCGCCTCGGGCATCTGCTCGAATACACGTTTCTTGTCGATGACGACGCCCCGGATCAGTTTGGCGTCGTCCATCGAGTCGCCGACCTGCGTCTTGATCTTGATGTCGTCCTCGTCCACGGTGTAGGTGCCCTTGCCGGTCTCGGCCGCGACCTGCTGCACCGCGTCCACCACGATCCCGGAGATCAGGTCTTTGATCGCCTCGATGGACTTTCCGGTCATGGCGGTTCCGGCGAGCTTGATGAGGTTCTCCCGGTCGTCGGCACTGATGGCGATGGCCAGTTCCTCGAGGATCTCAAGAGCCTTCTCCATGCCGAGCTGGTAGCCGTGTGCGATGATGGTGGGGTGCACCTCCTGGGCGAGGAGTTTCTCCGCCTCTTCCATCATCGACCCGACGAGCACGGTCGCGGTCGTGGTGCCGTCGCCGACCTCGTCGTCCTGGGTCTCCGCAACCTCAACGACCAGCTTGCCGCCGGGGTGCTGCACGGACATCTCGTGCAGGATGGTTGCCCCGTCGTTCGTGATCACCACGTCACCGCTGGAGCTGACCAGCATCTTGTCCATTCCCCGGGGACCGAGGGTCGTCCGAACGGCGGCCGCAATCGCCTTTGCAGCCATGATATTCGAGCGCTGCGCCTCGAATCCACGCGTGCGCTCAACATTGTCCCGTAAAATAATGATGGGCTGTCCAGCAAGCATTGTATAATCCTCCTTTGCTCGTTAGGTTTGTTCAGAGGTTCTATATATATTAGTCGATGGGAGTCGCTCTTCCTCCGGTGCCCCGGCCATTCAACGGGGAAGGATCGCCTGTCAGGTGGTATTACGCGCCCGGTACCCCCGACGGGCACCCGGCCGTACCCCCCGCTCCGGGAGGCGGACCCCGGGGTTGTTTGAAAAAAGCGTGAGCCGGGTCGTCAACCAAGCCTCGATATCACGAAGAGCGAGTGGACTGGAACCCCGTCAATCTCCCGGGCGCCCCGCTTGTCGAAGAGCGACCAGACCGCCATCGGCACGGCCCCATGCTGCCGGAGGAACCCGATCGTCTCGGAGAGCGTCGTCCCGGTCGTAACGACATCGTCGACGATGATGCACCGCTGCCCGGTGATCGCGGAGAAGGTGCCCGAGAGCGACCCGGTAGGTGTTTCGCTACGGCTGTGCTTCGCCGGGAGGTAGACCGCGAGCCTCAACCCCTCCTCTGCGGCGATGAGGGTGGCGAGCGGGGCGCCCGACTGCGCAATGCCGACGACCGTGTCGGGGAGGTCGTCGACGGCACGGATGGCGCTTCCTTCCGCAAGGTAGAGGAAGCGTTTGAGCATCATCATCGCCATGTCGTTTAGGAGCGCACCGTGGCTCCCTACCGCCGTCCAGTCGATGTGGACGTCTTTTGGGGCCTCCATGCCCTTCTGCTGGGTGAGCAGCCAGGTGACCGTCTCCATAGAGAGGCCGAGTTCATCGGATATCTGGCCAGGGGTGTGCCCTTCTGCCTGGAGCGCCTTTGCCTTCGTGATCAACTCTTCAAGGGCGGACATGGAGAAGAGTCTCCGGGTAGTTTATTTAACTTTTCTTCTGACCGGTGCGCCGCAGACCCGGCACTCCCCCGGCTCCCGCCAGTAGCGGCCGCACCCGCTGCACCGGTAGCGCCACCGGATAGCCCGGGCGGGCCGTTGCCGGATGCTCCGGGTCTCGATATCGAGACGGTGGGCGACGTTCTGGACGGCGAAGTCGTCGGTGACGAGGACGGCCGAGAGTTCGAGCGCCAGCGCGAGGATCTCCCGGTCGGTTCCGGAGAGCACCCCGGCATCTCCGGTCCGGTGTGCGGCCTCATCGACCCGTGCGAGGGCCTCGTCTCCAGGTTCGCGGACAGAAAGCCCTGTCGCCAGGAGCACCTCAAACCGGCACTTCGCGTGGAGGTCGGCGAGTTCCCCGACCACCGAGGGAGTGGTCGCCATCGGGCCATCGAGGGGAATCTCCGTAAAAAAGACCGAAGCATCGAGGACGAGGGTCATGCGGAGAACCTCACGGTGCCGTTCTCCCGACACTCGACCGGGCGGCCGAACTCTGCGAGGAGCGAGCAGGCGGTTCTGGCGTGCATCGAGAGGGTATGGGTGGTGTACTCCCCACCGGAGAGGGCGAGGTAGACCAGGAGTTGATCGGCTAGATGGACGTCGACCGTGCCGGGGCTGCGGAGTTCTTCGATGAACGCCCGGGCGGCCGCCCGGCCCACCTCCTCGGCGGGAAGCCCCCTCCGTCCGAGGGCGACGGCGCCCTTCGCCCCGCTCCAGATGGTGACGGAACTCCCGGTGCTCGGCCCGCCCTCACGGGGGTCGAGGGTCGCGGTGCAGGGGAGATCGAGTTCACTCTTGAGGAGATCGCGGGCGGCGCCGGCCTGGCGTTCCGTGACATGGCCGGGAAGCCCTGCCGAGCAGGAGATGAGTCTGCACCGCTCTTCCTCCTCCGGGACCGAGATCGGGCCGGGGAGGCCCGGCTCCACGCTTACGCGGACGCGCCCTCCTCCCCGCGGGTAGTAGCCCCGCTCAAGCACCGTAATCTCGATCGAGGCCCCAGCCCGGCGGAGCACCGGGACGAGGACGCGGTCGATGTAATCGATCGTCGGGCTCTGCGCCACCTCGGTTCCGCCCACGACCGTTATGCTCCCGCCGCGAATGAGCGCAGCCGGGAGCCATGCCTGGAGGACAAGGGGGATGCTCCCCGCGGTCCCGGTATCGATATGGAGGTCGGCACGCCGGAGGGCACCGGGGGTGAAGGTGATCTCGCGGCTTTTCGGCACGAGCCCCGCGCATTCGGCACCGCAGGTCCCGGCGACCGCCCGGACTGCGGCGATGTGCTGGGGCGCGAGTCCCGGGCGCTCCCGGTTCTCCCGGACCCGGACGACCGTGATTGGTATGCCGGAGATCGCCGAGAGGACGACCGCCAGGCGGAGGATCTGCCCCCCTCCTTCGAGGTGGCCCCCATCAACAGTGAGCATCATCCCTGATCGCGGTGGCGATAGCGCTTGCGGCCGATATGAAACTTGAGGCGTTCTCGTAGGTGTCGCTGGAGACGACCGACGAGACTCCCGCCGCCCGCAGACGGGTGTAGGCGCCGCTCGTGAGCACCCCGTGGACGCAGGCGGCGTGGATGGACGCTGCCCCCTGCTCCCGGAGCATGCAGGCGGCGGTCGCGAGGGTTCCCCCGGTGGATATGATGTCGTCCACGATCACGGTGTCCCTCCCGGCTGCATTGATTGTCTTCGGGGCGATCCTGACGTCCTCACCCGAGAGCCGGGTCTTTTCGAGGTGATCGCAGTCCCATCCACCGACCGCGGCAACATCGGTCGCAAATGCGATCGCCCCTTCGTCCGGCGCGAGGACCAGGGGGTTCTTCAGGTGCAGATCACCGATGTAACCCCCGATCGCCGGAGCGATGGTGACATTCCTTGCCGGAACGCTGAAGAAGTCCAGATCGACCGGGTCATGGACGTTGACCACGAACGCACGCTCGATGCCGGTCGAGAGCGCCCGCGCGATCGCCCGGGCGCTGATCGGCTCGCCCGGGAAGAAACGCCTGTCCTGTCGCGAGTACCCGAGATACGGGACCACCAGGGTGTTTCTTGACCGGTCGGCGGCATCGATAGCGAGAAGGGTCTGCACGAACATATCATTATCAACGATGCTGCTGACGATCAGGGTCTCATCGTCCAGTTCACCGCACCGGAGGTACATCTCTCCGTCGGGAAACCGGGTGAATTTCGTCTCGACCAATGGGATCCCCAACTTTTCGGCAACGCGGGCTGCCAGGACCTGGGACCGTTCTGTACTGATTATCCTCATGAAACACCTTTGCTAGAAAGTATTTGAACGAGGATGAATAAATTATATAAGTACCAGTGCAGCAAAGAGGTAAACTCGACGATGGATTCGACGCAAACAACAGAAATTCCCAACATTGAACTCACGAACGACGAACTGGAGGGGACAGAGGTCTTTTCCGGCCTTGAGATGAGCGCATCGTCAGATATCGAAGTACCCCCGAATCTCATCGACCAGGTCATCGGCCAGGAGCACGCCGTCGAGGTGATCCGGAAGGCCGCCGTCCAGCGCAGGCACGTGATGATGATCGGCACTCCCGGGACCGGCAAATCGATGCTGGCGAAGGCGATGGCCGAGCTCCTCCCGAAAGAGGAACTGCAGGACATCCTGGTCTACCCGAATCCCGAGGACAACAACACCCCCATCATCCGGACCGTCCCGGCAAGCCGCGGCAAGCAGATCGTGAACGCCCACAAAGTGGAGGCGAGGAAGAAGATCCAGATGAGGAGCACCCTCATCATGCTCCTCATCATCGGTATCATCGGCTACGCGATCATCACCTCCCAGTGGCTGATGGGCATCATCGCCGCCGCATTCGTCTTCATGGCGCTGAAGTACTCGATGCCCCGCGAGGAGGCGATGGTCCCGAAGCTCCTGATATCCCACGACCAGAACGTCACGGCGCCCTTCATCGACGCCACCGGTTCGCACGCGGGCGCCCTGCTCGGCGACGTCCGGCACGACCCCTTCCAGAGCGGCGGGCTTGAGACGCCGTCCCACGACCGTGTCGAGGGAGGGGCGATCCATAAGGCGCACGGCGGGGTGCTCTTCATCGACGAGATCAACACCCTCACCCCCCACTCCCAGCAGAACCTGCTGACCGCGCTCCAGGAGGGCACCTTCCCGATCACCGGCCAGAGCGAGCGCTCGAGCGGCGCGATGGTCCGCACAGAGCCGGTTCCCTGCCGGTTCGTGATGATCGCGGCAGGCAACCTCGATGCCGTCCAGGGGATGCACCCGGCGCTCCGGTCGCGTATCCGGGGCTACGGCTATGAGGTCTATATGCGCGAGACGATGGAGGACACCCCCGAGAACCGGAAGAAGTTCCTCCGGTTCATCGCGCAGGAGGTCAAGAACGACGGGAAGATCCCCCACTTCGACCGCGCGGCCATGCTCGAGATTCTCCGCGAAGCCCGGCGCCGCTCGAACCGGAAGGGTCACCTGACCCTGAAACTCCGTGACATGGGCGGGCTGATCCGGGTGGCGGGCGACCTCGCCCGGCAGGAGGGTGCGGAGTTCACCGCAGCGAAGCACGTCCTCGCCGCGAAGTCGACCTCCCGCTCGATCGAGGACCAGATCTCCGACGAGTACATCCGGCGGACCCGTGACTACGACCTCGCCGTCGTGGAAGGCACCAAGGTCGGCCGGGTGAACGGGCTTGCGGTGATGGGCAGCGACTCGGGCTCGATCCTCCCGGTGATGGCCGAGGTGACCCCGAGTCTGGGAGCGGCCGGCACGGTGATCGCGACCGGCATGCTCCAGGATATTGCCAAAGAATCCATCACGAACGTCAGCGCCCTGATCAAGAAGTTCACGGGGAAGGATATCCGGAACATGGACATCCACGTCCAGTTCATCGGTACCTACGGCGGCGTGGAGGGCGATTCGGCCTCCGTGACCGTGGCCACCGCAGTGATCAGCGCCATCGAGAACATCCCGGTGCGCCAGGACGTCGCGATGACCGGCTCTCTCTCGGTCCGGGGCGATGTCCTCCCCATCGGCGGGGTGACCTACAAGATCGAGGCGGCCGCAAAGGCCGGGATCAAGAAGGTGATCATTCCGCGGTCGAACCTGGACGATGTCCTGATTGAGGACCGCTACCGCGAGATGATCGAGGTGGTGCCGGTCGACCACATCGAGGAGGTTCTCCAGAACGCGCTCATGCCCGAGAACCGCGAAGGATTCCTCTCGAAGCTCCGGAAGATGGCGGTCAACTCGACTACCGTCTTTGACCCGAGCGTCGGGCACTCTCCGGTCTGATGCCTATGGTTGATGTACGATACTATGATATCCGGTGCGTACGCGGCGAGATCACCCTGGTCGATATCGACAACGGCGTGATCGAGTCCGCAGGCACCTCGTTTTTTGACAAAGCCGTGGTCCGGGTGCTCGGGCCGAAAGGATGGGGTTTCCTCACCCGCGATCACGTCGATATCGACTCGAGACGCGAGGTGGAGAGCCTCGTCGAGGCGGCATCGCGCCTCGCCGCGGTCACGGAGGACAATCTCGACCTTGCCGCCGCGCCGCGCGGCGTACTCGGGGTTCCTCCTCTCGGTGAAGACCCCCGGGAGGTCGATCTCGAGGAGAAGACCCGGCTGCTTGCCGGGATCGAGGAGGCGGCACGCGTGCCGGGGGTAGGGAACACCCGGGCGCGCTACACAGAAGGGATCGACTCCGTCCGGTTCCTGGACTCGAGCGGGAACGAATACGCCTACGAGGCCGTCCGGTCCGGGTTCTCGGTCCTTGCCATCGCGTCAAAAAACGGCGTTATGCAGATGGGGAGCGAACGCGATCACACCATCACCGGGTTCAACCTCCGCGGTAAGCAGGATCTCGGCCGGAAGGCGGGCGAGGTCGCGGTCTCGCTCCTCTCCGCGAAGATCCCGAAAGGCGGGACGAAACGAGCGGTGCTCGACCCGGAGCTTGCGGGGGTCTTCACCCACGAAGCGGTCGGCCACGCGAGCGAGGGTGACCTCGTCCGCGAAGGCGCGTCGGTTCTCGGGGGGAAGATCGGTGAAGCGATCGGCTGCGCGGGACTGGTCATCGTCGATGACCCCACGCTTCACGAGTTCGGGTTCATGCCCGTCGATGCCGAGGGCGTCGCGGTAGAGCGGACCGAGATCGTCCGCGACGGCATCCTCTCCTCTTACCTCCATAACCGCGAGACCCTCGCGGCGGTCGGAAACGGGATCGCGGGCCACGCCCGTTCAGAGCACGGGGCGCCGCCGATCGTCCGGATGAGCAACACCTTCATCGAGAACGGCGATGCGACCCATGACGAGATCCTCGAGGAGTGCCGGGACGGCATCCTCCTCATCGGATCACGGGGCGGGCAGGTCGACCCCGGCCGCGGCGTCTTCCAGTTCAACGCGGAGTACGGCTACCTCATCGAGGACGGCGAGAAGGCCGGTATGGTCCGGGACGTCTCGCTCTCAGGTGAAATCCTCTCCACGCTCCATAGTATCGCCCTGGTTGGAAACGATCGGAAGATGAGCCCGGGATACTGCGGTAAAGGCGGGCAGAGCGTCCCGGTCAGCGATGGCGCGCCCCACCTCCTGCTTGAGGGCGCAACCATCGGAGGACGCGGCGAATGAACGGCGAAGATCTGATCGAGAGGATTCTCCGGGAGGGAGAGCGCCGGGCGGACGAGGTCGAGGTCTTCTACGCCTGGGGACTGAGCGTCGGCACAGAGATCAAGAAGGGAGTTCTCGGGAACGCCGAGGAGTCGGAAGCCTGGAGCATGGCCGTCCGGACGGTCAGGGACGGGCGGATAGGGTTCTCGGCCACGAGCGATCCCGACCGCTGGCAGGAATGCCTGGATGCGGCGCTTGCAAGCGGCCGGCTCGCCACCCCGCAGCAGTGGGGCGGGTTCCCGAAACCGGCCGACCTCGCGGGAACTCCTTCTGCAAACGACGAGAATCTCGTCGTCGCGGTGGAGGATGCCGCGAGGATGGTGGACGATCTCCTCTCCGGTGCTGCGGAGCACCCGGTGGAGGTCGTCGGCGGGGGCGCGAATCTCGCCCGGTCGTATCTCGCGGTCGCAAACTCGAACGGCGTCTTCTACGGCATGGACCGGACCGCGGCGTCGGTCTCCCTCGAGACGATCCGGGAGCAGTCCACGGGTTACGAGTTCGACGCCTCCCCGTTCCTCGCGGAGATCGACCCCCGGTCGGTCGGTGAGGGGGCGGCCTGGCTTGCCGCCCGCTCCCTATCGGGCAGCGATATAACGACCGGCCGCTACGACGTCGTTCTCTCCCCGATAGCAGCGGCAAGCCTCATCGGGCAGGTCCTCCTCCCGGCCCTCTCCGGGCGGAACGTGAAGGCCGGCCGGTCGTTCCTTGCAGAAAAAGTCGGCGAGCAGGTCTTCGACGAGCGCCTCTCCGTCTACGACGATCCGTTTGCCCCCGGCCTCGGGAGTGCGGCCTTCGATGCGGAAGGCGTCCCGACCCGCCGCCTGGTCTTCGTGGAGCAGGGGGTGCTCCGGGGATTCGCCTACGACCTCAAGACCGGTTACCGCTACGGCGAGGGGAGCACGGGGAGCGCAGTTCGTTCCGGGGGCGAAGGCCCCGGGATCGGGTTCCACAACCTCTTCGTTGACGGGCCCCGGGAGAAGGAGCCCGGTGACGAGCGTGCGGTCTGGATCCATGACGTCGTCGGCGCTCATACCGCGAACCCGTTCTCCGGCGACTTCTCCGTGGAGATCTCCAACCCCTTCTGGATGGAGGGCGGGGAACCGGTCGAACCCATCCGGACGGCGATGCTCTCCGGGAATGTCTTTGAGATGCTTGCGACCATCGGGGGGCTCGGAAATGACTCAAGGCGCGTCGGACGGCTGACGATTCCATCAATACGGTTAAATAACCAGCAGATCATTGGTAAATAGATAATCGATGATGGAAGAGATCCTTGCCCTCCTTCTCGCGGTCGCGATAGCCGCCGCGCTCTATTACCTGATGAAGAAGGCCATGACGCTCGTCATCAACGCCATCGCCGGTCTCATCACGCTCGGGCTCCTGAACTACTTCGACGTCCTCAGCTGGTTCGGCGCTCCCGACATCCAGATCAACCTGGTGACGGTTCTCATCTGTGCTCTTGCAGGGTTGCCCGGCGCCCTGGTTCTGGTGCTGCTCCACCTTCTCGGGATAACGATCTGAGCCGGTCGCCCGACCGCTCCCTGTTTTTCGACGACCGGGACCGCTACCGAAACCCTTATCCCTCACCGCGACTCCCCCGGAACCGTGGCTCTCCCCCGGGCGGGTCTGCTCCTTGCAGCCGTCATCCTGGCCCTGTATGCGCTTGTCGCCGCGGTGGTGCTCTCCACGCCTTACGAGGATCCGTTCCGCGTCATAGCCCGCCTTCTTGCTCTCTGGGGCTACCTTTCCCTCGCCATCGCAACCCTTCTGACCCCGTTCCTCCGCGAGGTCATGGCCGTCTTCGGCAGACCGTTCCTTTCGGTGCACCACACCTTCGCCGCCGTCGGCCTCCTCCTCCCCACGCTGCACCCCGTGACCCTCGCCATACGGTCTATGAACCCTGCTTTATTCATCCCGACCTTCTCCTCCTGGGAGCGGTTCTGGTTGCTCGCGGGCCAGCCTGCGCTCTACCTCCTCTACATCGCCTTCGCCGGCGTGCTGCTCCGGAAGTATATCCCGAAGCACTGGCGGTGGGTGCACGGGCTGATGTACGTCGTGCTCTTCTTTGCCATCGTGCACGGGAACCTGATCGGGACGGACTTTCAGAACCCGATCGTACGGGTGCTCTTCAATACGCTCTTCGTCCTCGTCGTCGCAGCATTCGTCCTCAAGCGCTGGCGGCTTTTGCAGAAGAAGCGGGGCGCATCCGGCCGGGGCAGAGAGCAGCGAACTCGTTCTCCGTCCCGCCGCACCTAAAACAGACTTGCCTCCGAGTAGACCATTATCCTGTCCTGGAGGATCTCGAACGGCTTGATCTCCCGTGAATGGGTCGAACGGCGCATCTTCACGACCTCGAGAACCAGGTGCACCTCGGTGAGCCCCCGGGAGCGGACATACCGAAGGAGGATCACGGTATCCGCCAGGTACTCAACGATGCCGTACTTGCTCCCGTCCTTATTCACCGGGCTGGTCTCGGTCGTCATCACAAGGGTGCAGTCTTCATCCCGCATCACCTCGATGAGCCGGAACATCTCCTGCCGCCTCTCGGCCTCGTCCTCGAAGAGCCCCTCGAAGAGAGATATCGGGTCGATGATCACCCTCGAGGCGCCCGTGCTCTCGATGAGAGCGGGGAGTTCGCTCTTGATGCTGCTGACCGCGAGGTTGAAGTCGGTCGGGTCCAGCCGGAGGAGGTAGAACCGGTCGCCGAAGGCCTCCATATTCCACCCTTTCTGCGCCATGGTGGCCTGGAGGAGCTCCTCCCGTTCATCGAGGCTGATGTAGATCACCGTCTCGCCGCGGCTGAGTCCGTCATATGCGAACTGGAGGGCGAATGACGTCTTTCCGGTGCCGTAGGTGCCGACGATCGCGCAGACGCTCTTCTCGAGGAGTCCGCCCGAGAGCATCGCGTCCAGCCCTTCGACCCCAAAACTCACCCGGTTCGCCATTATACGACCATCCTGATGTTGCGCACCTCAAATCCCTCCGTTGCCGAG
This sequence comes from Methanobacteriota archaeon, assembly GCA_023393455.1. Lineage (GTDB taxonomy): Archaea > Halobacteriota > Methanomicrobia > Methanomicrobiales > Methanoculleaceae > Methanoculleus. Next base: position 96,396 of record JAEWLJ010000013.1, on the reverse strand, counting down.
ATCGAGACGGCGAACTTCACCAGGTTCCTGGCCTCGAGGCGAGGCATCACGCCCCGGAACTTCTCGAAGTACATCACCCGCTGCCGGCGCTGCGCCCCGCTCTCCTCCCAGCGGAAGAGGACCGTGGCGTCGACGCAGTCGGCGATCTCCAGTTCCCTTGCTCTCTCCAGGATGCCGGACGTGAGCAGAAGATAGACCGTGGTGTTCCGGCGCTTTGCGATGCGCTGCAACCCGCGCAGGAAGGCGATGAATGCATGCCAACGTCTCCCTTCCGTGAGCGGCGGCGCGATATCGGTCAGGGAGTCAAGGATGATCACGCTGTTTCTGGGGCACTGATCGATCGCCCGGGCAAGTTCTGCAAGGACATCGCCGTTCTCTTTGCGTTGCTTCTTCTGCAGACGTTCGATGATGCTTCCCTCCCCGTACCAGTCGGGGGGAACCATACTGGCGTCGAAGTAGAGTTCCGAGAGGTCGTGGAAGACAATTTCCTTCGCGAGGCTATCATAGAGGGCAGGATTGAACGAAAGGGCTATCTCCGTCAGGATATCCTCCTGCATCCGGGTGAGCGTCACGTACGAGATGCTCTCCGGGAGCAGGAGATGTTTGCTGGCGACTGCTCCGTCCCGCTTCATCTGGAAGAGCCGTATGAGCGACGTCTGGACAAATTCGACGTTGCCGGCACCTGGCTCCCCGAGGAGCAGCACCGCCGATCCCGGTGGAACACCCCCTTCCAGCACGGGATCGAGCGAGGCGATACCCGTCGGTACCCGTACCTGGAGCGTGTCGTGCATGTGGATCACCTTATAAGGAAAACGATTAAAACGTTCTGGTTCAGTGCAGTACCCGGGGAATCTATGGCCGCCAGAGGCGCCCTCGCGAAGAAAAGTATATTTATATCTATCCGCCGCCAAATTCCCTACTATATCAGGCAGCTCCGGGGCGTCGCGACCCCGGATTCCGGGCCACAGCGAAGATGCGAAAACCCATCAGTAATTCCAGGACTACGGAGATCGTTACCCTGTTTTCGGTGCGGGTGCCACGATGATATCGGAGAACACTAACCAGACCCCCGGCTTGTTTGACCGCATTCTCTGTTTCCGGAGACGTGGCGCCCCTCAAGGTGATTACAACCCCGATGAGCACGGACTCCTCGTGGAAGCGGAGATCCCTTCAGCCTACGAAGAACTTGACCGCTACTGGGTCGTCAGGGGACTCGCGCTCGTCGTGATCGTCCGCAACACCGGGACGAACCAGACCGAGTACCTTCTCTTTGAACCGGTGCTCTCGGACTTCGAGTACGAGCTCCTAGAGAGGCTCTTTGCTGACATCCGCGACATCCTGATCCTCGACGATCACGACATGGCCTCCGACCGTCGGGCGGTCATCGCGAGGAAGACGCACGATCTGCTCGAGGAATACGGCCTCACCCTTCCCGATGCTTCGATATTCCGGATCCGTTACTACCTCGAGCGCAACTTCCTCGGGTGGTCGCGCATCGATGCCCTGATGAGAGATCCCGGGATCGAGGATATCTCCTGCGACGGCACCAATATCCCCCTCTTCCTCTACCACCGGAGACACCAGAACATCAGAACGACGATCCGGTTCGACGAGCCGGCCCTGAACTCGCTCGCGATCACGCTCGCCCAGCGTTCGGGCAAGCATGTCTCGATAGGCAGCCCGCTCATGGACGCGACCCTCCCCGACGGTTCAAGGCTGCAGCTCTCGTTCGGCAGCGAAGTCACCCCCCGCGGAACGTCGTTCACCATCCGGAAGTTCCGTGAGACGCCGTTTACGCCCGTGGAACTGTTCGAGTCGAACACCTTCGATATCGACCAGATCGTCTACTTCTGGATGGCGATCGAGAATAACAAGAGCCTGCTCTTTGTCGGCGGCACGGCCTCGGGAAAGACCACCTCGCTCAACGCGGTCGCCCTCTTCATCCCCCCTCTCTCAAAGATCGTCTCGATCGAGGACACCCGGGAGATCACGCTCTACCACGAGAACTGGATCGCGAGCGTCACGCGCGATACCCTCGCTGAAGGAACCGGCACCCCCATCATCCAGATGTTCGAGCTCCTTAAGGCCGCGATGCGGCAGCGCCCCGAGTACATCCTGGTCGGGGAAGTCCGGGGGAGCGAGGCCCAGACGCTCTTTCAGGCGATGAACACCGGACACACGACCTTCTCCACGATGCACGCAAGCGACGTCGACGCGGCGATCCACCGCCTCGGGAGCGAACCGCTCAACGTGCCGAGGAACATGCTCCAGGCGCTCGACGTCATAGCGGTTCAGGCGCTCACCCACCGGGGGCACGACCGTGTGAGGAGATGCCGTGAGATCGTCGAGCTCGCCGGGATCGATCCCCTCACCGGGAACTTCCAGGTGAACACGGTCTTCGAGTACGACCCTGTGGCCGATACATTCTCCTATTCCGGGCGATCCCGGATATTTACTGAGATCATGGAGTATCGCGGCTGGAGCCGGAGCCAGCTCGAGGAAGAACTCCGGGTCCGGCGAACCGTCCTGCTTGCGATGCATGAACAGGGCATCAGGGACTACAGGGCGGTTGCCCGGATCATCCAGTCCTGGGCTGTCCAGCGCGATCGCGTTCTCGCCTCCCTTGACGACCTTGGTGAGTTGATCCGGTGAGACCTCCTTTCTGTGCGCAGTTCCGCCGCTTCATCCGCCGGAGGGTGGAGAGCGATCCCATGCACTACCGTGCCCTCCACAACGACCTCGTCGCGGCGAACATGGGGATCACGCTTGACCGCTACCTCCTGCGCACGTTCCTCTCATCCGGGCTCTTCGGCCTCTTCTGTGCGATAGCAGGATCCCTCGTGATGAACCTCCCCTCGCTCCCAGAGGTCCATATCGGGATCCATAACATCTTCGGCTTCGGTATGCCGGCGCTCGAGCTGACCGGGGCCGCGGTCATGATCCTCCGGGTCGTTCTCACCGCCGTCATCTTCGTCCTCGCCGCCGTTGCAGCCTACCTCTTCTTCCTGTATTACCCGTCTCTCGTGAAGAAGAACCGGGCGGCCCGGATCAACCTGCTGCTGCACAACGCGGTCTCTTACATGTATGCCCTGCGCCGGGGCGGCGCGCAGATGGTGACGATATTCCGGTCGATCAGCGAGAACGCGGCGATCTACGGCGAAGTGGTTCACGAGTTCCGCCGCGTCGTCCGGGACACCGACTACTTCGGCCACGACCTGATCACGGCGCTCAGGCACCTGCAGGAGACGACCCCGTCGGAGAAACTGCAGGAGTTTGCCCAGGATCTCATCTCGGTGATCGAGAGCGGCGGCGACGTACTCGAGTTCCTTGAAACCCGGGTGCGGACGTACCAGGAGGATGCCCGGTTCGAGCAGAAGACCTTCCTCTCCACGCTCCAGATGGCTGCCGAGATGTACGTGACGCTCTTTGTCGCGGGCCCGCTCTTCCTCGTCATCATCATGGTCGTCATGGGTTTTGTGAGCAGCACTCCCGTGATGCAGCTCTCGATCGTCATCTACCTCCTTGTCCCGGTCGGATCGCTCTTCTTCATCCTTGCGATCGACACCGTCTCGATCAAGACCGAGACGGTTGAACAGTATACGGAGGCGAAATGGCTCCATGAGTTCGGCGACGTCCGGGTCGGTAAGCAGCCCGGGAACGAGCCGTTTTCCAAGAGACTGGAGCGCTACGATAAGGTGAAGGGGTTCCGATCATTCCTGCGCCACCCCCTCCAGGCGTTCCTTATCGAGCCGAACTGGACGTTTTACGTGACGGTGCCGGTCGCGCTCGCCTACATCCTTCTCACCCTCCTCTCGACCCCGGCCTACCCCGATGTCGAGATCCTCATCGATGTGCTGGACGACCACCTGATCGTGGCGTTGCTGATCGTCCTTCTTCCCTTCGGCATCTTTCACCAGCTCTGGAGAAGGAAGGTGATGGATATCGAGGCGAGCATCCCCGAGTTCCTGCACCGTCTCTCCGGGATAAACCAGGTGGGCCTGACCCTCGCGCAGGCGATCCAGGTCCTCGTAAAGGCCGATATCGGCGTGCTGACCTACGAGATCAGGAAGATCCAGCGCGATATCGATTGGGGCGCGAGCGTCCAGGAGGCGCTTGTCCGGTTCGAGGTGCGGATACGCACCCCCACCATAGCGCGGGTGGTCACCCTGATCACGACAGCGAGCCGGATGACCGGCGATATCGGCGAAGTGCTGAACATTGCAGCCCGGGATGCAGCAATCTCAGAGAACCTCAAGCGCGAGAGACGGTCCGAGATGTTCATCTACACCGCCATCGTCTACCTGGTCTTCATCGTCTTCCTCTTCGTCGTGGCCATCATCGATACCCAGTTCCTCTCAGCGCTCGCCGAGCTCAATACCCTCACCGCCGGCGACCTGACCGGCAGCCCGGTGCCGATCGGGAGCACCCCGATCATAACCTTCGAACGCCTCCTCTACCACGGGTGCCTCATCCAGGCGCTCTTCTCGGGCCTTATCGCCGGGCAGATGGGGGAAGGGTCGCTCCGTGCGGGCGTCAAGCACGCGGCCGTGATGCTCATCATCGCGCTCGTGGTCTTCACCGTCGTCATCTAGGGCCGCGCTCTCTCATGGCACCCGGGGCTGCCCCGCCCGGGGTGCCGCGATAGGGTTTTATCTTCTGCCCCCCTCTCTCTCTTTTGGTGAGCTCAGATGTGTACAGTCGGTGGACCCGTCGATATTGAGTTTGATGGTGAGCGGGTAAAGGGCAAGAATTACCGCTGCAAAGAGTGCAGCGAGCGGTTCAAGGGCATAGGAAAGCGGCCGATGTGCCCGAGTTGCCAGTCCGAAGATGTCGAAGAAGTCTGAAGGCGGCGCTTTCGGGAGACTCCCCGGTGGGCCGGGCAGGATGACCGTCCCCCTCGGCGGTGAACCTCTCATCATCCGGGGAGAGCACTCTTTTCTGCTTGTGGCGAAAGCCGGCTCACGATTTACGCTCTGCATCGAGGCCCCGGACGACGAGTACTGCCAGGGTGTCGACCCCGACGATCTGGTCGCGGTCTCCATGCCGGAAGGCGGGCCCGTCGAGAAGGCCCGCATGATGCTCGAGCTGGTCCGGCGCTACAACATACCACTTGTCGTCCTGCCTAAAGATCATCCGGGTTCGAAACGGCTCTCGATGGTCGTCTCGGTCGCCCCGGCGATCCTTTTAGCCTGCGATATCCGGCGCGGGACCCATCCCGAGCAGCACCTCATCTGCTCCTCGACGGAGCTTTCGGGGCTCTCGCTTGCCGGGATTCCCGGGGGCATAGCAATTGAAAACCTGCCTCCCGGGGCCGAAGTAGAGCATCTGAATGCGGAAAAAACCTCAGCAGACAAACAACAATAAATATATGCTCATTTTCATCAATTATTGATGAGCCGTGAGAAGGAGGGTTTGATGAAGACCGATGTCCTGAAAAGCATCAGGGAAACTGAAGAAGAGTATCAGACAATGATCCGTGATGCGCAGGCGGAGAGGAAGAAGAACCTCTCTGATGCCGAGCTGGAGGCTGACAACCTGATCGTCAAGGCACAGAAGAGTGCCGATGATTACAGGAATCAGCGTTTAGCGGAGGCACGGGCCCAGGCGCAGAACAGGTACGCAGAGATTGTTAAGGAGGGTGAAGCGCGCGCAGAGGAACTGAAAGCGTCCGGGAAAAAGAATCTCCCCGAAGCCGTAGACTTGATAGTTGCACGGTTTAAGGAGCAACTGCATGTTAAGGCCTGAACGGATGCGCCGCCTGCTCATCGCGGCCCCAAAGAGCGAGATCGACACCATCATCAGGGAACTCTATCGGCACAACGTCTATCACATCGAGGACTTCGTGCCGGAGAGCGAGTCTCCTGAAGGGCTATCGATCGGCCATCCTCTTTCCGGGGCGAGCGATGCGGCTTCGGCGCTCATCAAAGTCAGAGCGATCGAGAATGCATGCGGGATAGATCCCGAGAACGTAGAGATCAAAGAGCGGCTCCCTGCATCGAAGGTTAGGGAGATGATCCGGACGGATCTCCCGGCCATCCAGAAAGAGGCCGAGGATCTCGTCGGTTCGCGCTCGCGACTGGAGACGCGGCAGAAGGAGCACGAGCAGCGCGCGAGGGAACTTGAACCGTTTACGGCGGTTCCCCTTGACCTGGAATTCTATCGCGGGTATACGCGGTTTACCGTCTTTACCGGACACATAACCCAGGACGTCGAGATCGGCGTCCCGAACGAGAAGTACTTCTCCGACAAGGTGGCCGGGAACATGATCGTCGTCGTGGTGCAGAACGAGCACCGCGAAGAGGTCGAGCGGACTCTCCTCGATGCCGGGTTCCAGGCAGTCCCCGTCCCGGAAGAGACCGGGGCGCCGGCCGACCGTATGACGGCCCATCTGGAAGAGGCCCGGCAGATCGAGAGCGAGGTCGCTGCAATCAACGGAAAGATTGCAGGGATCCGGGAGAAGCGCACCGACTTCCTGGTAGCATGCGATGAACTACTCACGGCTGACGTAGAGCGGGCGGAAGCCCCATTGCGGTTTGCTACCACGGAAGAGACCTTCATCACCGAAGGGTGGGTGCCTGAAGACCGGGCGGACCGGATCCTGGACACCCTGGAGAAGGCGACCGGCGGCAGGATCTACATCGAGGAACTGGAGGTCGACGACGATACTGCAGTTCCGGTAGAGTACGAGAACCCCTCGTTCGCCAAGCCGTCACAGGTGCTGATGGACGTCTATGCACGACCCCGGTACTCGGAGCTTGACCCGACGCTGCTGCTCGCGATCGTCTTTCCGATCTTCTTTGGAATGATCCTCGGCGATGTGGGCTACGGCGCCGTTCTACTTGCCCTGAGTCTCGGGCTGCGGAAGTTCCTGAAGGGCGAAGGCGGGAGAATGCTTCTTAATGTGCTCAGCATCGCAAGCATATCGAGCATCATCTTCGGGATTCTCTACAGCGAGTTTCTCGGCTTCTCGCTCCCATGGCCGGCGCTGATCTTCTCCAGGCACCTCAACATCGGAGGAGCCGCAGGCGGTCACGGCCCGCAGGTCGTCGAACTGATGATCGTTGCGATCTGGATCGGCATTCTGCACATCACGCTCGGGCGCCTTCTCGGCGTGCTCAATGCACGGAGACTTTACCACGGGAAACACGCGACACAGGCGGTCCTCTCCCATATCGGCTGGCTTGGGGTCATGTGGGGCATCCTGCTCATGATCTGGTCGTTCTTCCCCATACCGATGATGCCCGACCTGACCGGTCTTCCCGTCGTCGCCATGGGGTTCAACGTCTCGGCCGTAACGGGTATCGTCCTTCTGATCGCCGGCGTCATCGGGATCGCGCAGGAGAATCCCCTCGAGGTCGTCGAACTTCCGACGATCATCAGTCACGTACTCTCCTACGCCCGTCTGGTGGCGGTGGGGTTATCTTCGGTCGCGATCGCGATGGTGGTCAACTACATCTCGATCGGGATGCTGATAGAGCCTCAACTGGCAGCGATCACTCCGGTCGGCGTGATCATCATCATCGCAGGCGTTCTCGTCTTCCTCTTGGGGCACGTGCTGAACACGGCACTTGGGCTCCTCGGTGGCGGTCTGCACTCGATTCGTCTTCATTATGTTGAGTTCTTCACCAAGTTCTACAAAGGTGGAGGCATAAAGTACAATCCATTCGGTATGAAATCCAAATTCACGGAGGAATAAGAAAATGGTAGATGTTGCTACAACTCTTGAAATCGCACAGGCATCGCAGGCAGGAATGAGCGCAGTCGGCGCAGGGCTCGCAGTGGGCCTCACCGGCGTCGGCACCGGCATCGCAGAGATGGGTATCGGTGCGGCGGCCGTCGGTGCAACCGCAGAGAACAGGGATATGTTCGGTCTCGCACTGCTCTTCACGGTGATTCCGGAAACCATCGTTATCTTCGGTCTTGTGGTTGCACTGCTGCTTCTGTTCTGATGGAGTGAACCATGGGACTCGAAGCAGTAGTGAACGAGATCCGGGAGAAAGGGCGTAAGGAGGTCGAGGCGATCCGGGCAGAGACCCGGACCGACGTCGAGGAGATCCTGAAGGACGCGCAGACTCGCGCTGCCGGGATCAAGGCGTCGGCGCAGGAGGAAGCGGATAGGGCAGCCACCCACATCACCAACCAGGAAGCCTCGGCGGCGAACCTCGTCGTCAAGCGGCAGACCTTAAACGCCCAGAAGACGCTCCTCGATCAGGTCCATTCGGCCTCGCTTGCCGCTGTCGGTGATCTGCCCGCCGAGTTCCAGGAGAAGGCGCTCACAGCCCTGCTGAAGAGAGCGGTAAAGGAGATCAAGAAGGGCGTCGTCCATGCAAACGAGCGGGATACCCCGGTTGTCGAAGGGATCCTCACTCAGTTGAAGATGTTCTCCGGCTATACCGTGGGCGCCCCGCTTGATATCCCCGGCGGAATTATCGTCGAGAGCACTGACGGCGAACTGCAGATCGATTACAGTTACCGCACGTTCCTGGACGAGATCTGGGAATCCGGCCTGAAGGATGCGTCAGATATTCTGTTTACATGAGGAGGGTTCATAAATGGCAGGGGTAAGTAGCGGATCGGCCCAGTACATTTACGCCTGTACCCGCTTGCGGGTGCGTAAAGCGCAGCTGATACCGCGCGAGGATTATCTCCGGATGCTGAATATGAGCCTGCCTGAGATCACCCGGTTCATCGGCGAGACCAACTACCGGTCGGAGATCGATGAACTCGGCACCTCCTTCTCCGGAATCAACCTCGTCGAGGTGGCCCTGAGCTGGAACCTCGCGAAAGAGTACCAGAGCATCCTGGAACTGGTTCCGGGAGACCTGAAGCACTTTACCGCCAGTTACCTGCGGCGCTGGGACATCCAGAACGTCGTCACCGTCCTGCGCGGCAAGATGCAGAAGATGCCACCTGGTAAGATCAAGGAAGTTCTGGTCCCGGCCGGCAGACTCGATCGGGTCGCTCTCGACCGCCTCATCGCAGAGGAGTCGCCGGAGCGGGTCGCCGAGGCACTCAAGGGCGAGCGGTTCTATCCGGTCCTCGAGCGGGAACTACCTCGCGCGATTGAGACCGGATCGTTTGCTCACCTGGAGAACGAGCTCTACAAGAGTTACTACGCACGGCTCATCGCGGACGCAAAAGAGGGCGTCAAGGGCGGCGATATCTTCCTCAAGTACATCCAGCTTGAGATCGATATCCGAAACATCCAGGACCTCTTCCGGCTACGGGCCGGTGGTGTCCACGAGGATGTCAGGGAACTGTTGATTCCCGGTGGTTCGTTCACGGTGGACGAGTTGCAGCGGCTCTCGGGACTCGAGAACCCGGACGAGTTCATCGACGCCTTAAAACGTCAGGTGAAGATGACCCCGCTCCTGAACGCACTTGAGGAGATCCGCGGCAAGACCGCACTCCACGGGATCGAGGTTGCGCTGACCCGGGTCCAGCTGGACCAGATGGAGCGGATGTCGAAACGATACGCGTTCTCGATCCTTCCGATCCTCGTCTACCTGGAGAAGAAGAAGTACGAGGTCGCGAACCTTCGCGCCCTTGCCCGGGGGAAGGAAGCCGGTCTTCCCGGTGAGCGGTTACAGGGCTACCTGGTGATGTAAATGGAGATCGCAGTTGTCGGTACCGGTGAATTTATCCTTGGTTTCAGGCTCGCGGGTGTCAAAAAGACCTACGCGGCCGAGACCGACGAACGGCTGGTCGAGCACATCAACCAGGTGCTGGATGACAAGGACATCGGCATCCTCGTGCTGAAAGGCAGCGACATGGAGCGGATTCCCCTGCGTCTTCGCACCACCCTCGAGAACTCCGTCAAGCCGACGGTGATCGCGATCGGCGGAGAAGAGGGCGGCCTGTCGATGAGAGAGAGAATCAAGAGATCGGTGGGTGTTGATCTGTGGAAGTAATGGAAAAATCAAACGGAAAAAGGGCTCAGGGAGCCCTGAAACGTATTTCAGGGCCGGTTGTCACTGCTGTCGGTCTCGACGCACACATGTACGACGTGGTGAGGGTCGGCAATGAAGAACTGATGGGGGAGGTCATCAAGATCCAGGGTGAGAACATCATCATCCAGGTCTACGAAGATACCGCCGGCATCAGACCCGGGGAGCCGGTGTCGAACACCGGTCTCTCGCTGGCTGTTGAACTCGGGCCCGGTCTGCTGACCAGTATCTACGACGGGATCCAGCGTCCGCTCGAGGTGCTCGTGGACAAGATGGGCAACTTCATCGAGCGCGGCGTCTCGGCACCCGGCCTCTCCCACGAGAAGAAGTGGGAGTTCGTGCCCACGGTGAAGGCGGGCGACGAGGTCAAAGCCGGGGATGTCCTCGGCACGGTCCAGGAGACGAACATCGTCCATAAGGTCATGGTCCCGCCCCGCTCGAAGGGCGGCAAGGTCAAGAAGATCGCGGCCGGCGGTTTCACGGTCGACGAGACCGTCTGCACCCTCGAGGACGGCACCGAGATCGCCATGCTCCAGCGCTGGCCGGTCCGTGTGCCCCGTCCCGTGAAGGAGAAGCTGAACCCCGACGTCCCGCTGATCACCGGTCAGCGGATCCTGGACGGTCTCTTCCCCATCGCAAAGGGCGGAACGGCGGCCATCCCCGGCCCGTTCGGGAGCGGCAAGACGGTCACCCAGCAGCAGCTGGCGAAGTGGTCGGACTCCGAGATCGTCGTCTACATCGGCTGCGGCGAACGCGGCAACGAGATGACCGAGGTTCTGACAGAGTTCCCGGCGCTCGAGGACCCGCAGACCGGCAAACCGCTGATGGAGCGGACGGTGCTGATTGCGAACACCTCGAACATGCCGGTCGCGGCCCGTGAAGCGTCCGTCTACACGGGGATCACGATCGCCGAGTACTTCAGGGACATGGGCTACGACGTCTCGCTGATGGCCGACTCCACCTCCCGGTGGGCTGAGGCGATGCGTGAGATCTCGAGCCGTCTTGAGGAGATGCCCGGCGAGGAAGGATATCCCGCGTACCTTGCGGCGCGCCTCTCGGAGTTCTACGAGCGTGCGGGCCGTGTCATCTCCCTGAACGGAGAGGGCGGTTCAGTCTCCGTCATCGGTGCGGTCTCGCCGCCGGGCGGTGACTTCTCCGAGCCGGTCACCCAGAACACCCTGCGTATCGTCAAGGTCTTCTGGGCACTGGACGCGAAGCTCTCGCAGCGCCGGCACTTCCCGGCGATCAACTGGCTGAACTCCTACTCGCTCTACCTTGATTCGCTCAGCGAATGGTACGACAAGGAAGTCTCGCCCGAGTGGAACACGCTCCGGGCGTGGGCGATGGGTGTTCTCCAGAAAGAGGCCGAACTCCAGGAGATCGTCCAGCTGGTCGGTTCCGACGCCCTGCCCGACGAGGAACAGGTCACCATCGAGGTTGCGAGGATGATCCGTGAGATCTTCCTGCAGCAGAACGCCTACGATGCAGTGGATACGTTCTGCCCGATGTCCAAGCAGTATGCCATGATGAATGCGATCAAGCACTACGCCGACCTCGCACGCACCGCCCAGGCGGGCGGCGCAACCCCGCAGCAGGTCATCGGCGTCACGAGCAAGAACGAGCTCCCCCAGATCAAGTTCATCAAGGACTACGAGCCCGAGCTCGAGAAGATCATGAAGCAGATGGAATCTGAATTTGACGCGATGAGGACGGTGTGACCATGAAGGAATACAGAACGGTTGCACAGATTGCAGGGCCGCTGGTATTCGTCGAGAAGACCGAACCGGTCGGCTACAGCGAACTCGTCAACATCGTGACCGCCGACGGCACGGTCAAGCGCGGCCAGGTGCTGGATACGAGCGACGATGTCGTGGTCGTCCAGGTCTTCGAGACCACCGCCGGCATCGGCCGTGACTCGGGCATCCGGTTCACCGGCGAGACGATCAAGATGCCGGTCGGAAAGGATATGCTCGGCCGTATCCTCTCCGGCGGCGGCAAGCCGATCGACGGCGGCCCGGAGATCGTGCCCGAGAAGAGGCTCGAGATCACCGGTGCGGCCATCAACCCCTATGCCCGATCCTCGCCTGAGGATTTCATCCAGACGGGTATCTCGACGATCGACGGGACGAACACCCTCGTCCGTGGTCAGAAACTCCCGATCTTCTCGGCATCGGGTCTGCCCCACAACGATGTGGCGCTCCAGATCGCGCGGCAGGCAAAGGTGCCCGGCTCGACCGAAGAGTTCGCCGTGGTCTTTGCGGCGATGGGTATCACCCGGGAAGAGGCCAACTACTTCATGGCCGACTTCGAGAAGACCGGCGCTCTCGAGCGTTCGGTCGTCTTCCTGAACCTCGCGGACGACCCGGCCGTCGAGCGGACGATCACGCCGCGTCTCGCGCTGACCACAGCCGAGTACCTGGCCTTCGACCTCGGCTACCACGTGCTGGTCATCCTGACGGATATGACCAACTACTGCGAGGCGCTCCGTCAGATCGGCGCGGCCCGTGAAGAGGTACCCGGCCGGCGTGGCTATCCGGGTTACATGTACACGGACCTTGCGGGGATCTACGAGCGTGCCGGTATCATCAAGGGCGTCAAGGGCTCGGTGACCCAGATCCCGATCCTGACGATGCCCGGCGACGATATCACTCACCCGATCCCGGACCTGACCGGCTACATCACCGAAGGACAGATCGTGGTCAACCGTGACCTGCACCGGAAGGGTATCTACCCGCCGATCAACGTGCTGCCGTCGCTCTCCCGTCTGATGAACCTTGGTATCGGGAAGGGACATACCCGCGAAGACCACAAGAAGGTCTCCGATCAGCTCTACGCGGCATACGCGGAGGGTAACGATCTCCGGGGCCTGGTCGCCATCGTCGGGAAAGACGCGCTTTCGGAGCGCGACCGTATGTTCCTTGAGTTCGCCGACCTCTTCGAGGGCCGGTTCGTGAGGCAGGGCCTCTACGAAGACCGGTCGATCGAGGAGACGCTCGACCTCAGCTGGGAACTCCTTGCGACGCTGCCCGAAGAGCAGCTCGTCCGTATCGACCGCGAACTGATCCAGAAGTACCACCCGAAGTACCGCAAGAAGGCACAGGGGTAAGCATCCATGGCGCTGCGAGATATCAAGCCGACCCGATCGGAGCTGATCAACGTCAAGCGACGGATCAAGCTCTCGGAGCGCGGCTATAACATCCTCAAGATGAAGCGCGATGGGCTGATCCTGGAGTTCTTCAAGGTGCTGCAACAGGCGAAGGACAGCCGCGGTGCAATGCTGGAGCGCTACGAGCATGCCATGGAGATGATCGCTCTCGCGGAGACCGTCGAGGGTGCGATCGGGGTGAAGGCCGCCGCCTTCTCGGCAGCGGAAAGCCCCGCAATCTCCCTTAAAAGCAAGAACATTATGGGCGTCGTCGTTCCAGAGATCCAGGCGTCGTCCGTTCGGAAGGGCGTGCTCGACCGCGGCTACGGGATGCTCGGCACCTCTGCCGTCATCGACGAGACCGCGGATGCGTTCGAGGACCTGCTCGAGGCGATCATCGAGGCCGCCGAGATCGAGACGACGATGAAGCGTCTGCTCGACGAGATCGAGAGCACCAAGCGGCGCGTGAACGCGCTCGAGTTCAAGGTGATCCCGGAACTCTCCGAGGCCCGGGACTTCATCAAGATGCGGCTCGATGAGATGGAGCGCGAGGAGCTCTTCCGCCTGAAAAAGATTAAGGCACGGAGCGCCTGAAGGGGGAGACTGGTGATACCTGGTGGAGATCGGTACCCTCGCAGATACTGGAAGATTGACGGGAACGGTGATGTTGCGAGTTGACTTCAACTCGCCCATCGACCCCTCCTCAAACCAGATCCTGGACGACAAACGGTTTCGGGAACACCTGCCGACGGTGCAGGCGCTCGAGGACGCGCGGCTTATTGTCCTCACGCACCAGAGCAGGCCCGGCAAAAAGGACTTCACGACGCTTGAGGCGCATGCGGCGAAACTGGAGCGGCTGCTCGGTCGCCCGGTGACGTATGTGGAGGACATCTTCGGACGGTGCGCCAGGGATGCAATCCGGAGCGCAAAGCGCGGAGATGTCCTGATGCTCGAGAACCTTCGGTTTGCCGCCGAGGAGAACCTGACCCTGAAACCCGGGGAGGCGAAGAAGACCCTCCTCGTCAGGAAACTCGCCACAATGGCCGACATGTACGTCAACGACGCGTTCGGCACGGCGCACCGGTCGCAGCCGTCGATCGTGGGGCTGCCGCAGGTGCTCCCGTCGGTGGCCGGTCTCCTGATGGAGAAGGAGGTCGCGAACCTCTCCCGGGTATTCTCCGGTGCTCCACGTCCCGTCACCTTCGTCCTCGGCGGGACGAAGGTTGACGACTCCATTGCGGTCGCGGAGAACGTCCTCGAGCGGGGAACGGCCGATCGCGTGATCGTCGTCGGCGTGGTGGGAAACGTCTTCCTGCTTGCTGCGGGCCACGAGATCGGGCGGCCGTCGACCCGGCTAATCGACGACCTGGGTTACCGCGACGAGATCGATAAGGCGAAGTCTCTCCTTGAGTCCTACCGCGACCGGCTCTCTCTGCCGCACTCGGTCGCCGTCCGTGAAGACGGCGAGCGGGTCGAATACTCCCTGGACGCTGTCCCGGAAGACGCCCAGGTGCTCGATCTCGGGAGCGACTCGATCAGGACCCTCACCCAGACGATCGCCGACTCGGGAACGGTCGTGGTGAACGGACCGGCCGGGCTCTTCGAGGAGGAGGAGTTCGCCGTCGGCACCTTCGAGCTCCTGAGGGCGGCGTCGACCGTGGAGTTCTCGGTGGTGGGCGGCGGGCACTCCGGCGCTGCCATCGAGCGGCTCGGTCTTGAGAGCGAGTTTACGCACATCTCCACGGGTGGTGGGGCGGCGATCGAGTTCCTGACCGGGAAGAAGATGCCTGCCATCGAGGCACTGGAGACTTCCCGGAAGATCTTCGGTTAGGGGCACGGCGCCCCCCGCCTCTCCGACTTTTTCTTTTCTGCAGCCGGCTCTTGCGTAGAGATACACACGCCCGGGTCTCAGAGAGGAGTTCGAGCACCTGATGGAGAAATGAGGGTGGGGTTAACGGTATGGAATGAGATGGGGGGGCCACACCCGAACGTTTTGTAGCCCGGTGTAATCTTGTGGTCGCTGAACGCTGGTTCTGGAGCGCCCGTGCCCCCGAACCGAACCCTTGCATCACTGATCGTGTGGCTGGTTGTATTTCTGGGTGTGGTGATTGCTGATGGAACTGATTGACTGGTGAATGCTGGGTGTGGTAGTTCCCCATCCAGTATCTATTCTGTCAGGCATATATTATTTTCTGATAATTATTAAATCAATGAGATACAGCAAAACATTAAAAAGGGTTTTTATATGTCTTCTTTACCTAAAAAAGGCCGGATTATCCCGAGAATTTTTTTACGGGGCATTTATATACTCGTGGCCCGCCGCAGGCACTTCCCCCGGGAAGACCCGGCACCCGCGCCGGTTCACTCCCTGAGGAGGGCGACCCGGGAGCCGACCGGGATACCGATATCCGCGCCGATAGGGCCGCACTTCACCGACATCAGGTAGGCGACGGGAGGGAGGTCGCGGCCGTCGGAGAGCGACTCGTAGTTCGCCATGCCTTTCGCTATGACGAGCGTCGCGCGGTCGAGAGCGTCGGCGAGCGCTGGCGGGGCGTGTTCGCGGTTGAGCCCGAGTTCGGCGACGCCGTCCGTGGTGGGGGTGAGCAGGTCGACCCGGTGGTCGAGCCCGAGCGCCACGGCATCCTCTAACGTTGCGTCGTTTAAGATCGGGGCTCCCCGGACGGCGAACGTGACGTGCGCACCGTTCTTCTTGAGATGATCGGCGAAGAGCGCGTCAAAGACGATCTCTCCACAGTTGTCGGCGAGGTAGACCACCCGGGAGGTGAGCCTCTCGATCGCGGCGGTGTCGTCGACGGTCAACCCCGCCGCAAACTCCCGGCGGAAGAACTCGACGAAGTTATCCGTGACGGTATGCGCCTGTGAGCCGTAATCCAGCGTGTTCCCGATGACCGACGCAAGCGCAAGGTCGCGGAACGTCACAAGTTCGCCGCGCACCGCCCGGCAGACAGCCGTCGCATCGGCGTTGTTACCCATCTTCAACGACCGGTAGGGGTCGGGATCGCCGATCATCCGGTAGGCGAGCCTATGAACCCGGCTCGCGATGATGGGTGCGGGCACCGGGTCGGCAGCGATGCGCTCAAGAAGGTTCCGGCACGCATCGACGATCTCGAAGACGCGCAGGGGATCGTCGATGCAGAGCCGGCTCTCGTACTCGACCCGGCTGATCAGGCAATCCGTGCAGTCTGCAGCCAACTTCATGCTGCGGATGACTCTGTCGGGAAGAGTGAAAAAATGGTCTGATGGGGCCACTGCGATTTGAACGCAGGTCAGAAGACCCCCAGTCTCCTAGGATGGCCAGGCTACCCTATGGCCCCTTCCTTACTATGTGTGCTCGAATTACAGATATATCTTCGCTTTGCGGGGGGGGAGGAGGGTGTTCCTCTATCCGCGCACTCTCTTGTACTCCTCGACGCTCTTTGTTAGTTGTTCCAATTCGCTGCCGGTGATCTCCATTCTGCCGCTCAACGCTTCGACCTCTTTGAGAAGTTGCTGGATGCGCACGTACATCACGTACATGATAAACAGCAGACAGACGATGGTCACTGAGAGCAGGACTATCATGACTGCATTCATATCCATAGGTATCATGGTTCCCTCCTGAATAGCGCGCGGGCGAGCCGCTCGACAAATCCTTCCTGCACCTTGTGCGGTTCCTCCAGAACGGGGATGCCCGCCAACGTGGCTGCAATTCTTCTGAACGCTTTCGACGATTCGGAGCCTGGTGATCTGACGACGACCGGCGTCTTTGCTGCCGCTGCCCTTCGGACGTTTGCGTCTTCGGGCACCGTGTCGATGATCGGTACGCCGAGAGTCTTCTCGATCTTCCTCCGGTTCATGTCGGTCTCTTCCAGTGTCACCCGGTTGAGGATCGCTCCTCCCATGGTGCCGCCGACCGTCTCCGTCAGGATCTTGATCTTCAGAGCATCCACGATCGATGAGATCTCGGGGTTCACGACCAGCAGGACCTCGTCTGCCACGGTGAGCGGTATGACGCCATCCGTGCCGATACCGGCGGGTGCATCCAGAAGCAGGAAGTCACAGCGTTCGGTGAGATCACACATCACGTCCCTGAGTCGTTCCGGGTTCGCATTCTGGAATCCCTGAAGCGAGAGGCCGCTGGGTACTACCTTGAGGCCGTACGGCCCCTCATACATTGCATCCAGGACGGACGCCTCCCCTGCCAGAACCTCGTGGAGCGTGATTGGGGTCTCTCCAAGCCCCAGTACCAACCCGAGATTGGCCATCCCGACATCCGTATCGACGATGCATGTCTCCCTGCCGTGCTGCGCGAGTGCTGTTCCCAGGTTTGCGGTGACGGTCGTCTTTCCTGTTCCGCCTTTACCGGAGGCGATAGCGTAGGCCCTGATCATCCAAAACCGTCTCAAGGATAGATCGTAGTTCCAAAACATAAACTTATTTATTTGCCTCTTGAGGTTAGAAGGGGATAAATACTGTTTTGGAAGGTGGAGGCACATTTTCTGATATAATTCTGACTGGAGACGGTCAGAAGCACCCCCGCAACCTGGTTTCACGGTTATCCTGCGGGACCGACCGTCTCCCCGACAACAGGCATTTTTCCTCATCGGGGAACGGCGATCCTGTGTTATGTGTGGCAAAAACGAGTAGCGAGGCGATTTGGTGCAATGCAGATTCGATATTCATATATGATGCGAAGAAGATATCTTTCTAAGATATTTTGGGGTTAGTATGATGAGCCGTCATCCCTTTATGGGAGAGAGTGCCCGGAGGTACATCGGTGAGATCCAGTCGGTCGCCGGTGTTACCGCATGCGCTCTTGTATCCAGTGAGGGCAAAATCCTGGGTAAACACTTCCCGGAAGGCGACGTTACGTCGTCTCTTTTCGCGGCAATGTGTGCAACGGTCCTCGCATCGGCGGAGGCGGCATGCGGTAGCGTTGGTATAGATCGGCCGTGCCTGGTCGCCGTCACCTCAACCGCCGCTACGGTCCTCGTCGTGAGTGTCGGGGGGGCCACCCTGATCACGGCGGTAATTGATAAGTCAGCAGATCTCCCAACAGTACAGAGACAGTTATTGGATATTGCAGTCAGGATCGGAGAGGAGGAGGCATGATGTATACGATACTGGTTGTCGACGATAGCCCCATGATCGTCGATGTTTTTGTTACCATGCTGGAGCGTGGTGGCTATCGGCCGATCACCGCCTTCAGTGGCGAAGAGTGTCTTGAAGTCCTGAATGCAACCCCTCCCGACCTGGTCCTCCTGGATATCATGATGGAGCCGATGGACGGCTGGGAGACGCTTGAGCGGATCAAGACCAGTCCTGAATTGCGGAGCATCCCCGTCCTCATGCTGACTGCAAAGCCCCTCACTCCCGAGGAGGCGAACGAATACGGCCCCTACATCGAGGACTATATCCTCAAACCCACCACCCATCACCAGCTCTATGAGGCCATCGAGCATGTGCTGGCGCGCCGGCACTCCATCGCTACCAACATCGAGCGGGCGCGCGAGACCGGCGTGGACCAGAAACTCGTCGACGAGTACGAACGTCTCGCAAAGAGCGTCGATATCAATCGCCGTCTCTTAAAGATCCTTGAGACTACCTACAGCATCAAGGATGCCCGGGCGGGAATGGGCGAGGACATCACGAGGGCGATCAAGAGCATGGCAACGAGCGTCAAGATCCAGGAAGAGCGGTTGAGCCAGGTGCGCGCCCAGTTCGAAGAACTCTTCGAGGCTCGTTGATCGCCCCCACCCTTCGGTTTACGGTTCCGTCCGGAAAGAAGCGGTTTGAATCCGGGTAGGGCCGTTCCTGCCCTTGTTTTTAGTAACTCTCCGCGCGTTCTTGCTTCCCGATATAGACGACCGCGATCGTCAGCACAAGGATCGCCGCGAGCGTCATCCCGATATCGGTGGGGTCGAGTTGTTCGACCCCAAAGGTCAGCACCCGCCGCACCATTGCGGTGATGCCTGCAATCAGGATCGGTGTCACGAGCACTCTGTTGGTCCTGAAATACGCCATCACCGTCTCCAGGATCTCCACGATGATGAGGGTCAGAAGGAGCGCGTGCAGGACCTCGAGGATGCCCTGCGTCATGGTGTCGGCATGAATGAGCGCCGCTATCTGGACGATGACATCGTAGAATGAGAATATCGCGAGCAGGGAGAGGGCGGCGGCGATGAGCAGGTATATGCTCAGCGTCACCCACGATATGGCGGATATGGCTTTATCCGGGCGGTCTTTAGTGGGAATCATGGGGCACCCTGCTCCGCGAGAATACGTATATGAAAAGACCCCTCAGAGGGCATTAAACATTCCGGTAAGTCTGCAACGGGTTGTTAATTGAAAGGTTTATATTGTTAGACTGCGAATGATATGATACGCCCTCAGGTAAGTTATTTATACTATTCTCGCGTTGTAATAATGCTGGGATGGCAGTACGCGTGGGGTCTATAGCTCAGTTAGGTAGAGCGCCTGGCTTTTAACCAGGTGGTCGGGGGTTCAAATCCCCTTGGGCCCGTTGCCATAGGGCGATGTCTATGGGTTTTAACAAGGTGATGTATCTGATACGCAACTTTTTCGTCGGTGAGGTGTAGGTGATGGCCACTTCGCTTGATGTAATCAAACACGAGATGGTTCCGGACCATCAGATCATGGACGAGGAGGAGGTCGCTGACCTTCTTGCGACGTACCATATCTCTCTTGAACAATTGCCGAAAATCTACCACGACGATCCTGCAGTGAAGGCTATCGGAAGCGAGCTCGGGAACGTCATCCGGATCGTTCGCGACAGCCGCACCGCAGGCAGAGCCGAAGCCTACAGGCTCGTCGTGAAGAGACCGAAGAAATAAACTCAAAGGCCGGGAGCTGATACATCTGTTAGATAGAAGTGTTTTGTCCAGAGCATATTTTGCGCGGGATCACGTGGCGCGCCACCAGTTGGACTCTTATAACAATTTCCTCGAGCACAACCTCCAGAAAGTCGTCGATGAGCAGCGCGTCATCGAGACCGATATCGAGACCCGCGGGAAAGGAAAGGAGGCTGTGTGGGTTGAACTGGGCAAGATCGAAGTGAAAAAACCTCTCGCCCGTGAGGCGGACGGGTCGCAGTCCGAGCTCTTCCCGAGTGAGGCGCGTCTGCGGAACCTCACCTACGCGGCACCCATTCAACTCGGGATGACACTTGTCCAGGGTGAAGAAGCGCAGGACCAGATCGTCACCACCATCGGGCAGTTGCCGGTTATGGTGGGTTCGGCCGCCTGCAACCTCTTCAACATGAGCGACCCCGAGCGGACCGCGCATGGCGAAGATCCCCTCGATCCCGGCGGCTACTTCATCGTCAACGGCACGGAGCGGGTGCTGATGACGCTCGAAGATCTCGCCTCGAACAAGATCATGACCGAGTTCACCGAGCGCTACAACGAGCGGATCTACGTGGCGAAGGTCTTCTCGCAGTACCGGGGCTACCGCGCGCTCGTGATCGTCGAGCGGAACAGAAAGAACCTCCTTGAGGTCTCGTTCCCCTCGGTCGCCGGACACCTCCGGTTCATCGACCTGATGCGGGCGCTGGGGCTACAGGGCGACCACGACATCGTGGAGGCGGTCTCGACCGACGAGGAGATCCTCACCTTCATGATGCAGAACCTGGAGGAGAGCGATTGCGACACCGTCGACGACGGCGTCATGTATGTCGGCAAGAAACTCGCCCCGAACCAGACCCGCGACTACCAGCGGAAGCGTGCGGAGTTCGTCCTTGACAACTACCTCCTCCCGCACCTGAATTACCTGATGCCGGTGGGCTTGAAAGAGGAAGACCCCGGCTACCGGTCGGCGGTCGAGGGTGTCCGCCTTGCAAAGGCTCACTTCCTCGGCCGCATGGCCGAGGCCTGTTTCGACCTGGTGCTTGACCGGCGCCGGATCGACGACAAGGACCACTACTCGAACAAGAGACTGAAACTTGCCGGTGACCTGATGGAAGACCTCTTCCGGATCTCGCTCAACCGCCTGACGCGCGACGTGAAGTACCAGCTCGAGCGGGCGAGCATGCGCCACCGCGACCTCTCGATCGGGACCGCCGTGCGCGCGGACGTCCTGACCGAACGGCTGCTGCACCCGCTTGCCACCGGCAACTGGGTGGGCGGGCGCACCGGTGTCTCGCAACTCCTCGACCGGGTGGATCACATGGCGGTGCTCTCGCATCTCCGGCGCGTGATCTCCCCGCTCTCCCGCTCGCAGCCTCACTTCGAGGCCCGTGACCTGCACCCCACCCAGTGGGGGCGGATCTGCCCGAGCGAGACGCCTGAGGGCCCGAATTGTGGGCTGGTGAAGAACTTCGCCCAGATGGTCGAGATCAGTAAGGGCGTAATCAACGAAGAGGAAGTGAAGAACATTCTATACGATATGGGCGTCATCGCCCTTCGGAGAGAGACGGCATGAGACAGTCACGTGTCTTCGTCGACGGCGCCCTTATCGGGCTTGTGGACGACCCGCGGGACCTGGTCGAGCGGATGCGCGAGATGCGTCGGCACGGCGAGATCTCCTCCGAGGTCAACGTATCCTACAAGGAATTCAATAACGACGTCATCATCCATACTGATCGCGGCAGGGCGCGCCGCCCGCTGGTCGTGGTCAAAGGCGGTATCCCGCAGGTGGACGACGACGACATCAAGCGTCTCCGGAACGGCGAGATGGTCTTCGAGGACGTGATACGGAAGGGCGCGATCGAGTTCGTCGACGCCGAAGAGGAGGAAGATCTCTTCATCGCCATCGACGAGGCGGACCTCACTCCCGAGCACACACACCTCGAGATAGACCCCTCGCTCATCCTCGGGATCGGTGCGGCGCACGTCCCGTTCCCCGAGCACAACGCGAGTCCCCGTGTCACCATGGGCGCCGGGATGGTCAAGCAGGCGCTCGGGTTCGGGACAGCCAACATGAAACTCCGGCCCGACACCCGGGGGCACATGCTCCACTACGTCCAGAAACCGCTCACCTTCACCCAGACCTCTGATGTGATCGGCTCCGACGATCGGCCTGCAGGCCAGAACTTCGTCGTCGCGATCATCTCGTATGAAGGGTTCAACATTGAAGATGCGCTGGTCATCAACAAGGCCTCGATCGACCGGGGCCTCGGTCGGTCGCACTTCTTCCGGACCTACGACGGCGAAGAGCGGCGCTACCCAGGCGGTCAGGTTGACAAGATTCAGATCCCGGACGAAGAGGTCTCCGGTGCGCACGGTGCCGAGTTCTACGCGAACCTCGATATCGATGGCGTCATCAACCCCGAGACGGTCGTCCGTGAAAAAGACGTGCTGATCGGGAAGACCTCCCCCCCGAGGTTCCTCGAGGAGCCTACGAGCGAGCTCATCGCTGTCGAGAAGAGGCGCGACACCTCGGTCACGATGCGGAGCAACGAGCACGGTATCGTGGACACCGTCATCATCACCGAGGGCGAGAACTCTTCGCGCCTGGTGAAGGTCCGGACCCGCGACCTCCGGGTGCCGGAGGTCGGCGACAAGTTCGCGTCCCGGCACGGTCAGAAGGGCGTCATCGGGCTCATCCAGCCCTCGGCGGATATGCCGTTCACCGAGTCGGGCATGACCCCCGACCTGATCATCAACCCCCACGCCGTCCCGAGCCGTATGACCATCGGGCATATGCTCGAGATGCTGGGCGGGAAGGTCGGTTCGCTTGAGGGGCACCGGATCGATGCGACAGCCTTCCGCGGCGCGCGCGAGGCAGATCTCCGGGGTTCGCTCAGGGAGCTCGGGTTTGCGCACAACGGCCGCGAAGTCATGTATGACGGCATCACCGGCCGGCAGTTCGTTTCCGATATCTACGTCGGTGTCATCTACTACCAGAAACTCTACCACATGGTATCGAGCAAGATGCATGCGCGGTCGCGCGGCCCCGTGCAGGTGCTCACCCGCCAGCCGACCGAAGGGCGTGCCCGCGAGGGCGGTCTCCGGTTCGGTGAGATGGAGCGGGACGTGATGATCGGCCACGGTGCGGCCATGGCCTTGAAAGAGCGTCTCCTCGACGAGTCGGACAAGGTGACCCAGTGGGTCTGCGCGAAGTGCGGTATGGTGGCGATGGTCGACCGGAAGCGGAAGGTGACGCGATGCCTTGCCTGCGGCGGCGAGACGGATATCTATCCGGTCGAGATGAGTTACGCCTTCAAACTTCTCCTCGATGAGATGAAGAGTATGGGCATTGCTCCCCGCCTGAGACTCGACGATATGGTGTAAGAAAGGGGGCACAATCAAACTATGACCAGTCCAAAACGTGTTGGAAGGATCGAGTTCGGGCTCTTCTCCCCGAAGGAGATCCGTAAGATGAGCGTCCGGAAGATCATCTGGGCGGACACCTATGACGACGACGGGTTTCCCTACCCGCAGGGCCTGATGGACCTGAACCTCGGCGTCATCGACCCCGGCCTCCGGTGCAAGACCTGCGACCAGAAGGCGGCCGACTGCCCGGGCCATTTCGGGCACATCGAGCTCGCAAAACCCGTCATCCACGTCGGCTACACGCGACTGATCCGGAAACTCCTCCGGGTATCCTGCAGGTCGTGTTCCCGGCTGCTGATGACGGCCGAGGAGGTCGAGAAGATCATCGGCCCCGAAGACGGCGAGCTCGCGGGCGAGATCGTCTCCGAGAAAGATATCAAGAAAGAGCGGGTCTGCCCCCACTGCGGAGAGCAGCAACTCAAGATCAACTTCGAGAAACCCACCACCTTCTCCGAGGTCTTTGTGGAAGATGGGCGGAAGATCGAGCACAAACTGACCCCGGCCGACATCCGGGCGCGCCTCGAGAAGATCCCGGACGAAGACCTCCGGGCTCTCGGGGTCAACCCGGACGTCGCGCGGCCAGAGTGGACGATCCTCACTGTCCTCCCGGTTCCGCCGGTCACGATGCGCCCCTCGATCATCCTGGAGAACGGGCAGCGGTCCGAGGACGATCTGACCCACAAACTCGTGGACATCATCAGGATCAACCAGCGGTTCAAGGAGAACCAGGACGCCGGCGCACCCCAACTCATCATCGAGGATCTCTGGGAACTCCTGCAGTACCACTGCACCACCTACCTCGACAACGAGGTTGCGGGGTGCCCGCCTGCGCGGCACCGGAGCGGCCGGCCCTTGAAGACCCTCTCGCAGCGGCTCAAAGGGAAGGAAGGACGGTTCCGCGGCTCGCTCTCCGGTAAGCGTGTGAACTTCTCCGCTCGTACGGTCATCTCTCCCGACCCGAACCTCTCGATCGGTGAGGTCGGCATCCCGCTTGCCATCGCAAACGAGATGACGCTTCCGATAAGGGTGACTCAGTTCAACCTCGAGGAGATGCGGCAGTACGTCCTGAACGGCCCCGAGCGTCCTACCATCAGGTCGCCCTGCGGTGCAAACTACGCCCTCCGGCCGGACAACCGGAGGATGCGTCTCTCGGACGCGAATCTGGAGACGGTCGCGGAGATGATCGAGCCGGGCTGGACGGTGGAGCGGCAGTTGAAGGACAACGACATCGTCCTCTTCAACCGGCAGCCTTCGCTGCACCGGATGAGCATCATGGCCCACCGGGTCGTCGTGATGGACGGGAAGACGTTCCGGGTGAACCCGGCTGTCTGCCCGCCCTACAACGCCGACTTCGATGGCGACGAGATGAACCTGCATATCCCGCAGACCGAGGAGGCGCGGGCCGAGGCCGAGATCCTGGTCTCGGTCTCGTCGAACATCCTCTCGCCGAGGACCGGCGGCCCGATCATCGGGGGTATCCACGACCACATCTCGGGCATCTTCCTCCTGACGCACCAGATCCAGCACTTCGACAAGGAGACGACGATCTACCTCGCCCAGCACCTGAATGTTGAGCACCTGCCCGAACCGGACCGGATGGACGAAGATCGCAACCCCTTCTGGACGAACAAACAGGTCTTCTCGCTCGTTCTCCCCGATAACATGAACATGGCCTTCCAGGCCTCGTCATGCCAGAACTGCGAGACCTGCAAGCGTGAGATGTGTGAGAACGATGCATTCGTTCGGATCATCGACGGGAATCTGGTCTCCGGCACCATCGACAAGAAGGGGATCGGCGCGTTCGACGGCCAGATCCTGCACCGGATCATCAGGCAGCACGGAATGAAGCGGGCTGCCCAATTCATCGACGATGTGACCAAACTCTCGATCCGGGGCATCATGCTTGAAGGGTTCTCGTTCGGTATCGACGACGAAGACCTGACGAAGACCGAGTACGGCCAGATCGATGAGGTGCTCAACGGCGCTCTCGGCGACGTCGAGCGCCGGATCAAGATCTACAACGAGGGGCAGCTCGAGCCGATGCCCGGGCGGACGCTCGAGGAGACGCTCGAGATGCAGATCATGCAGGTGCTCGGCAAGGCCCGTGACCGCACCGGTGAGATCGCCGGCCGGCACCTCGGCATGGACAACAGCGCTGTGGTGATGGCGGTCTCCGGCGCCCGTGGGTCGATGCTGAACCTGACGCAGATGGCCGGGTGTCTCGGGCAGCAGTCGGTTCGTGGTGAGCGGATCGTGCGTGGCTACGAGGGCCGGACCCTGCCGCACTTCCGGAGGAACGACCGTGGCGCAGAGGCGCACGGGTTCGTTACGAACAGCTACAAGAGTGGCCTCACCCCCACTGAGTTCTTCTTCCACGCCATCGGTGGGCGTGAAGGTCTTGTGGACACTGCGGTCAGGACGTCACAGAGCGGATACCTCCAGCGGCGGATGATCAACGCCCTGCAGGACCTCAAGGTGGCGTACGACGGCACCGTCCGGACGACGGGCGGCCGGATCATCCAGTTCCGCTACGGCGAGGACGGGACCGACCCCGCGAGGAGCAGTTACGGCGCCCCGGTGGACGTGAAGGGTATCGTTGAGAGCGTCTTAAAGGAGGAGGTCAAATGAACAGCGATATTGAGGAGCAGATCGAGGCCCTCGATCTGCCTCACCGGACGCGGGAGGACCTCTGGGCAAGTCTCGCGGATCGGGACGTCACCGAGGAGCAGTTCGAGCAGATCCTCGAGATGGTCATCTCAGAGTACCAGAAGAGCCGGATCGAGCCCTGCGAGGCGGTCGGCGTCGTGGCGGCGCAGTCGATCGGCGAGCCCGGCACCCAGATGACGATGCGTACGTTCCACTACGCGGGTGTGGCCGAG
The DNA here is from genome assembly GCA_023393455.1 of Methanobacteriota archaeon. Classification (GTDB taxonomy): domain Archaea; phylum Halobacteriota; class Methanomicrobia; order Methanomicrobiales; family Methanoculleaceae; genus Methanoculleus. Next base: position 70,133 of record JAEWLJ010000013.1, on the reverse strand, counting down.
ATCAACGTTACCCTCGGCCTCCCCCGTCTTATCGAGATCATGGATGCCCGGCGCGAGCCGAGCACCCCCACGATGGCGGTTCACCTGCTGGATGACTGGGCGTTCAACCGCGACCGCGCCCGTGAGGTGAGCTGGCAGATCGAGGCCGCGCCGCTCCATGAGTTCGGCGACATCACGATCGACATGGAGAACATGCAGGTTCTCGTCATGCTGAACAAGGCCGTCTGCGACCGGCGCAAGATCACGATCGACGAGATCCTTGAGGCAGCGCCGAGGAAGATCCGCGAGAAGCGGCACTTCCGCGACTTTGACGTTGAAGGCGACCCGAAAAGTGTCTCGCTCACGTTCACTCCGAAGAACCAGGAGAGTTATCAGAACCTCTTCCAGCTCGCGGAGCACGTCAGGCATGTTATCGTCCAGGGTATCGACGATATCGAGCGGGTCGTCGTCAGAAAAGAGGGCGGAGAGTATATCCTTTATACTGAGGGCTCCAACCTAAGAGGTGTCTTCGAAGTAGAAGGAGTAGACACCTCCCGCACCCGGAGCAACAACATCAGTGAGATCGCCGATGTGCTCGGTATCGAGGCCGGCCGGAATGCGATCATCCAGGAGGCCTTAAGTACCCTGAACGAACAGGGTATCGGCGTCGATGTCCGTCATATCATGCTCGTCGCGGATATGATGTGCATGGAGGGCGAGGTCAAGCAGATCGGCCGGCATGGTATCGCCGGTGAGAAAGAGAGTGTTCTCTCCCGGGCTGCATTCGAAGTGACGGTCAACCACTTGCTCGATGCCGCAATCGCGAACGAGGTGGATGAGTTAAACGGCGTCACCGAGAACGTGATCGTGGGCCAGCCTATCCAGCTTGGCACCGGTGATGTGAAACTCATCGCAAGACCTATAAATCTAAAAATCCAGGAGAAATCATAATGGACTTTAATGCTTCACTACGCAAAGCCGTGAAGACTGGTACCGTGCTTCTGGGTCAGAACAAGACCCAAGAATCCATCGAAGAAGGCAAGGCCAAACTTATTGTGGTGGCCAGGAACAGCCCGGAATCCGTTAAAAATCTGGTGACCGAGATCGATATCCCCGTCTACGTCTACGAAGGCTCGAGCGTCCAGCTCGGGAAAGCCTGCGGGAGACCGTACGTCGTCAGTGCACTCGCCGTGATAGAACCCGGCGAATCCGATATCCTGAATGCTGCGAGAGTGTAGACGATGCCACAGGTCACGCTGACTGAGGAGTGCATGCGCCTCATCTCCCAGTTCGAGAGTCTTACCGGCGCAGGCAGCCGCGATTGCATCGTCGATAACCGCAACGAGCGGATCATCTTCGTGATCAATCCCGGCGACATGGGGCTCGCTATCGGAAAGAGCGGGTCGAGCATCAAGAAGGCATCCGACGTGATGGGGAAGCGCATCGAGGTCGTGGAATACTCCGCCGACCCGGTTCAGTTCCTCCGGAACTGCTTCCTGCCCGCCCAGGTCACGGGTGTCGACTTCGATACGGACGAGGAGGATCAGCAGGTCGCCGTCATCGAGGTCCGGGACGAAGACCGTGGCCTTGCCATCGGCAAAGCGGGGAAGAATATCTTCAAGGCGAAAGTTCTTGCACAGCGGCAGCACGACATTGCCGATGTCCAGCTGATGCAGAACGATTCTGCCTGAACACTTTTTTTACAGTAATCCGGTAGTATCCCGTGGCGATAGGGAACCGGTTCTCCCGGGGGCGATATGCAGGGGGGTTTCGAGCGCGCTCCTGCCCGTAAATTATTTATAGCGGTGTGTGCTCCATGAGACTTCCATGAACGGAGTTCCCGGCCGGGTAGTGAGTCCCGTGCCGCCTGCGGCAGAGCCGGCGAACAGGGTGCGTGGCGTTCCCGTATGCCCGGGGTGGTGTCGTTGAAAGGATTCTATCTGATCATCGGGGCTCTGGTGCTCTGTATCTGCATGGCCGGCCTTCTTACGTTCGCTTTTGCCGGGTCAGACGAAAACGGTACCGTCGAGGTACCGGGCGAGAAGCCCGTCGTCAACAAAGTGCCGGTCACGCCTGCGGGGAGTCCGGGGCCTGATGAGGCGGAGGATGCATCCGTCGAGGAACAGGAGCCCGGTTCCCTTGCTGCCGGGGATGCCACGCCGCCGCCCGAGGAGGGAGCGGATCCGACGGAGACGATTCCGGAAAACTCCACAACCATACCAACCCTGCCGGGTTTTACCGGGGAGACGGTTGCAAACGGGAACGACACCGCCGATGCGGAGGGCCCCTCCCTGAACACAACAGAGACCCCTGAACCCACCGAAACGGAGACCGACGCTGCCCTCGACGACCCGGGTGACGGGATCGATGATGACCTCGCTGACGACGATGAAGATGCGGAGGAGGAGACGAACCCGGAACCGACCCTTGAACGGTATGCTCCGCCGCGGCCAGGCGCAACGATGGCAAAATCGCACTACTCCCACGATCGTCCGCTTGTCCAGAGCGGCCACCACCTCGTCAGCCCCTCCTCGTATACCCCCGCCGAGGAGAACGAGACCGAGGCACCGTCCGTGGCCGCTGTGCCGACTGACGGCCTCTTCGTCCGGGGTATCGGGGTGATCCTCGACCGGGTACCCGAAGATGTCGCCCTCACCCGGAGCGGGGTGGAGATAGCGAACCTTGACTGGCTCCTCGACCCGGCGATGCGTCTCGGCGGGCGGCACCCGCGCGCGGTCTTCGAGGGGGAGACGTTCACCGTCACTGTGACGGTGGAGGCAAGGAACGTGACGATCGCGGAGGATAACCCGGCCTACGTCGTCCTGGTGCCGCCACCGGACGAGACCGGGGTCTACGAGATCACCCGGACCCGCGAGGTCCAGTCCCTCGAGGACGGGGAACGCGGCGTCTGGGAGTTCTCGGTCGCTACCCGCACCGGGAGGCTGACGCTTGAAGACCTCACCCTCGCCGAGGAGCGGCTGGTCACCAACCTGACATCGAACCCGGATCTCTTCGCTTTCCATGCCTACGCGCTTGCCGGCGGCCAGGAGGTGCCTTCGACGGGCGTCTCCGACCCGGTGATCGCCATCCGGCCCGACGGGGGTGCGGAGACGGTGGAGGCGTCCCTCCCCGAGCTCTACACGCTTCTGGGCACCGAGAACTCGATGCTTCGCCCGTCCGAAACGGTGATGGGGGCGTGGGCGCGGGGCGTCGATCACGAGACGATCGCCGCCGCGGCGGTCGGGCACCTTGAGGCCCTGCGCGGTCTCGGGAAAGAAGATGTAGCAGCCCTTTATGCCACGGAAGGTGGCGGCGGGACGGAGGGGCCGAATGCGTCCTCGCCGTCGATACCCGACCTGATCATGGGGTTCTTCCAGGGGCTGCTAGGGGGGACGACTTCCTCGTAGGATGCGGGATGCGCTCTTGTGGAGCCACACGCCCCTCCCCTCTCGTTGAAGAGTGATTCAGATCTACACGTATCCAGAACAGTCGAGGAACTGCCCGCCCCGGTAGCAAGATATATTCCGCCCGCTGCCGCAAAGGGATATAGCCGATGGCAAGAGAGGATACCATAGACCGGCGAATCTACATCGAGAGAGACGGGACTACGCTACTATACGCCGAACCTTCAGACAGGCGCTTCATCTATGAGATGGCCTTTGAGGACCCGGGTATCTGGCGGTCCATGCTCGAGAAGAAGGATGATTTTGATTGGTCCGAGTTGAGGGACGAGGAAGAGCAGTTCTTCGGTAGCGTTCCCGGCAAGAGCAAATATCTGCTGATACGGTATCAGGGCGAGATCGTCGGGACGATCTCGCATACGCACAACGATGGGCGGATAGAGAACCTGGAGCTCGATATGTGGCTCCGTTCAGAGAAATATACCGGGAGAGGCATCGGCTCCGCCGTGATAGCGATGCTGATAGACCGGCTGGTCGAAGAGCACGGTATCCGAACCTTCATCATCCGGCCGTGGGTGAAAAACTCCCGCGCCGTGAGGGCGTACGAGAAGTGCGGCTTTCGGCGGCGTAATGACTTTGATCCCGCTGACTATTACGGAACATACCTGGAGCGGTACGGCGAGGGCGATTACGGTAGACTGGAGACCGCAAACATGGTCCTTGAGGTCGGCTGCTGATCCCGGGGGATTAGTATGTACACGATACGGCAGGAGCGGCCGGCGGATTATGAGGACGTCTATCAACTCGTAAAGAGGTCGTTTGCCACAACCGCCCATTCGGATGGAACCGAAGCGGATTACCTGAACGAACTGAGAGGAAAGGAGACGTTCATCCCCGAACTCTCGCTGGTGGCGGAGGATGCAGAAGGTAGCATAGTAGGACAGATTGTGTTGTATGCAACCGTAATTGCCACGAACGACGGCCCGGTCACCTCCCTGGTGCTATCCCCGATCAGCGTCCGCCCGGACCGGTTCCGGCAGGGCATCGCCCGCGCCATGATGGACCGGGCTTTCCAGATCGCCCGCGAGATGGGATATACCGCGGTCTTCCTCTGCGGCGAATCCGAGACCTATCATGGACTGGGGTTTTGCGCATCGTGGATGTTCGGCATCTTCCATAAAGACGACCCCCGGGCCGGGTGGTGCATGGCAAAAGAACTGATCCCCGGTGCTCTGGAGGGCATCCGGGGGACGATAGAGATCGTTTGATGGGGGTTCACCCCTCCCGGAACTCCTTCCAGAGATACGCGAGCCCGAAGCATCCCGAGAGCATCATGTCCCCGAAGGGTGCCGCCTGGTAGGCCTCAGGGAGCAGCCGGAGCCGGTTCGGGCCGGTGACGACGACGGCACTGGTCGTGAGGGGTTTGCTGATCGCCGCCCCATGGCCGTTGTCGTCGAAGACCTCCTCCGAGGTCAGGGTGCCGTCGGCGAGCCGCCGGATGTAGTCCTGCAGTTTTGCCGGGTCGAGCACGCCGGTGTGGTGCTCGAAGAGACCGTGGATCTCGTGCCCTTTCAGGGTGAAGCAGAGAGTGTGCCCGTTTCCCGCGTTGACAAGGGTCACCCCCTCCTTCGCCATCTTCCGCACCTGCGGGTCGCAGAGCGCCCCGATGAGGGCGACGGGGCCGGTATCGGTGACGAGCGCGTCCGGCTCCTGGCCCCGGACGGCCTGCATCCGGGTCATGTCGGCGAGCGGTGGGTCGGTGACGAGCGAGAGGATATCCCAGCCGCCGGCGTCCAGCCGCTCCCGCATCAGTTCGAACCGGTGGATGCGGTTGCTCCGGTGCGGAGAGTAGCCGTGATCCTGGACCGCTACGGCAACGTTTGCCGGATAGTCCACGCCGAAGAGGGAGAGCGCCTGCCTGAGTTCCGGCTCCATGTAGTCGGTGGTGTGGACGGTCACCGCGTCCCCCGGAGGGGTGGCGCGGATCTCGACTCCAAGCGCCCGCACCCGTTCCGGGTCGTCGTGGAGGGTCGCGGCGGCCTCCGGCGTGGCGTAGACGGGAAGGTCGCGGGAGAGGTGTTCGCGTATCGCGCCGGTGTTCGCGCCGCCGCCCATCAGGTGCCCGTCCAGGAAGACCGGGAGCCCGGCACGGGTGGCCTGCCGGATCTTCTCCGCCACCACCACGGTCGGGGAGGGGAGGACCAGTTTGATGCTGTTCTCGATCGATCGGCCGGGCTCGTAGACCAGGATGTCCTGGGTGCCCCTGCCGACGTCGATCGCAAGGAGCGGGGTCGTCAGATCGATCATAAGAATCCTCACGCGCCACCGCAGCATCGTGCCGGGCAGCTCTTAACAGGATCTCGCGGCAAAGGCAAAAAAGGTATGATCCCGGTCAGGCATCCGCCCGGTCCGCTGCCGGGGAGGTGCCGGCCGTCTTCCCCGTATCCGGGCGCGCCGGTTTCAGTTCCCGGTACTCCTTGAGGGAGACCGTCAGGTCCCGGGTGAAGGCGAAGTAGCCGATCTGGGTCGTCCGGCAGAGATTCATCGCCATCTCCATCAGCCCCCGGGGGTCGGGACGCGCTTCCCCGAGCCAGATGTGGAAGATGTTGCCGCCGTCCACGACCGGGAAGAAGACATGCTCGATCTCGATCCTCTTTGTGAGCGGGACGGGGGCCGCCGGGGTGACGTGGGTGCCGTTCGTGTAGTAGATGGGGAGATCGAGCGTCGTGCCAAGCATATCGAGCGCTTTTTCAGCGTCGCCCTTGATGACCTTGATCGCGTGGTCCCGGAACCGCTCGTCGAGCAGGTCGGCGACCGCGAACCGCTGGCCGGTCGTCTCCGCCGGGGTGCGGGCGAGAGCGATCGTCATGTTGTGCTTCTTCGAGAGCTCGCGCGCATACATCTCGAGTTCGGTCATCGCCCGGACAGCGAGGCGGAACGCCTCCTTCGACTCGTGGAGCTGGTGGCCGGTGAAGTGCTGCACCATCTCGTTGACCCCGACGACGCCGATGGTGTAGACGAGCCCTTCGAGGTCCACGGCGACCGCGCCGCGCTCGCCGGTGTTCGGGTCCTTCGGGCGCTGCATCGCAAACGGCATCCTGCCGTTCGTCCGGATGAGGGACATCCAGCGGCGCTTGATGCGGTAGAGGTCGACGGCGATGTCCATGAGCGATTTCAGTTCGGCAAAGAGCCGTTCCTGGTTGCCCTCCGCCTTATACGCCGCCCGTGGACAGTTGATCGACATCACCTGCCAGGAGCCCATCGAGAAGTGCTTCCCCTCGCGGAAGTAGAGTTTGTCCTCGAACTGGTCGTCCTCGTCGGCGACCGAGGAGAACTGGTATGCGCAACAGTTCCCGGTCACGATGCCGAGCGCGGTCGAGAAGGTATGGGTGCCGGCGACGTCGACCAGATCGTAGACGTAGCCGTCGTGATCGACCCGCTCGATCGAGCGGATGCGGAGCGGGTGGACGTCCCCTCCGGCGAACCGTTCTCTCCCGGCGTTGCGGGTGATAGGCGGGATATAGAGCGAGACCTGGAGCCCGTCCATCCCGCCGCCGTGGTACCTGCTCGCGCAGGCGACCGCGGTGCACCCGGCAGCGTGCTTGCTCACCGGAAGGTCCGTGAAGGTCCCATCGGTCTGCCGGCCCTGCGGCACCTCTGCCGACCACCCGGTCTCTGCAGAGAACCGGTCGATCTGGTTCTGGGCGGTGATCCTGCAGATGTAGGTCTTCTGCGGGGCCTCGCGTTCAGCATAGCTCATCTGGACCCCGATCCCTTTGGCGAGCCAGACCAGCTTCTGGACAGCGTCGCGGGAGGCCGCTTTCAGCCGGATGCTCCGGGCACGGCGCCCGGAGGTCGTCCTGGCGTGGAAGGCCGCACCGAGGTAGTCACCTACCCGGGCGCGGTCGAGGTTGAAGAGGAGGTCGGGCACCGTCCTGTCGCTCTCTGAGGAGCCGCATCCGAGGGCGTCGACCAGGAGATAGATGAGTTTGCTGGTGATGGTGACGGTGGTCCCCGCCGCCGAGGCGCGGACGTCCGGATCGCACCCAAAGGCGGCGCGGATGCAGGTTGCGGCGTCCGCCGCAACCCCTGACTCGTCTCCCTCAAACGAGAGCCGGACCGTGTAGCGCCGCCCGGCATGCTCGCTTGACCCTGCCGCGAGGTAGTAGCCGAGGAACCGTGCGAGGTCGCCAGTGACCGGGAGGGTGCGAGAAAGACCGGGGCGTTTTGCACCCCGGGTATTCACCTCATCCTCGGAGGCGTGGACGGCACCGGCGTGGCCGGCCTGCGTGAGGACCCCGGCAACGTCGATCTCCGCAACCATGCTCTCGCAGAACTCGCCCGTCTTCAAGACCGGCAGGTAGTCGCCGATATCGAGGTCTTCTGCGGTCTTCCTGGCGAATTTCTCGCCCTCCAGGGCATAGACCGGGTGGTCGGGCGTGACGGTGATCCGCCGTCCCGACTCCAGGGTTATCCGGAGGAGGTCTCCGGTGTAGCGCTGGCGCATCACGCCATGGAACGGGCGGAGCGATGCTTCCAGCGTGGTGAAGTCGACGCTCGGGGCCTTTCCGTCATAGTAGGCGAGTTCCGTGCCGAACGAGTCAATCCGCCGCCCGTTCTTTGCCGCGGTATCGAAGAGATCCCCGATCGCCCTGATGGCGACCCTGCCGTGGTGGTCGGCGACCGGAACCAGTTCGTCGCCTGCAAGGCACTGGTAGCAGGAGATCCCCTCCCCGGCGCCGCGATAGGCGGGGATCTGGTTGTCGTAGTAGGGGCTGCCGTACTTGGACGCGAGCTCGAACGTCATCAGGTAGAGGTCCTGATAGGTGGGGAGGTCCGGGTGTTCGCGGTTGAACTCTTCGTCCTCGGTGAGGAAGTCGGGCTCGATGCTGATCTCGGGTTTCGGGAAGGAGAAGGGTTTGCCCCAGTAGTCTCCCTCGAGCATCACCTCCATCAGCGCTTTGAAGAGGAGCCGCACCTCGCGCTCGAACTCACCGTAGGTCCGGAGTGGCGCCTGTTCTCCGTTCCAGACCTTGCCGCGGTAGACGCAGGGCTTGTCCTTCCAGAGGGTCGGGACGCCCGGGGAGAGTTGGACCGATGAGAAGACCACCTGGCCGCCCCGGGCGACCATCATCTGGGTCATCTCGTAGACGAACATCTGCATCAGCTGCCGGATCTCCTCGTAGTCCATCCCCTCGAAGAAGGGCGCCATGAACGTCAGGAAGTTGTAGTAGCCCTGGCCGCCGGCGAAGTTCGTCTGGGCGGATCCGAGCGCCTTGACCGCGTGGAGGACCGCCACCTCTGCCCGCTTCGCGGGGCCGGCGACCGATGCCTTCGTCCCGTTTCCATCAGGCATCAGGCCGTAGTAGAAGAAGTAGCGGAGGTCCCAATCCTGGCAGTTGTGGATGAGGAGGCCGTCCGATGCGTAGAACGTGTGGCTCTCCTCGCTCCCGTCGCCATCGAGGAAGAGGTCGTAGACGTACTCGCCGGTGGGCTCCGCCGGAGATATCTCGACGACGGTCTCCTTCCTCTCTCTTACCTGTCTCTCCTTCACCGCAGAGAGGAAACCATCGATGTGGTCCTGCCGCTCATCGAGGAAGGTGGCGTATCGGGCAAACGTCTCGATATTCTTCCGTCCGTTGAGCTGGAGCCGGTAAAGAGTTGGGCGGTCTTCCTCCCCGTAGAGTTCGACGATCTGGGGGTCCATCCCGAGCGTGGTGAGCAGGAGAGAGAGTTCCTGCCGGAGGGTCGGTGATATGGTGGTATAGTTGACGATGCAGTCTGATTTCTCCGGGCGGTAGTATGCCGAGCCGTCTCCGGTGAAGAGAGCGGAGAGGAACTCGTGGAGGAGGACGTCGTCGAGGTGGTAGACGATCCAGGGGAGGCGTTTTCCTGCCGCTCCCTCCGGGATGCCGAAGACGTAGCGGAAGAGCAGGTAAGCCGGTTTCCCACCGAAATAGACCTGCAGGACCCGGTTGTGTTCCACCTCGATCCCGTATATGGTCGTGGTGTCGGGCGTGCCACCGGCGATCGTTGCATACGTGTTCAGGGTGGTGCGTGCTGAGGCCTGGATGGCGGGTGCCTGGCGGTTCTCGGTGATCGCCAGGTTGTACTGCCCGGTCTCTAAAGAAACGTTGTAGTTGCCTTCCGCAACGAAGAACCCCAGAAGACGGATGAGTTCGGGTGTCAGCGTGAGAAGAGCAGGCAGTTCGTGTTCGCTCCCGGTGACCCCGATGGTGACCCCGGCATAGTCTTCGACGCCGTAGCGGCTGCAAAAGGCTTCAAAGAGAGTTACCGGCATGGTCCCCCGCGTATACCACTGCTTCTGGTGCTCGACGCCGAGCGCCCGCGAGATCTCGGTGTATGAGGTGGCCCGTCCGGTCCGCACCGCATCGGTAAAGATATCCCGGGCACCGCGGACGTAAACATTCTCAAGGAGATGCGCCGGCACCGATGCCGGCAGTTCCCGGACGAGATCGATTGCTCTTATTGCCTCTCCGCGGATGGTATCCGTCCCGGAGACCCTGTAGAGAGCGTCACCGGCACGAACCTCATCGGCACGGCGGATGGTCATCTCGTCCCCGGTCTGCACCGGGATCCGGTGCTCGCCGGTGACCAGCAGCGACCGCCCGCCGGTGGTCTTGATCCGGAGCATCTCACCCGGGTTCACCCTCCGGCGGGTCACCTTTGAAACCTGTCTCCAGCCCTCCGGCGTGAGTGCGGAGAGGTCCTCGGGGTACCACTCGTCACCCTCGATCGGGAGTTCGTCGGGACGGATGCTCCTGATGCGGTTCTCCATCCGGACAGGTATCACGGTGCTTCCATCGATACAGAACGGGCGAGTACCAAAGTATTCCAGGTCGTGGATATGAAGGTCACCGCGGAGGTGATGGTCGGCAAGATCCGGGGGGAGTTGCAGGAGGTACTGCTCCTTGCTGATCTTGTCCGCCTTCTTCTTGTGCGAGGTCTCGGCGTTCTCCTGGAGGTTCGCGTTGTCGTGGGACTCGAACCCACGCCCCACATCGATGAGGTGCGCGTCGAAGACCGGGGTTCCCACCCGGGTGGAGACGTTGCGGTAGGGGATGAGGCCGCGCTCGAGGAGCGTCGTGTTGACGATCTCGCGGATCAGGGGGCCGGAGAGCGACTGGAGGCCCAGCATCTGGATCTTCTTCTCGACCCGCCGGGCGATATCCTGCGCTGTCTCTTCATCGGCTCCTTCGTAGCCGTAGAAGGTCTCCACGAGCCGGGTCTCCTCCAGGATCTGCTTGACGATCCGGTTTCGATCCCAGTCGAGGAGGAAGCCGCGGGAGGTTCTGACCTTCGGGAACGTCGGAACGAACTCCCCGAATAGGGTCGCCTGTGTCGACTTGTGGGTCAACCTTATGCCTCCGCGATCAGGTCGGCGACAAGGTGCTCCTGGAACGCGCCGCCGGTGAAGAGATCGGCAGACGTGTAGAATTCGTCGCCTTTCTGCAGAACCGGCGCTTCCTGGACGAATACACCGTTTATGCGGAGTTCGGTCAGTGCCTCGGCGGACGCCATGTCGCATTCGACGAAGGGGACGCCTCTTGAGGCCAGGAATTCTTTGAGTATCTCGCAATTCGGGCAGAATTCCAGTGTGTATACGGTGAATTGCGTTGTATCGGAAATGGTAATACCCCCGGATTGTTCGGTCACTATGTTTTCGTTTTGCACGGTTATAACAGATCTCATTTTCGATCTCATTCCGGGTGGGGCGCCGCTTCTCATCCAAAACCACATCCCCGCACCAACGGTATGGATATGCCCGACAGTCCCCTTGCCCGTCAGACTTCCCGGCCGCCCTGCGCTCTGTTCCAGCGCCCGGGCCTCCGCCGGACAATCACCATTTTCTAGGGTGAAGCACGATAGTATCATAGTATGGTCAGGACGTTCGTTGCAATCGATCTGCCGGAGGATATCCGGGAGCGCGCCCGTGAGTCCCAGGAGGTCTTGAGGCGGTCGTCCGGACGGCTCGCCATCGTCGACCCTGCAAACCTCCACCTCACGGTGAAGTTCCTCGGGGAGATCGATCCGGCGCTGGTCGATCCGGTCGTCGAGGCGCTCCGGGCCGTCAGGGCCGATCCTTTCAGCCTGACGGTCGGGCACGCGGTCTGCAACCCGCCCCGCCGCCCGCGGGTGATCTGGTGCGATGTGGCGGACGCCGGGGAGAGTGCCGCGCTTGCCCGGCAGGTGGACGACCTCCTTGCGCCGCTCGGGTTCCCCCGGGAGACGCGCCCCTTCCGCCCTCACGTGACCCTTGCCCGGGTGAAAGAGTTCCACCCCTCGCAGTGCCGGGAAGCGGAGCGCATGCCCCGCGAACCGCTCGGAACCTGCCGGGTGGAGAGGATCAAACTCAAGAAGAGCACGCTCACGCCCAGCGGACCGATCTACGAGGACCTTGCGGAGGTCGCGCTTTGACCCGATACACCTGCGAGGAGGAGGTGCTCAAGAAGATCCGCCCCACGCCCGAAGAGCGGACCTACATCCGGACGATGGGAGAGCGGTTGATCGAGGCGGTGGAGCGTTCGGGGAAGGCGAAGGCGATGATGGTGGGCTCCGTCGCCCGCGACACCTTCGTCCGGGGCGACCGGGATCTCGATATATTCATGCTCTTCGACCCCGCCATCTCCCGGGAGGAGCTCCAGGAACAGGGGCTCGGCCTCGCGCACCGGATCGCAGAGGAGTTCGGCGCGACCTGGTGCGAGAAGTACGCCGAGCACCCCTACGTCAACGCGACGATCGACTCGCTCGATATCGATCTCGTCCCCTGCTACGCTGTAGAGAGCGCCACCGAGATCAAGAGCGCCGTGGACCGGACACCGTTTCATACCCGCTACATCCTCGCGCACATCGATGACTACGCGGACGACGTCCTCCTCTGTAAGCAGTTTGCGAAGGCGGGCGGGGTCTATGGGTCGGACCACATGACCGAGGGGTTCTCCGGCTACCTCTGCGAGGTCCTGACGATCTACTACGGCGGGTTCCATGCGCTCCTCCGCGCCGCCTCCTGCTGGAGGGCCGGGGAGGTGATCGATATCGAGGGGCACGCCGCGAAGGAGTTCGAGGACCCGCTCGTCGTCATCGACCCCGTTGACCCCGAGAGGAACGTGGCGGCGGCGCTCTCGATCTCACGGATGTTCGAGTTCGCGGAACTCGCCCGCGGCTACCTTGCGGAGCCGTCGGAGGTGTTCTTCTGCCGGTCGCCGCCGCCGCCGCTCACCGGCGAGGTCTTCACCCGACTGCTTGCGGCACGGGGGACGCACCTCTTCTCCGTCACGTTTGCGACGCCGGACTACACGCCTGATACGGTGGTGCCCCAGCTCCGCAAGTCCGCCGAGTCGATCCGGGAACTCCTGGAGCGGAGCGGGTTTCCGGCGAGCCGCATCGACGTCAGTATGGGGGCGGAGCGGTGCATCCTCCTCTTCGAGTTGATGGCCGGGACCGTTCCGCTGATGCGCCGGCATATCGGCCCGCCGCTCTCATCAAGGGAGAACGCGGAGAAGTTCCTCGCGAAGTACGTCTCGGCGGAGGTCTTCGCCGGCCCCTACGTTGAGGACGGCCGCTACGTGGTGGAGGTCCCCCGCCCATTCACCCGGGCCGTCGACCTCCTCCGCTCAAAGGCGCTCTTCGAGGTCGCGCTCGGCAAGCACGTCTACCGTTCGATGAAGCAGGGCTGGACGGTGAAGGCCGGTGCGGAGTGCTGGGACGAGGAGTTTTCCTCCTTCCTCTCGGGGTTCATCGAGCGTTCGTCGCCGCTCGCGCGGGTCAAGAGGACGACAGGGGGGTAGGTCCCCACCTGACCCCCGATAGTGCTCTCTGTCGCGTCTTCTGTGGTGTCGTTCGTCCGGGACCGGGAAAGGAACTGATGGGCATGGCCCGGAGCCCGATCAAGATATCTGAAAGACGGGCTGTGTTTACGGGTCGGTCACCCCGGCCCTTCCGTTGCCCTCGTGAGGAAACATCACGACACTCCGGGTGGTGTAATACCCGGCCACGACCGCGATAACGACGACGATCAGAATCTCCCACTGCAGAAAGACGAGCGCCACGAGAGGGATCACCCCGGCCGGCATCTTGAGGACGCAGACGATCATCCCTGCCATGACGGCGGGAATGGCGACGGCGGGCGGGATCGCGGGAACGAGGAGACTGACGGCGAGACCGAGGGTCCCGCCCGCAAATATCAGCGGAAAGATAGGTCCGCCCTTGAAGATCGTCGCCATGCACCACGTGCTCGCGAATATCTTCGCCGCGACGAGCAGGAGCAGCACGGCCGCACCGAGAGTTGCTCCCGTATCGAGGACGGTCTTGAACTCGTTCTGTCCTGAAAAGAGCACGAGCGGAAAGACTGTTCCGGCAATACCGAGCCCCATGCCCCCGGCAAGCCCCCTGACCAGATGCCGCCCGGCGATGGGTGTTGCGAGGCGGCTGAAGAGGCGGAATGCTCCGATGAAGAGGACGCCCGCCGCAGCACCGACAAGTCCGAGGATCGCGGCGTAGAGGAGGTACAGTGGGAGCAGTTCTCCAAGCGGCGGAAGCGGATAGAGGGCGCCGCCTGCGGTCCTGGTGATCTGGAGGTAGATCGCGAACCCGGCCAGGGCACCGACGATGCCGGCGGTCGAGAGCGTCCGCACCCGGCTCCGTAGCCGGTCGCCGGCAAGGGTGCCCATGCTCCCGCCCATATCTATGGCAGCCACCTCGGGTCCGAGGCTCGCCCCGAAGATCAGCGAGAGGTAGATGGCGAGCAGCCCGGCGGGAAGGTGTCGCGGCTCGAACCGGCCGGTCTTCTGAAACTCAATGAGACTCTGCTGGAGCAGCAGTGCGTGGTCGCCGAAGACGTGCAGGCAGAGCCCGACCGCGAGGCCGCCCGCGGTCGCAAGGATCAGGGCAAAGAAGGGGACAGGAGGTGAGTCCGGCCAGAGAAGAGCTTCTCCGAGGCTCTGTACCTCGAGAAAGAGCACCATCGCTCCGGCGGCTGCGATGGTGATCAGGATGGCGGCAAGCACGAACCGGAAAGAGTACCGCCCGACCCCGGTTCCACCGGGCAGGGCGGCATTGCCGTCTGCGGGATGGTTCACATCCCCCCCTTGATCGGACTGATATATATGTCGACCGCGGGCGGTTCCGTGGTGGGGAAAGATCGGGGGGATCTGGTTACCAGGGCCACTCCAGTGACTTCAGCGGCGCTTCTCCGGAGATGCAGGCCGAAGATGCCTGCCCGGCCTTTTTGAAGATGCCGGCCTCCTCCCGGAGCGATCGCGATGGTATAATATCCCGGTGGAGTACCATCCTTCTTCTATGAACGTGACACAAGCCGGAAGACTCATCGGTTTCGGCCTCCTGACCTGGCTCCTCCCCTTCCTCATCTCGGTCCCCTTCTACTCGGCTGAGGGAGAGCCGCTCTACGACATCTTCCTGATCAAGTCGGTCCTGCTCGTCTTCTCCGCCGCACTCGGCACCCTCCTCATCCTTATCTATCTGCGGGGCATCCGCGACAACTTCGTCCGCGAGACCGCCTTGCTCGGCGGGGTGTGGCTCCTGATCAACTGGGCGCTCGACGCCGTCATCCTCCTGCCCCTCTCGGGGATGGACGCCGGGACCTACATGGCCCAGGTCGGGCTTCGGTATCTCATCATCCCGATCACCGCAATCGGGATCGGGTATGCGGCGGAGCAGGCCGTGCAGAGGGCGGGGTAGCCTCCCCGATATCCTTTTTGCACTCCTGCTTCGCCGGATAAAAAAAGAGTTTATTCCTGGTGGCGCTCTGCCTTCTTCGCCGCCAGGCGCTCGACGAGGGTGAGGTCGACGTTGCCGCCGGTCGAGAGTTTCCCCTGCCAGACCGCCCGGTCGACGAACCCCTTGCCGATGTCGTTGCGGATCACGAGCGTCGTGTAGCCCTCCGGCGACCCCACGGCCCCGGCCGAGACGTCCGCGTCCACCGCCGTAAAGTCGGTGCAGACGTGGCACCCGGGCCGGACGGCCTCCTCCAGTTCCGCGAGCGGGATGGAGAACTGCCGCTCGTCCTGCAGGTAGACGTCCATCTTGCCCTTGATGTCCAGGCGGCGGATCTCCCAGGGATCGATGTTGCGCTCGAACTGCAGTTTCTCCTCGACCAGTTTCGCGTAGTCGAAGGTCTCGGTGCAGAAGAGGCCGATGACGAGCCGGATCGCCTTCGCGTAGGGCCGGAGGAGGTCATGGTCGCTCGCCCGGATCACCTGCGCCGCCCGTGCCGCACACGGCACGCCCACGACGGCTATCCGCCGGTACTTCCGGGTGACCACTGCCTCCTTGAGGGAGGCAAGCAGCGGCACCCACCAGGAGTAGCGGCTCCCGGCGTGCTGGATGAGCGCGTCCGAGGCGGTGATCACCGCTGAGGACGGCTTCAACGTCCAGGGGTCTCTCGTCACGGTGACGACCGCGTCGATCAGCCCCTCGTCGAGGGCGTTGACCAGGATCGCCGTCACCGCGCCGCCGCTCTGCTTGCGCTCGACCGGGAATACCGACCGGGCCGCAACGATCTCCTGGTAAGATCCGAGCATCTTCCCCTGCTCCGCGAGGTTGACCCGCGGGCAGGCCGCGTAGCATGCCCCGCAGGGCACGCTGTCGTTTTCGGCCTTGCAGTAGCAGTTGTTCACCGGCGCATCGGTGTTCCCCGATACGAACCGGAGAGCGTCCGCCGGGCAGACCGCCACGCAGGCCCCGCACCCGGAGCAGAGGCCCGTAGCCCAGACCTCGGACTCCAGGTCCTTGTAAGTCTTCATCTCCATGCCAATCACTCCCAGGTATACTTCCCGGCAAAGGGCCGTGCGCTCGCAGGAACAATCCTTGTGTAATCCGCGTTCACGAGCGGCTCCGCGTCAAGCCCGAAGTCGCCCGCGAACTCCCGGAGCACCGGGGCGATCCGTGTGCGGTCCTCATCGGTGAGCGGCACCTTCTTTGCCCCTGCGGCGAGGCAGGCGTCGTCCACGTCCCCGCGGATGACGATCTCCCCGCCGTGAATCCCGCTCCCGATCTCGCGGGCTTTCATGACCCCGTCGAGACCGAGGACGATCAGGAGACCGCCCGCCATGTACTCGCCGAGGAACGTCTGTGCCGACCCTCCAACGACCAGTATGGGGCGTTGCGTCTCGTACTGCTTCATGTGGATCCCGCCCCGGTAACCGATGTCACCGCGGACGAAGATCTTCCCGCCCCGCATGCTGTGTGCCACCGCATCCCCGGCGCTTCCGTGGATCACCACTTTCCCGGAGTCCATCGTGTTGCCGGGCGCGTGCTCCGCGTTGCCGTGGACGATGACTGTCGGCCCGCTCATGAACATGGCGAGGTCGCCGCCCGCGACACCGTTGACCCGGATCGTGGCGTCTCCGTGGAGACCGTCGCCGATGAACCGCTGTCCGAGGACGTTGTTGAGGATGACCTCATCAGCGCCGTCCTCCAGGGCCTTCCTTATCTGCTGGTTCAAGGGGGTGTAATGCACTCCCTTCGCATCGATCGTGACCTGTTTTGTCATGCTGCTCACGCTCCTATCGGCTTGACGTCGAGGACGTCAAGAAGCCCCTCATCCAGCATATAGCCCCGGAGCCGGTCGCGGTTGCCCCGCAGGCTCTCGATGCTGGTGATCCCGGCCGCACCCATCAGTTCGGTGATCTCGAGCGTCCAGGCGTGGAGCAGGTTCGCGACCTGCTTCGATGCCACGTCGGGGTTCAAGCGGTCCACGAGGTCCTGGCGCTGGGTGGCGATCCCCCAGGGGCAGAGACCCTGGTAACAGTTCCCGCAGACACGGCAGCCCATCGCCGCGAGCACCGCGGTCCCGAGGTAGACTGCGTCTGCTCCGAGGGCGATCGCCTTCATGATGTCCGGGCTCTCCCGGATGCTGCCGCAGGCGATGAGGGAGACCTCGTTCCTGAGTCCCTGCTTGCGGAGTTCCTTATCCGCGCTCGCGATGGCGACCTCGATCGGGATGCCGACGTGGTCGCGGAAGACCCGCGGCGCGGCGCCCGTGCCGCCCCGGAACCCGTCGATCGCGATGGCGTCCACCCCGGAACGGGCAACGGCCGCCACGTTCTCGGCGTTGTTGTTGACGGCCGCGATCTTCGCAAAGACCGGTTTCTTCCACTCCGTCGCTTCCTTCACGGAGTGGACGAGCTGGGGGAGGTCCTCGATACCGTAGATGTCGTGGTGCGGCGCAGGGCTGATAGCGTCGCTTCCCATCGGGATCATCCGTGTCTTGGAGACGTCCTGACTGACCTTCTCGCCGGTGAGGTGCCCGCCGATGCCCGGCTTTGCACCCTGGCCGAGTTTGAGCTCGATAGCGGCACCGCGCTCAAGATAATCGACGTTCACACCGAACCGCCCGGAGGCGACCTGGACGATCATCCGGTCCTCGTAGGGGTAGAGGTTCGGGTGCAGTCCGCCTTCCCCGGTACCCATGTAGGTCCCGACCTCCCGTGCCGCCCGGGCCATCGCGATGTGGGCGTTGAGGCTGATCGCACCGTAGCTCATGTGGCCGAGCAGGATCGGCGTCTCGATCATGAGGTTCGGGGCGAGTTCCGTGGCGAGTTCGACGTCCCCGTTCTCCTTTTTCTGGAAGTCCAGTCTTCCCGGTTTCTTCCCGAGGTAGGTCCGGAGCTCGACGGGTTCGCGGAGCGGGTCAGTGGGGGGCGTGGTGACCTGGGCGGCGTCAAGCATCAGGCGGTCGAAGATGACCGGGAGATCCGCGACGCTGCCCATCCCGGCGAGGATGATCTTTCCCGTCCGGGCCTGGTTGTAGATCGCCTCCCTGACCTGCCGGTTCCATACCGGGTGGCTCCGGTAGTCGCAGGGCTGCTCCGTGAGCATGATGGCGTCACGGGGGCAGTAGGTGAGACACCGGTGGCAGGCGGTGCACTTCCGGGAGTTGATCAGGATCTTATCCCCCTCCTGCCGGAAGACGCCGTAGGAGCAGTTCTCGACGCAGCGTCCGCACTCCATGCACTGGTCGCGGTCGATCGTGACCCGGTAGCGGAGCGGCATGCTGCCGAGGTTGCAGGAGTTCATGGGGCAACCCTCCCGATGACCGGCTCACCTGCGGCCGGTCGCGTGATCGACTCGACGCAGGGCTCCATTGCCCGGATCGCCGACTCTTCGCTTGCGATATAGAGGCGGTCCGCGCACTCGCCGACGACCATCGGCCGGAGCTTGCCCCGGTCGGTGAACCCGACCATCATGTCGGGGTTCGCGGCCACGACGGTGAACGGTCCGTTCATCGCCGCAGGGCCGTAGGCGAACCGGAGGGCGCGGTTCAACTTCTGCTCGGCCTCAGGCATCCGGTCGATCTCCTCCCAGTAAGGTGGAGCGAGCGCCCGGACGGCGAGGTCGATATCGAGGCCGTGCCGCCGCACCATGAGGTCGATTGCGTAGGCGATGACCTCGCTGTCGGTGGAGGCCGTGCAGTCGTACCCGAAACTCTCGATGTAGCGCCGGTTGGTCCCGTAGGTGGTGGTCTTACCGTTCTCCACGACGCTCCAGTCGTGCAGGTTGAACGGGTCGGGCCGCTCCCACAACTCCGGGGAGCTCGTCGCGTAACGGTTGTGGGCGAGCCAGAGGTAGCCTTCGTAGTCCTGGATCCGGTAGTAGTCCGCCACCGCTTCCGGCCAGCTGCCGGCTCCTCCGGCCTTGAAGACGCCGACGTTCTTCCCGGAGGAGACGACTTCGGCACCGTTTACGCATGTGTTGACCTGCATCACGAGGTTCGTGACGACGTCCTTCTCGGGCGTTGCGCTCTCTGGCGCGAGGGAGGCATCGGGCTTGAAGAAGTAGCGCCAGGGGGTGCAGGACGTCCTGAGGTTCGGCTGGTTGCAGGTCGGGATCGCCTCGTCGTGCTCGATCGCCCCCCACTGCTCCAGTGTTGCGTCGACAACCGCTTTACTCTCGCAAGCGTTGTCGAGGAAGACATGGAGCGCGTAGCAGTCCCGGTAGTCGGGGTAGATGCCGTAGGCAACGTACCCCGCCCCCTCGCCGCTGCCGCGCTCGTTCATCATGGAGAGGGCCTGCCGGATGCCGGATCCGTCCATCATCTGGCGCCTCTTATCCATTACACCAAATATGCCGCACATAGTAACCTCGGTGAGTAACTTCAGTTGCCGTTTCTGGAACTCTGTCGGAATATTTGTGTCAATAGGTATTTATTTCATCGGATAGAAGTTGACTTCCACATGTCCCGCGACGCCGCTTCTGTGATGCTCGACCACATCGAACAGGATAATGTCCGATTCCTCCGCCTTCAATTTACAGACCTCCTTGGTATGCCCAAGAACGTCGCAATCCCGGTGAAGCAGGCAGAGAAGGCCCTGACCAGCGGCATCGGGTTCGACGGGTCGTCGATCGAGGGGTTCGTCCGGATCGAGGAGTCCGATATGGTGCTCAAGCCCGACCTCTCGACCTACAGCCTCCTGCCCTGGCGGTCGGGGGAGTATGCGGAGGCGCGTTTCGTCTGCGATGTCTGCATGGCGAACGGCAAGCCGTTCGAGGGCGACCCGCGCTACGTCCTCCGGCAGGCGCTCGAGGATGCAGCGCGGGACGGCTACGTCTTCAATACCGGGCCGGAGCTGGAGTTCTTCCTCTTCCGAATGCTCGAAGGGCGGCCGACCACGCAGTTCCAGGACGTCGGCGGCTACTTCGACCTCGCGCCGACCGACCTCGCAGAAGACGTCCGGCGCGAGATCATCCTCGCGCTCACCGATATGGGGTTCGAGATCGAGGCCTCCCACCACGAGGTCGCCGAGAGCCAGCACGAGATCGACTTCAAGTACAGTGATGCGCTCCACACGGCCGACAACGTCATCACGTTCAAGTTCGCCGCGAAGACGATTGCGCTGATGCGCGGCCTGCATGCGTCGTTCATGGCGAAACCGATCTACGGCATCTGCGGGAGCGGGATGCACGTCAACTGCTCGCTTGCGAGAGACGGAGAAAACGCGTTCTACGACCCCGGTGCACCGCGGCAGCTCTCGGAGACCTGCATGCACTTCATCGGCGGGCTGCTTTCCCACGCGAAGGCGATCACCCGGGTCGCGAACCCGACGATCAACTCCTACAAGCGGCTCGTCCCGGGTTACGAGGCGCCCTGCTACGTCAGCTGGAGCGCTGGCAACCGGTCGGCCCTGGTGCGGGTCCCGTCGCCCCGCGGCAACAGCACCCGGGTCGAGTTCCGGAGTCCTGATCCCACCTGCAATCCCTACCTCGCCTTCGCCGCGATGCTCGCCGCCGGGATGGAGGGCGTCCGGGAGAGGATCGAGCCGCCGTCCGGTGTCAGCAACAACATCTACCATATGACGGTCGCCGAGCGGGAGCGCGCCGGGATCGAGACGCTGCCCGGAGACCTGTACGAGGCGAACCGGGCGCTGCTCGCCGACGGTCTCATCTGCAAAGCGTTCGGTCCCCATATCGTCGAAGCACTCACGAACGTTGCTGAAGCGGAGTGGGACGCCTACCGGACGGCCGTCCACCCCTGGGAACTTGAGCGGTACCTGGCGACGTACTGAACTTTATTTTAGGTTCGTTGGGACGAGAGGTTGCTCTTCTGGAGATTTTTACCGTGCCACGGAGATTGTGCAATGGTGCGTTGCACAAACCCCCGGGTGAGCCGGGCCGATTTCTCGCACAAGTTGTGCGAGTTTTTTAGAACCGGCATACGCCTCAAAAAAAGACTTCATTCGCCAGAGGTTGGAGGCGGAGAAGCCATCGATACCGGCAGACTCGTTTTGCAGAGTTCCAACCAGCGGTTGGAGAATAGGCGTCCCCCAGGAACCGGCTGTATGCGTGCCGCAGAAAGATCAGGCCCATGACGGGCAGGAAGTACTCGTTGCTTGCGTAGTTCGAGTTCGTCCGCTCACTCTTTCGAGATGCACTCGCCTTGCGGCGGAATAGTTATCAGTCATACGCCTGGATCACTACCGAAAGTCAGGGGCGAACGGCATCCCGGGCAGCGTGGCATAGCCCACGCGAGCGGGAGCATAAAAGAACGTGCCCACGGGAAAAAGGGTTGAGTGGAGGTGATGGATCACTCCTGAGGGGGCGGTTGCCCGAATCCCTCTATCGTTTGGGGTTCCGAAGCGTGAATGGCCGGCGGGATCGCAACCCTGCATGCCCCGGGAATGGACCGCTCAGGAACGTCCGTCCCGCTCAGCAGCACTGCTTGCCGCCGGCCTCTTCCCCTTCGAGGAGGAGTTTGCCGAAGAGCACCCGCTCGATCGTCGCGGCCACGTACTTCATCCGCTGGGCCGCTTCCATATCCTCGTAGCGGTGGATGTCGGCGTAGACCTGCAGGCGGACGAGACCGAACCGGAGGCGGTCGAGGTCGTCGTCCTCGAGTTCCGAGGCCTCGCGGTAGATGGGCTCAAGCAGGAAGGGGAACTCCTCGAACCCTTCGAGTGCCTCGACGACCCGCGCAAAGATCGGGAGAGGTTCCTCCCGGCCCGCAAGAATCTTCGAGTAATCCATGCTTCACTCCTCGATCTGAGCCACCAGGGCCTGCATGATGGCGTCGAAACTCTTCCAGGTCGGGTTCTCCTCGCCCCCGGCACGGCGGATGATGAACGGCCTTCCTTCGTCGGCAGCTTTGCGCATCTCCGGGTCGAGCGGGATGGCACCGAGGAAGGGCACCCCGAGCTGCTTCGCCTCTTTCTCGCCGCCACCCTTGCCGAAGATATCGATCTCCTCATTGCAGTGGGGGCAGACGAACCCGCTCATGTTCTCCACGATGCCGAGCACCCGGAGTTCGAGTTTCTTGATGAACTCGGTGGCCTTGCCTGAATCCAGGATAGCAACGTCCTGCGGGGTGGTGACGATGACCGCTCCGGCGATGTTCGGGGCGAGCTGGGCGACGGTGAGCGCCTCGTCGCCGGTGCCGGGCGGGAGGTCGACGATCATGTAGTCGAGGTCGCCCCAGCTGACATCCTCAAGGAACTGCCGGATGACGGTCATCTTCATCGGGCCGCGCCAGATCACGGGGGTGTTTCGCTCCGGGAGGAGGAATGCCATCGATATGACCGCGAGGTTCCCGGTGACCCTGACCGGTTCGATGATCTTCCCGTCGTAGGACTGGAGACGGGCGTCCTCGATCCCGAGCATCTTCGGGATGTCCGGGCCGTGGATGTCGAGGTCGATGAGGGCCGTCTTATAGCCGCGGTTGGCAAGGGCGTAAGCGAGGTTTGCCGAGACTGTGCTCTTCCCGACGCCGCCCTTTCCGGAGAGGACGAGGACGACGTGCTTTACGTTGACGTTGGCCTTTGGGGGAAGGTCTTTTGGGGCGTCCGCATTTCTCGGATCGCTGCATCCGGATCCAGACGGGCAACTGGAGCAGTTGCCGGCACAGGTTTCTTTATCGGGTTCGTTTGTTTGCGTCATCAGAAGTATCCTCCGTGGTAGGGTATCTCACAATCTGGAGTTATTATATATTACTGGTAAACGTCACAAAAAGGTATAGGTGATGGCAAAAACCCTGTCCGGCCGCCGAGGTCCGGGTTTCAGCCACGCATTCTGCCTCCGGCGGCGGGGAGGAGGAGGACGGCCGTGTCGCTGTCCTCCAGGGGTGTTTCCGGGACCTTGATCTACTTTTTCGTGTGCCACCCGCCCGTCGCCTCGGGGATGCAGTCGATCTCCGGGGAATACGGTTTGATGTCCAGCACCGGCGTCCCGTCCAGGGCATCGAGCCCCCGGACCACCAGGACGTCGCCATCCCGCCGGATCAGGTCGACGATCCCGAGCCCGATCGGGTTTGGGCGGGCGGGCGAGCGGGTCGAGAAGACTCCGTGTTCCCGGGTCTCGCCCGGCGGTTTCGCGAAGAGCAGCCCGCGCTCCGCCCGGTCGAGCCAGTAGAGCACGATGAGATGGCTGCTCCGCTCGATCCCCTCGAGCCCCGCAGCATAGGTTTCGAGGACATGGATCTCCGCGACGGTATCCGCGAGGCGCCCCTGCCTTGGGGCGTCGCCCCGGATCTGGTAGGGCGACCGGACGATGCCGATGGGGATGCACTCGAGAGCAGCCATGCTACCGCTTCCTCGCATCGAGCGTCTCGTTGCAGAGGCGGTCCGCAACCTGGATGCAGGGGTGCTCTCGCGGGACACTCTCGAACCTGACCTCGGCGAAGTTGCGCATCTGCTCTCGCACCTCGCTCGCGAGGTCTGCAAGGTGTTCTTTCGTGATGCGGTACCGGCCGGTGAGCTGGCGGACGACCAGTTCCGAGTCCGACCGGACCGTCAGCCTGCCGCTGGAAAACGCCCGGGCGCCCTTCAGGCCGTTGATGACGGCGTGATACTCGGCCACGTTGTTCGTCGCGGTCCCGATACATTCCGAGCGGCCGGCCACGACGGTGCCGTCCCGCACGATCACGTAGGCCCAGGCAGCGTCTCCGGGGTTTCCTCGCGACGCACCGTCGGTATACAGCGTCACGCCATCGGTTGTCATCGCCGATGCCTCCACTGGTCACTCTGTCTTCGCATCATCTGCCGCCTTATCATCGATCTGCGGGAAGTTATTGGTATCGCTCTCCCGGAAAAGGAATTGTCCACCACAAGACGTTAATATCCCGGTGCAGTAAGGCGGACCTATGCTTGAGTCGAGCCGGATCATTGAGGATAGAGCGATGCGGGACCGGCTGGGCGTCTTTGAAGACCGGACCGATGCCGGGCGCCGCCTCGCGGCGACCTTCTCGCCGATGGAGACGCTCGCCCGGCCGGTGATCTGCGCCATCCCGGCCGGGGGGGTGCCGCCGGGGCTTGAGGTGGCCCGGGCGCTCAAGGCCCCGCTCCGGATGGCGGTCGTCCGGAAGGTGCAGATCCCCTGGAACCCGGAGGCCGGGTTCGGTGCCGTGACCTGGGACGGGCGGGTCTTCCTGAACCGGGGCCTCATGGCCGGGCTCCACCTATCGGACGCCGAGGTGAGCGCCGCGATAGCGAAGGCTAAATCGAACGTGGCAGAGCGGCTGGAGAAGTTCTCCGGCGGGCGGCAGGAACCGGGGCTTGAAGGCCGGACCGCGATCCTGATCGACGACGGCCTCGCGACCGGGTATACGATGCTCGCCGCCATCGAGGCGGCCCGGGCCGAGTCGCCCAAAAAGGTCATCGTGGCGGTCCCCACCGGCTCCCTTCATGCCGTCAACTTCATCGCACGGAGGGCGGACCTCGTTGTCTGCCTGAACCTCAGGACCAGCCCCTCCTTCGCGGTGGCGCAGGCCTACGAGCGGTGGCACGACCTCACCGACCTGGAAGTGCAGGAACTGCTGGTCCAGGCCCGGGACATGGGGCTCGTCTGATGCGGACGAGAGCGTGACGATGGAACCGTTAACGGTGATCCTGGGCTTTGGCATCTTCCCACCGGAGCATACGTGTGACGGCGCGGATACCTCGCCGGCGATAACTGTCTTCGGCGGGAGAGCCCCGTACCTCGCGGTCATCATGGAAGACCCCGATGCTTCCCGGGGCACGTTCACCCACTGGCTTGCCTGGAACATACCGCGGACCGAGAGGATCCCTGAAGGCCTGCCGGCCGAAGAGACTGTAGCGGAGCCGGTTGCCGCAGTCCAGGGGAAGAACGACTCCGGGAAGATTGGCTATAGTGGTCCCTGCCCGCTTCGCGGGGAGTCGCACCGCTACCTTTTTCATGTCTACGGCCTCGACCGGCCGCTCGATCTCGCGCCCGGGGCTGATCGGGTTGGCCTCGGCCGCGCCATGGGTGACACGATCCGGGAATACGGCGAGGCAATCGCGGCATACGGGAGGGCGGCCGGAGCGGGGTCACCCAGGTGCTAGGCCCGGCGTCGTCCCGCCTGCCGCAACGGGTATATACGATCGCCGCTTTCGCGTGGCGAAGGTGAACCACGCATGCAGAACCTGACGATTACCGTCGATTTCGACCATTTCCCCCCGGAGCACACCTGCGATGGGGAGAACCTCTCCCCGCGGATACGGGTCTCCGGGTCGGATGCACCCTACCTCGCGGTCATCATGGACGACCCGGATGCTCCGCGAGGCACGTTCACCCACTGGCTTGCCTGGAACATACCGTCGACCGGCGAGATCCCCGCGGGCATCCCCCCGGAGCCCCGGGTCTCCCGCCCGGTCCCTGCCGTCCAGGGGACGAACGACTTCCGGAGGACCGGCTACGGCGGCCCCTGCCCGCCGAAGGGCGCAGAACACCGCTTCTTCATCCGGGTCTGGGGCGTGGAGCGGGAGATCGACCTCCCGCCGGGTGCCGGGCGAGTCGAACTCGATACTGCTCTTACCCCCGTTGCGACCGGCTACGGCGAGACGATGGCGATCTACCGCCGGTAGATGGTGCTCCGGACCCGGGCACGCTCCCGCAACATATTTATCATCCTCGCGCCGAGGACTCCTGCATGGGCTCCGGAGTTGCCAGGCTGGTAGTCTCCCTCCGTTCGGCGGAGCTTCCCACCTGGAATACGTGCGACGGCCCCGATCTCTCCCCGGAACTGAGGATCCACGGTCTAACGGATGAGATGCAATCGGTGGCGGTCTTTGCGTTGAACCCCTTTGAACCCGGGTGCTCCTTTACAACCTGGATCGCCTGGAACCTCGCGCCGTTACCCCTGATCCCGGAGGGTATCCCGCCGCAGGGTGTCGTCACGGCCCCGGTGCGTGCCGTCCAGGGGACGAACGACTACGGGAGCATCGGGTGGCGCGGCCCCTGCCCTCCCCGGGGCGAGACGCATCGCTGTCTCTTCAAGGTCTACGGGCTCGATACCATGCTCGATCTCGCGCCCGGCGCCGGCAAGCACGACCTCATCGACGCGATGCGGGGCCACGTCCTCGGGTTCGGCGAGACGGCCGCCATGTACGCCCGGTGACCAAACGCACCATCGTAATCCCGTGGTCCTGGAATGTGAGTATCATAGGAGTCTGATATGACGCAAAAACTGGTAGTGAGTCTGGATTTTGAAGAGTTCCCGCCGGAGTACACCTGCAGGGGAGCGAACCGGTCGCCTGCAATCCGTGTCGAAGGGATCCTCCCGAACATCAAGTCGCTCGCGATCCTTGCGACGACGAGCCCCGAGGAAGGGCCGTCAAAGGTGGCGTGGATCATCTGGAACCTCCCCGCGACTCCTCTGATCCCCGAAGGGTTCCCGGAAGGAGAGACGGTGGAGTCGCCGCTCCATGCCGTGCAGGGTACAAACGATTTCGGCACCCTCGGGTACCGGGGCCCCTGCCCGGAGGCCGGGGCGGGCGAGGCCTACCTCTTCCGTGTCTACGCGCTCGATCTCGATCTTGCACTCGCGCCCGGGGCGACCTGGGAGGAGATGGTCCGGGCGATGAACGGGAGGATAAACCAGACCGGGGAGGCCGTGGTCTTCGCTATGGAGTAGGGGCCGAGCCTGCGGCAAAAATGATGGTGCCAGCCCCCCTACATGGGCGTGGGAGCGGCCGCTTTCTGCATGGGGGGGCTCTGTTTCTCGATGTTCTTTGCGATGGCGGCCATCTCTTCGCCCAGCATCCGGATGATATCATCCATCGTGACGATCCCGATCAGTCTCCCGCCGTCGTCGACGATCGGCATCCTCCTGATGCCTTCGGCGGTCATCTTCTGGATGGCCTCGTAGACCCCCATGCTGTCCTGGAACGTGACGACGTCCCGGGTCAGGATATCACCCGCCCGGACCTCGCCCGGGTTCTTCTCCTGAGCCATGACCCTGACCGCGAGATCGCGGTCGGTGATTATGCCGGTAGGCCGGTTCTCTCCCGTGACGACGACGACGCTCCCGACGTTCTTCTCTCCCATGACCTTCGCCACATCCAGCGCCGGCGTGTCCGACGAGACGGCGACGACCTGCTCACGGCAGCACTTCACAATACCCATATTCGTTTCCTCCGTTGGCGGCGACTGACTCATGCGGGTATCCTATATGAACGTACCGCCCACCCCCCATAGAATGTTCAGCGGCAGATCCCGGCACCATAACAAACGGACCTGCTCCCGGTTCCTCTGCCCATAGCGTCCGCCGCGTGAGCGTTCGGCCCCCTCTCTTGCCCGTCCCCCGGGCTCGAAAAAGTTTATCTCGGCCCGGGGATGAACCATATCCCCATGGCAAAGCAATCGTTCGGTCCACGGACTCTCCTCTATCCCCATCCCGTCCTGATCATCGGAACCTACGGCACCGACGGCCGGCCGGATGCGATGGTCGCCGCATGGGGCGGGATCTGCTCTTCCCACCCACCGTCGGTGGTGATCTCGGTGCAGAAGGCCCGGCAGACCTATGCAAACCTGGTCGAGCAACGCGAGTTCACGATCAGCATACCCTCGACGGACTACGTGAAGGAAGCAGACTACTTCGGGATCGCCTCCGGGCGGGATACGGACAAGTTCGCCGCGACGGGGCTTACGCCGGTGAAGAGCGACCTTGTGAACGCCCCCTACGTCGGTGAGTTCCCGGTCGTCCTCGAGTGCAGGCTCCTCCAGACAGTCGAGATCGGTGTGCACATCCAGTTCATCGGTGAGATCCTGGACGTGAAGGTGGACGAGAGCGCCCTCGGAGAGGACGGCAAACCCGATATCGAGAAGATCCGGCCGTTCGCCTACGACTCGATGCGGCAGGAGTACTATAGGTTCGGGGAGGCGCTCGCGAAGGCCTTCTCGGCGGGGAAGGAGATCAAAAATTAATCTTTTTCAGGATCTCGGCGGCATCTATGGCTCATCGCCGTTGCGTCGGCTGTCGCGGATAAATGCAGAGCACCTGACTGACAGATAACCCCGCATCTGCAATCTATCTCCAGAGTCCTGTGTTTCAGCACCGTCGTGTTATTACGACAAGTTATTATAAGGGTAACACAGGTATGTTGGATCTGGAAACGTTGCAGATGGTTCAGTATTCCGTACTCTACGTCGATGACGAACCAGCCCTTCTTGAACTCGGTACGATCTTTCTCGAACGCTCGGGTGTCCTCACCATGAAGACTGCGTCCTCCGCCCGGGAGGCCCTGGCCCGACTCGGGGAGCAGCCCTTTGATGCCGTCATCGCTGACTACCAGATGCCGGAGATGGACGGTATCGAGCTCTTAAAAGAGGTACGGCAGCACTTCGGGGACATCCCGTTCATCCTCTTTACGGGCCGCGGCCGTGAGGAGGTCGTCATCGAGGCGCTCAATTGCGGTGCTGACGGCTACATCCACAAAGGAGGCGACCCCCACTCACAGTTTGCCGAGCTTGAGCACCGGGTCGTGCAGGCGGTGGAGCGCCGGCAAGCCGTCCGGGCGTTGCAGGACTCCGAGAAACGCTACCGGGCTCTCTTCGAGGGGGCGAACGATCCGATCTTCATCTTTGAGGAAGACCGGTTCGTTGACTGCAACGAAAAGGCCCTCGACACCTTTCGGTGCACCCGGGAGTTCCTCATCGGGAAGACGCCCTGGGAATTATCGAGCCCGGTTCAGCCGGACGGTGTCCCGGCGTTTGCAAGCGCTGCCGAGAAGATGGAGGCAGCGTATGCCGGCGAGCCGCAGTTCTTCGAGTGGCGGATCGCTGCACCGAGCGGGAAGCGTTATGATGTGGAGATGAGCGCGAGCCGGCTGGACGTGAAAGGTCCACGCCAGCTCCAGACCATCGTCCGGGATGTCACCGACCGGAAGCAGACCGAGAACGCTCTGATCGCCGCGAACCGGAAGATGCACCTGCTCGCCAGCATCACCCGGCACGACATCCTGAACCAGCTGACCGTCCTTGAGGGTTACCTGGAGTTTGCGAGAGACCGGACAACCGACCCGGTTCTCCTCGGGTACCTGGACCGGCAGGGGCGGGCTCTCGGGTTCATCAACCGCCAGGTTCTGTTCACCCGGGATTACCAGGACCTGGGAGCCCGGGATCCGGAGTATCAAGACCTCGGTGAGTGCGTGGCCCGGGCGGCGGAAGGCCTCGGTTTCCAGGGTCTCACCCTCGTCACCGAGACCGCCGGGTTTGAGGTCTACGCTGATTTTATGCTGGAGAAGGCCTTCTACAACCTCTTCGAGAATGCGGTCCGGTATGCCGGGCCGGCCCCGACGGTCAGGGTTCACTGCCGTCGCCAGGGAGGGAGCCTTGCCGTCGTCGTCGAGGACGACGGCCCCGGAATACCGGCAGACGAGAAAGAGGAGATGTTCCTGCGTGGTTTCGGCAAGAACACCGGCCTCGGGCTCTTCCTGGTGCGGGAGATCCTTGCGATGACGGGGATCGCCATCCGGGAGACCGGCGAACCCGGGAAAGGCGCCCGGTTCGAGATACTGGTGCCGGAGGGTGGCTGGCGGAGCCGGGGTGCCGATGCCGTAACCGGTGTCTGAGCAGGTGCGCATTCCTGCTGACGAGCCGTCACCGCCGCCGGTCCCTCTTCGCCTCGACCCACCGCTTTCTCTTCCCGCACCGCTCGCACCGTTGCTCCCACTCGATGACGTTCGAGGAGTACTGGTCGTATCCCCGCTTCCTGCCCCAGCGGTGGAGCCCGATTTTGCAGAAGATCTGTCCGATGGCCGTCATGGGTCTCTGCAAGTAATCTTCCTCCGGACGGATGAATGTTGGCTTCTCCTTGTGAGGAATCGCGCCAATCTCCTGTTTCCTCCGGAGGCGCTCAAGAAAGGCTTTTTATTGGATACTGGTGTATCTTTTACCATCGAGAACCGTAACGGATGATCCTATGGCGTTTATTTATTATGGGCAGGGAGTGTCGTCCCTTTATCGGGACTTCGTGGAACGACTGATGTCACAGCTCGCGCTCAGGGGCACGGAGATCACGCACCAGAGCATTGGGGACGCGTCTTCGAGGATGGATGTCAAGCATACCGGCGAGCAGGGACAGATGGAGATCACCGTTGACCAGGAGAACGTCCGGGTGAGCTACACCGTCGACCGGGAACGAAAAGAAGTCCGGAAGGGGATAGCGGGAGCCATCACCGGGGCAGGCATCGGTGGTCTCCTCGGCGGCATCCTCCGGGGCGACCGGGACGTCGGCGATGTCGTCGGCGGAGCCATCGGGGGCGCGGCGGCCGGCGGGGCGTATGGGGCCTATGACGGCTACGAGTCCTCCCGCGAGGACCGGACGGCGTTTGCGGAAGTGCTCGCGGAAGCGGTCAGGGACGTCGAGGACGAACTCCAGTCGATCATCGAGGGGCAGGAGGAGGCGCGGGAGGCTCTCCGCGAGCGTGGCCGGCAGAAGCGGGAGGATGACCTCGCCCGGACAGAGGAGTTGCGCGAACTCCTGGAGGAACTCTACGGCGACCTGCTCGCCGTCCAGGAGGAGGTCGAGCTTGCGGCCGTCGAAGGGCAGGACGTCAAAAAACCCCGGGCCCGGACCGACCGGGCCGAGGTCCTCTACGGGGAGGCGGAAGCGGCCCTCGAAGAGGGCAACCACGCCGTCATGAAGGCGAAGGCGAAGGCCGCCCGCGCCATGGTAGAGGGAGCGCAGGAACTCCTCGCGAATCTCGGGAACGAATAAACCTCCTCGTCCCCCGCCCTCATGGGATGATCTCGCAACTGTTGTACTTCCGGTGGGCGAACTCCTCCATCCGGATCCTCCCCACCTCGATGAGGCGGCGGATCTCCGGGAGGGCCGTCGAGAGCGCCGAATGGAGATTCTCTACCGTCCCGCAGACGATCCGCCGCCCCTCCTCGGGCCAGGGGCGGGTGATGTTCGAGTAGAGGCACCGACCGCCGCAGAAGTCACGAATACTGCATGCCGTGCAGGGGGCCCCGACGGCCGTCACCGGGAGGCGGAGGGGGTCGGCGGTCGCGATCTGCCCGACGTAATAGTCCTTCATCCCGACCATGATCGGGCAGGGGGCGATATGCCCGTCGGTCATGATGCTGTAGTTCGCGTGGCCGCACCCGCACCGGAGCATGCTCGGCCGGGAGAGCAGCATATCCTCCACCGGGTCGATGAAGGGGTACCACCGGAGCACCCGCCCCTCTGTGCGCATCGTCTCGACCCAGAACGCGACGAGCGACCGGATACCGGGGTTGTAACTCTCCTTCACCCATGCGGCGTAGTCCCGCATGTGGTAGTCGTTCCAGAAGTTCGCGTCCATCTGCCAGTGAACGGCCGGGAATGAGAACTCATCGTTCTCGGTGAGATACCGAACGGCCTTCTCGATATCGGTATCCTCGGTCACGGTCATCCGGGCGATAACCTCACCGGCAAACCCGCCTGCCGCGAGACCCCGGAGGTTCCCGGTGATCCGGCGAAACGTTCCCTCCCCGCGGTGAGCATCGGTGAGTTCCTCGGGTCCGTCGATCGAGACCAGGATGGTGTCGAACCGGTTTGCGGTCGCAGGTTCGAGGCGGTCGAGGAGGGTGCCGTTCGTGTGGAGGATCAGCGCCGAGACCGGGGCGTCGCGGGCGATCTCGCGGACGCGGTCGACGGCGAGGAGGGGTTCTCCCCCATAGAAGGTCAGCACGGCATCGGGGTCCTTTGCAAGGAACCGGTAGAGGTCGGCGAGATCGATATCGAGGTCCACCGGGAGAGCTTCGTCGACAGCGATATCGCACGTCTCCAGGGGGTCGACGGTGAAGGCCTTCCCCCGACAGTAGGTGCAGCAGAGGTTGCAGTTGTCGGTCAGGATGAGGTGATAGTACACGGATGGTCTTGTACTATTTTGGCCGCCTGGCGAAAAAAAGGTGAGGATGTAGACCCCCTCCCCGGGCCGCAAAACAGAATACCCTCCAGGGGGAACAGACCTCTATGACTGAAGCAAAAGAGAACCTCACCGAACAGGTCATCGACCCACGCGACCTCGTTGCCTACCAGCAGGGCTCGATCGTCAGCCGAATGCTCGTCTACAGCAAGTCCGGCACCATCACGGTCTTCGCCTTCGATGCGGGCGAAGGCCTCTCGGAGCATACCGCACCCTACGACGCCGTCCTCCAGGTCCTCGACGGGGAGACCCTCGTCACCATCGCAGGCAAGGAGTATCCTATGAAGACAGGCGACCTGATCATCATGCCGGCGACGATACCCCACGCGGTCCAGGCGGTCACCCGGTTCAAGATGATGCTGACGATGATCCACGCGTGATCCCTCTCGCGGGGCACCTGCCCGCAGGTTTTTAATATGCAGGTGAGAGATCCCCTTCCGGTCATACTCCGGGGGATAATTGCCGGCGGCATTTCGGGCCTCGCAGGGGGGAACTGTTCCACCAAACCGTTCCGCCTCCTTGAATGCAGGGCGTCCGGCACAGTCGGTTATGTCTATTCTCCCGGGCACCGGCACCCTGCAACGTATACCTCGTGAGACGGTATCATGGAACCCCTCCTCACACCCGACGAGTCACGGACGACGCCATGGCACGCCATCCCGGAGGACAACGTAGCCGGGCAACTCGGATCGCCGGCGGAGGGCCTCTCCGACGCCGAGGTCGCCCGTCGCCGGGAGATCTTCGGCGAGAACGCCCTCCCGGAGAAGCGTCCTCCGACGGTGATTGAGGTCTTCCTCCGCCAGTTCATGAGTCCGCTCATCTATGTCCTCCTTGCTGCCGGGATCATATCCGTCCTCTTCTCCGACGTCACCGACGCCGCCTTCATCTTCGTGGTCATCCTGATCAACGCCGTCATCGGGACGTTCCAGGAGGTGAAGGCGGAGAGGAGCGCAACGGCCCTGCAGCAGATGCTCAAGATCCGTGCACGGGTGAGGCGGGACGGGCGGGAGACGACCGTCCCGGCGGAAGACCTGGTCCCCGGCGACCGCGTCGTCCTGGAATCAGGTGACCGCGTCCCCGCCGATATCCGCATCCTCACGGCGCGGTCGCTCACCGTCGACGAATCGCTCCTGACCGGCGAGTCCCACGCGGTCGGGAAAAGCCCTGAGCCCGTGGGCGCAACCCTCCCTCTGGGCGACCGCCTGGACATGCTCTACGCCGGCAGCACTATCATGACCGGCCGGAGCATGGGGGTCGTGGTCGCGACCGGCCAGCATACCGAGATCGGGCAGATCGCCGAGACCGTCACGGCGTCGGAGGCGGGCAAACCCCCGCTTCTCCTCCGTATGGAGGATTTCTCCAAAAAGATCAGCATCGCCGTCCTTGCCGCCACCGGACTGCTTGCGATCATCGTCCTCGGCCAGGGGATGCCCCCAATCGAGGTCTTCTTCCTTGCCGTCGCTCTCGCCGTCTCAGCGATCCCCGAGGGCCTGCCGGTCGCCCTGACCGTCGTGCTCTCGATCGCGACGTCACGCATGGCCGGACGGAACGTCATCGTCCGGTTCCTTGCGGCCGTGGAGAGTCTCGGGAGTTGCACGCTGATCGCGAGCGACAAGACCGGCACCCTCACCGTGAACCAGCAGACCGCCCGGGTGGTTCTTCTGCCCACGGGGGAGGAGATCTCCGTCACGGGTGCCGGGTACGCGGGCGAGGGGGAGGTCCTCGATGTGGGCGGAGTGCCGGTGGCCGGCTCCGTCCGTGACCGGGTAGAGAGCCTGGCCCGGGCTGCCACGATCAGCAACGAGGCCGCCCTGGAGCGGACCGGCGAGGGTGACTGGGCGCACCAGGGCGACGCGATTGACGTGGCGTTCCTCGCGCTCACCTACAAACTGGGGCTTGACCCCGCCGGTATCCGCGAGAGTGCGCCTGCCGTCGCCGATATTCCCTTCGAGTCCGAGCGGCGGTATGCTGCCGTCTGGTACCGGGAGGGCGGGGAGATCCGGGTGGCAGTCAAGGGGGCCATCGAGACGGTCCTCCCGTTCTGCTGGACCATGGCCGGGGGAGAGGAGGGTGTCACCATCGACCCGGACCACGTGCAGGAGGAACTCGACGGCCTCACCTCCCGGGGATACCGGGTGCTTGCCGTGGCTCATGGCCGCGCAGAGGGGCCGGTCTCTGCGGAGAACCCGGAGCTCCCTCCCCTCGAACTCCTCGGCCTGGTCGGGTTCATGGACCCGATCCGGCCCGATGTCCCCGACGCCGTGCGGCGGTGCCGTAACGCCGGGGTCGACGTGGTGATGGTGACGGGGGACCACCCCGCAACGGCTCTTGCCATCGCTCGGGAGCTTGATATCACGGACTCTCCCGAAGAGGTGATCACCGGTGCGGAACTGGGAGACGACGATATTGCGACGCTCTCCGAGTTCCTCGACCGGGTACAGGCCGCCCGGGTCTTTGCCCGGGTGACGCCGCTACAGAAACTCCGGATCGTTGAGGCCTACCGGGAGAGCGGGGCATTCGTCGCGGTCACCGGGGACGGGGTCAACGACGCGCCGGCACTCCGGAGCGCGAACATCGGGGTTGCGATGGGTTCCGGGACCGACGTCGCCAAGGATACGGCGTCGCTGATCGTCACCGACGACGACTTCGCCTCGATCGTCGCCGGGATTGAGGAAGGACGGTACGCCTACGACAATGTCCGCAAAGTCGTCTATCTCCTGATATCAACCGGGTTTGCCGAGGTGCTCCTCTTCCTGGTCGCCCTCATCATAGGCCTGCCGTTGCCCCTCCTCGCGGTCCAGCTCCTCTGGCTGAACCTGGTGACGAACGGTATCCAGGACGTGGCGCTGGCGTTCGAGCGAGGCGAGCCTGGCGTCATGAACCGGCCGCCGCGAAGGCCGGAGGAGGGGATATTCAACCTGGTGATGATCGAGGAGGTGCTCATCTCCGGGACGGTCATCGCACTGGTGGCAGTCGGCACCTGGTACTGGCTCCTTTCAAACGGGTGGGACGAGTTCGCGGCCCGGAACCTGATCGTCCTGCTGATGGTGCTCTTCGAGAACTTCCATCTCTTCAACTGCCGTTCAGAGTACATCTCCGCATTCCGCGTCCCCATCAGCAACAACTACATCCTGATCGCCGCCGTCATCGCCGCACAGGGCTTGCATATCGCCGCACTCTACATCCCCTTCTTCCAGGACGTCCTCCAGGTGCAGCCCGTCTCCCCGGTCGAGTGGATCACGCTGCTCGTCCTCGCCTCCTCGGTCGTGGTCGTGATGGAGATCTTCAAGGCGGTCCGGAAACACCGTCCTCCCGCTCACCAGACCGGGTACGGGGTCGGGTAGGTCTCCCACCGGGAGGGGAGGAAGACCTCGCCCACCCGGCTGCCGTCGACGAGATCAGTCATGATGATGCTCCTCTTTGAGACGGTGTAGAGGGTCTCGTCCATGAAGAGCGACCGTTCTACCGCGTCGGGCGCGTTCCAGGTGTAGGGGGATCCCTTCTCGGCGTGGGTGACCTTCCCCTTCAGGGAGAAGCCGGAGGCGGGGCTCACCTGGTAGACGTAAGCCCCCTGCCAGGTCGCGGTGCTGTAGGAGCCGGGGTACTTCGATGCGGGGTTCTCCACCCGCACTATCTCGCTCACCGGGAGGACGAGGAGGTCCTTCTCTTCCACAAAGAGGAAGGCCTTGTGGTCGCGGAGCGCCGCAGAGTCCGTCCCGGCCTCGCCGATCACGACGTTGTCGACCAGGACGGGATTGTTCACGTCCGAGACGTCGAAGAGGGCAACCTTGAGGCCCGCGACCGAGACGCCGCCCCACTGGTTCTCTTCTGTCTCCTTCCCGACGCCGATGATGTGGTCGGCCCCGTAGGGGTGGAGGTAGTCGGAGTAGCCGGGGATCTTGAGTTCGCCGAGAATTCCAGGGTGCTTTGGGTCCGAGAGGTCGATGACGAAGAGGGGGTCGATCTGCTTGAACGTCACCAGGTAGAGCCGGTCGCCGATGAACCGGGCGGCGTATATCCGCTCGTCCGGCGCGATATGTTCGAGTGTCCCGATGGTCTCCATCGCGGGATCGAGGACATAGACGTTGTTGTACTGGATTGACCCCTCGCGCGTCCATCCCTCGACGGTCGTTGCCACCCGGAGGTTCCCCTCGTACTCGTCGAGCGAGAACTGGTTCAAGAGATGCCCGGGGACCCTCCCCATGGCCTTGTAGTCTATCCTGCCGTCGTCGATCGCGAACCGGTGAATGATGGTCTCTTCCCGGCTGCCGGTGTCGCCCATCGGCGCCTCGAAGACCCCGTCGCTAGAGACCGGCCCCATGTTCCGGTAACCGATATAGAGGTTCTCCTGCGACGCAAAGAGGGTGGTGTCGTAGCCGAGGAGGAACGTTTCGGCGTCGGGAGCGCCCGTATCGTTCCGGACCGAGAAGCCGCCTGCAGTGTAGAAGACGTAGTTCTGGAGGGGGCTTCCCGGGCGGTAGACGTCGGGCTGGACCCACTCGCCGCTCCCGCTCCTCACCTCGGGGAGGGCGATCCTGTCCCGCACCCAGACCGGGGACTCCTGCGTGATGGTGTAGACGTAGTCCCCGACCATCCGGGCGTCATAGTAGTTCCCGGTGAAGGTCACGTCGCGGACCTGCTCAGGGTCTTTTCGGTCGCTGATATCGTAGACGTAGGCATGGGTCACCGTCCGCCAGACAGGGACCGGCGTTACGCTCCCTTCCACGGTGATCATCTCCTGATCCGTCGTCGTGGCAAAGACCACCAGGCGGTCGCCGGCGAGGAAGAGCGCCATAGGACTCCCGTCGATCCGTGTCTCGGACACGATCTTCGCGTCCTCCGCCGGGAAGGCCTCCACGATGGCGAGTAGCTCCCCCGATATGACGTAGATGTACTTCCCGTCGTTCTTCAGGTAGTCCGCCTCATCAACGCCCCTGACCTGCACGTTCGTCGTGGAGTGGTCGCCGGCGGAGGAGGTCGGTGCGGACGTCGCCATCGGTGCCGGGGCGTAATCGACTTCAGGCACGACGCCCCCGGTGCTGCGCGGGTAGCCGCTGTCGCCCCACCCTCCCCGCGCATGTTCCTTCAGGAACGCTTCTATCTCTTCGCTCGACGCAAACTTCCGTAAATCCCCGTAGGCTTCTGCCCCGACCTCCTCCGAGGCGAGGGCGGTCCCGATGATCGCGGTGATCACCAGGCAGCCAAGAGCGACCACCAGCACCGGACTCCACTTCTCCATATCCGTTCACCTATCCGTTGAAGGGAGATACACCCGCCAGAACATCAGGTTTGCGTAACCTACGAATATTTTCGAAGTCTTCCGGCGCGTATTCTCACCCGGTCGCCCCCGAAGATCGGGGCGATCGACCGCATCCGGGCGATGGAGAGAGGTCCTGCGTTTGCCGGCACAGTTACGTCCCGGGCCGAAGGGCATATCCCCCTCCCCGGCCAATACTGAGACAACGATCCCGGCGTTCGTGCCGGGCGCGATGACGGAGGCTGCCGGTTACGTTCACGTTCGATGAAGAGATTGCCGCTCTCAAAGCGGAACGCGATAATCTCCTCCAGTTCCCGGAAGAGGAGTTCATCGAGATCATCCGCGAGGTCGGGTTCTCCTGCGACTGCTGCGGACGGTGCTGCACACGGGAGTTCAACGGCCATGTCTTTCTGCTCGAAGAGGACACCGACCGTGTCCGCAGGTTTGCGCCGGACGCCCTCATCCCGGCGCCGGACTTCGATGCCTGCGACCAGCAGGGCCGCTTCTACGTATCGGGGTACGCCCTCCGGACGAAGCCGGACGGCTCCTGCATATTCCTCGAAAACGGCAGGTGCAACATCTACGATCAGAGGTTTGCCATATGCCGGGTCTATCCCTACATGCTCCACCGCGAGGCTGACGAGACGGGTAGCGTCGACTGGCGGCAGATCGGCGGTTTAAACGAGCACGGCTGCTACAACACTCCGATCGACCCGGAGGAGTGTGCCCGGATCGCCCGGGAGACCCGGGCTTACGAGGCGTCGTTCCTCGACCAGGCGGTCCGGTTCCGGCAGGCTCTCCGCGACCTCTTCGCTCAGGAGAACCTCCGCTACGTCCGGCGGACCTACGACCTCCTGATGCGGGACTTCATGAAGGGTGCCGAGGTCGAGGTCCGGGTCTTCCACCGCGGCCGGTTTGAGCCGCACCGGGTCACCCGCGCGATCTACGAGTGATCATCCGGACCCGACCGCATCTATTTCTGCTCACCGCACCTCAGGGTGCCCGATGGAGACCGAGGTCATCCTCACCCTGCTGGTGCTCTCCGCCGCAGCCGTCCTCTTCATCACCGGTATCGTCCGGGTCGACGTCGCCGCCATCCTCGTGACCCTCGCGCTCGCGTGGCTCGGCCTCGTCACCCCGATCCAGGCTCTCTCCGGGTTCTCGAGCAGCGCGGTCATCGCCATGCTCTCGGTGATGGTCCTCGGCCGCGGGCTCGACCGCACGGGGGTGACCGTCCGGATCGCGCGCACGATCGTCGGGCTTGCCGGCCACGAAGAGCGGCGCCTGACCGCCGCCGTCTCGCTCGTCGCCGGCGGACTCTCGGCGTTCATGCAGAGCGTCGGCGCTACCGCCGTCTTCCTCCCCCTGCTCCTGCGGGTCTCGTCGCTCACGAGGATTCCGGCATCGCGCCTTCTCCTGCCGGTCGGCTACGCTGCGACCATCGGAGGGACTATCAGCATGGTCGGGGCGGGCACCCTCATCATCCTGAACGACCTCCTCCAGCAGCGGGGGTATGCACCCTTTGAGCTCTTTGCCGTCGCCCCCGTCGGTCTGCCGCTCCTGCTCATCGGGATCGCCTTCTTCTACTTCTTCGGAGACCGGGTCCTTCCCCGGCGTGGGAAGGTCCGCCCGACCCCACAGGAGGAACTGATCCAGACCTGGCGCCTGCCTTGCCAGATGTCCTACCTGCGGGTCCCTGTGAAAAGCCCCCTTGTCGGGAAGACGCGGGAGGATGTCCACATGATCTCCCATTACGCCCTTCACCTCATCTCAATCGCCGAAGAGGGCGAGATCGTCTACACGCCGTGGCGGTATACCCGGTTCGCCGCCGGGCAGGAGCTCAGCATACTCGGGGAGGACCGGGATGTCGAATGGTTCAAAGACGATTTCGGTCTTGAATGGGTCCGGGCCGGGGAGAGTACCGCAAACGTCATGTCGGACCCGAATGTAGGGTTCGCGGAGGTGATCGTCCGGCCGTATGCTCCGGTCATCGGGAAGACGCTCCGGGATCTCGAGTTCCGGATCACCTACGGCGCTGAGGTGCTGGTCATCCTCTCCGGGGAAGACGAGTGGCGGGAGGGCCTTGCCGATCTTCCACTGCAAGCAGGCGATGCGATGGTCGTCCTGGGTCGCTGGGAACGGCTCCGGGCGTTCGGGACGAGTCGGAACTTCGTCCTGGCGACTCCTGTCGAGGGGCGGACGGGGGTTCGCGAGCGTGGAGCGGTTGCCGCCGTCCTCTGTTTTGCTGCCGCCGTCGGTCTCACCTTCACCGGCCTCACGATCGCAACAAGTCTTCTCTCGGGGATGGTCGCGATGGTTCTCCTTCGGGTCATCCCGGTAGACGAGGTCTACCGGGCGATCGACTGGCGGACACTCGTCCTGATCGCTGGTCTCCTCCCGCTCGGCATCGCCATGGATACGACTGGAACCGCACGGTTCATCGCCGATCGGGTGATCGACCTGGTCGCGGGATACCCGACGCTCCTCATCCTCGTCGCCGTCGCCGTTCTCGCGACCGTGTTCTCGCTTGTGATCTCGAACATCGCGGCAACCGTCCTCCTGGTCCCGCTCGCGCTCGTGATGGCGAGCTCGCTCGGGCTCGACCCCCGGGGGCTCGCGCTCCTCACCGGGATCTGCACCTCGAACTCCTTCCTCCTCCCCACGCACCCGGTGAACGCCCTTTTGATGGGCCCGGGAGGCTACCGGAACCGCGACTACATCGTGGCAGGGGGCGTTCTGACGGTCATCTTCATCCTCGTCGCCGTCGGGATCGTCTCCCTGCTCTACTTCTGACCGGCACGACCGCCCCGGGTAACCATTATGGCAATACGCAACAACCGTAGCCTTATATGGAGCGGGAGTGTGACGTCGTCGTAATCGGGACAGGGGTCGCCGGTTCCGATATAGCCTGGCATTGCAGGAAGGCCGGGATGCAGGTAGCGATCGTTGATTCCCGGGAATACGGGGGTACGTGCGGCCTGCGGGGCTGTGTCCCCAAAAAGGTGCTCGCAGGTGCCGCGGAGGCGGTCTCCCGTGTCCGCGGCCTGCAGGGGAACGGCATCCGGGGTGCGGTCTCTATCGACTGGCCGGAACTCGTCGCCTTTGAGAGGACCTTCACCGATCCCATCCCCCGACGGAGGGAGGAGAGCTTCCGGGCGGCGGGAATTCACACCTATCATGGGCTTGCCCGTTTTGCCGGACCGGACCGGGTAGCGGTCGGCGGCGATACCCTCGTCGCCCGGTACATCGTGATCGCCGCCGGTGCGCATGCCCGGCCGCTCGGCGTCCCGGGCGAGGACCTGATGACCCCGAGCGACGACTTCTTCTACCTTGAAGCGCTCCCGGAGCGGATCGTCTTCGTCGGCGGGGGCTACATATCGTTTGAGTTCGCTCATGTGGCTGCCAGGGCCGGATCGGCGGTGACCATCCTGCAGCGGGGGAGCCGGGCTCTCTCGGGGTTCGATCCCGATATCGTCGACCGCCTCCTGCTGGCCTCAGGTGAGGCGGGGATCGACGTGCAGACGAATATGCCGCTCGCCTCGGTCGAGAGGGACGGCAGCGGCCTCCGGGTCCGGGCCGGGAGGGAGGGGAAGGAGAAGACCTTCGATGCCGATATGGCGGTCCACGGCGCCGGTCGGGTCTCCGCGATAGAGGACCTTGCTCTTACCGTCGGGGGGGTCGAGACCGATCGCCGGGGGATCGTGGTCAATGAGTACCTCCAGAGCGTCTCGAACCCGGCGGTCTACGTCGCCGGGGACGCAAACGCGAGGAGTCCGCAACTGACGCCGGTGGCGGTGAGGGACGCCCACATCGTCGTCGACAACATCCTGCACGGCAACACCCGGACCGCGGACTACTCCGTCGTCCCGAGCGCCGTCTTCACGACCCCGCCCATCGCGTCCGTCGGGCTCACGGAGGAGAAGGCGAAGGAGGAGGGAATCTCCTACGTCGTCACCGCCGGGGACCTCTCGTGGAGGCTCACGAACCGAAGCATCGGCCAGAAGCATGCCGGCTACAAACTCCTGATCGACGGCGACTCCCACCGGGTCCTCGGGGCCCACCTCATCGGGCCCCACGCCGAGGAGGTGATCAACGCCTTCGCCCTCGCGATCCGGCATGGCCTGACAGTGGACGATCTGACGCTCGACGGGATCCCCTGGGCCTACCCAAGCCACACCTACGATATCATCCATATGGTGCACCCGCTGGTGAGGAAGTGAGGGAGAAGGTAAGTTGTCCGAAGCAAGAAACGGGGACGGTCTTGCACCGGGTTGGTTACGTTCTGTAAGTCAGACCGGGTAAGATGCTGAACTCTTGACTGATCGCGTATGCCCATGCACGGCTTCCCATCGGGCATCGCCACGCACTGCCCCCGCCCCTCTGGGGTGGGGGAGGAGGCCGAAGGCCGGGCGGGGTGGGGGTTGCAGGAGTAGAACAGTGTCTGCAGCAATGAAGTCTGAAGGTGTAACGTGGGGACAGGGGAGGGGGGATGCTCCCCCCTCCCCGTCAGCCCCTTCCCCTTGTGGCGATATTCCCACGGTCCAGTGTACGGGGTTTTTCTTACAGTTTCGGCTGTTTCAGTAGTTGCGATCGCACCTGCTAACCTTTTGACCTTCCACCGATCGATAGTTGTCAGTCAAAAAAGTAGCCAAAAAAGATCGTGCCGGGGGGTTCGGGCCCCGGCCCCCATTCTCACGCGCTCTCGCCAGTGCCTTCTTCCTTTGCGCCCGTGCTCTCTTCAGCCGGTTTCTTCGCCGGCTTCTCGGGCTTCACGTAGGTGATGGTGTAACTCTCCACCACGTGCTCCACCACCGGCGAGAAGTACTCCGGCTCCATCGTGAGGCTCTCGAACGGACAGCCCTCGACGCAGTCGCCGCAGGCGACGCACCGCATGCGGTCGATCTCCCAGACCTTCTCCTCCTTATCAAGGTGGATCGCCTCACACGGGCACCGCCGTGAGCAGAGGCCGCAGGAACGGCAGGTGGCCGGGTCGAAGACGACGTGCCCCCGGGTGAAGGGGCCGGTCCGCGCCGGGACTGCCGGGTACGGCCGGGTGTCCGGCCCGCCGGCGAGGTTCCGGAGAACCGTCTTTGTCATCTGAAAAATTCCCATGCCAGTCTCACCTCTCCGTGCAGCTGATGCAGGGGTCGATCGAGAGGACGACGACCGGGACATCGGCGAGCTGGGCATTCGGGAGCATCTTCACCAGTATCGGGATGTTCGCGAGCGTCGGTGTCCTTATCCGGGCGCGGGCAAGGTGTTTCGTGCCGTTGCCCCGCAGGTAGTGGATGACCTCGCCCCGCGGCTGCTCCACGCGGGAGAAGTACTCGCCGTCCGGCGCTCCCTTGACCTTCACGTCGAGGGGTCCTTCGGGGATCTGGTCGATCGCGCGCCGGATCAGGTCGATGGAGGCGTAGACCTCCTTGACCCGGACGGCGCACCGGGCGTAGCAGTCCCCGGTCGTCTCGACGACTGGCTTGAAGCCGAGGTCACCGTAGGCGGCGTAGCCGGTCTCCCGGTGGTCGATCGCGACCCCACTTGCCCTCACGGTCGGGCCGACGGCTCCGAGGGCGTAGGCCTCGTCCTTCGGGATGACCCCGAGGCCCTGGAGGCGGTACTTCACTGTATCGTCGTTCAAGAAGACATCGCCGAGGGCCCGGCACTGTTCCTCGAAGGGGTCGAGCGCGCGGTGCATCTCCGCGAGTTTCTCGGCCCCGATGTCGCGCCGGACCCCGCCGACCTTGCAGGTGCCCTGGATGACCCGTCCTCCGCTGGTGTCCTCGAGCACGTCGAGCACGCTCTCCCGGAGGCGCCAGGACCGCATGAAGAGGTTCTCAAAGCCCATCCCGTCCGCAAAGAGGCCGAGCCAGAGGAGGTGGGAGTGAAGACGCGAGCACTCCGACCAGATTGTCCTGAGGTAGTGCGCCCGGTCGGGAACCTCGATCTTCATGATCTCCTCGATGCCCTGGCTGTAGCAGAGGGCGTGCATGAAACTGCAGATCCCGCAGATCCTCTCTGCCACGTAGACATACTCCGTGAACTCGCGTTTCTCGATCAGCCGCTCAAGCCCCCGGTGGATGTAACCGATGGAGGGGATCGCCTCCACCACGGTCTCGTCCTCGAGGACGAGGTCGAGGTGGATCGGCTCGGGGAGCACCGGGTGTTGCGGTCCGAACGGGACGATTATGCGTTCCGGCATTGGTCACCTCCCCTTCTCGTGACGCTGAACGGATACTTCTCCGCCGTCTTGATGAACGTCCCTTTGAAATCGATGTTTATCCCGGTGACAGGGATCCCGAAGAGGTCGTGCATCTCGTTTTCGTAGACGAACGCCCCCCAGTAGAGGCCGGAGATACTCGGGACTTCCGTCTCCGGCCCCACCGTCAGGCGCAGGTTCCGGTACTGGTAGTCCCTGTCAAACGAGTAGTTGACCTCGTAGGCCCCGCCGATGTCCGTGCACCCGATCTGGACGAGGCGGTATCCGCCGGCCTGGAGCGCTTCGACCTCACGCGTGAGGTCGTCCAGGGCGACGTTGATGATTGTCTGCTCTTCGTTAACTGTCATGTGCTCTCACCTGCCTCTGCCGCTTGCCGCGCATCATCTTTTATCTGCGCCGCCCCGGTCATCTTCGCCCGTTTCTCTTCCAAGATCGAGAGCGCCGTAACAACACCGTCGATGATCATCTCCGGCCGCGCCGCGCATCCCGGGATGTAGACGTCGACGGGGATAATCTTGTCGACGCCGCCTGCGATGTTGTAGCATTCCCGGAATATGCCGCCGGTTGCGGCGCAGATGCCTATCGCAACGACAACCTTCGGCTCCGGCATCTGCTCGTAGAGGTTCCTGACCACCGCCCGGTTCAACTCGTTGATCCCGCCGGTGATCATCAGGATATCCGCGTGCTTCGGGTTTCCGGTGTTGATGATGCCGAACCGCTCTACATCGTAGAGCGGCGTCAGACATGCGAGCACCTCGATGTCGCACCCGTTGCAACTGGATGCATCGTAGTGAAGGATCCAGGGCGATCGCTTCAGAAATGCCATGGTAATCATGCACCTCCAAGCATCATATAGGAGAGGATCGCCAGGTTCACGATCCCGAGGAGCGACGCAAGCCATCC
This sequence comes from Methanobacteriota archaeon, assembly GCA_023393455.1. GTDB lineage: Archaea > Halobacteriota > Methanomicrobia > Methanomicrobiales > Methanoculleaceae > Methanoculleus. The sequence continues at coordinate 25,715 of JAEWLJ010000013.1, read as the reverse complement.
ACTCTTCAATGCAGCCTGCCACCGCGCCCGTGCGGTGACGTTGTCGACGAAGATCTCCGCAAGGTAGGTGATCGCGACCGCGATGATCCCGATCACGGGGTTCCAGGCAAAGAAGAGGAATACGAACCCGAGGAGGAAGACGTTCTCGTACCAGTGGGCGATCTCGACCTGCGCGAGCGTGGAGCCCGAGAACTCCGTCGTGATCCCCTTGACGATCTCCTGGTGCGCGTGATGCGACGTCGATATGTCGAAGGGCGACTTCCTGAGTTTGATGGTCAGAGTGACCACAAAGCCCAGGAAGACGCCGGGGAGGTAGAGGATCGCCGGCACGGTCGTGGCGGCGATATCCGTGACATAGAAACTCCCGCTGACCATGTAGAACCCGACCGCTGCAAGGATGATCATCGGTTCGTAGGCCATCACCTGGATCAGTTCCCGCTCGGCCCCGATGTGGCTGTAGGGCGAGTGGACCGCGTAGGCCCCGAGCACCAGGAAGACATGGGCGAGCGTGAAGGCAAAGACGATCAGCAAGAGGTCCCCTCCCGCGAAGAAGAGCGCGCCGGAGAGGGCGATGAAGATCAGGTAAGCGAGGACGTAGAAGTTCTGCGCCGTGGTGACGACCGCCCGTTCCTTCTCGAAGAGCTTGCCGACATCGTAGAAGGGCTGCAGGAGCGGCGGCCCGACTCTTCCCTGCATCCGCGCGGTGATCTTCCGGTCGATACCGGCGATGAGGCCACCGCCTATGGGCGCGAGGATGAGGAAGAGGACTGCGCCGATGAGCCAGTTCATAACGCCACCCCCGCGAGGATCCAGGAGACCAGGATCAGGACGATACAGACCGCCGCCCCCGGCCGGAAGAGCTTTGCCTCACCGAAGTACTCGGTGAGGTAGTAGTTCCGCGTCTGGGCTTCCCGGGTCAGGCCGAGTGAGCCTGCGAAGTGCAGGTCCGGCGTCGCGGGCCTCCCGCCCATGTAGGCCGGGAGGTGTCTCGCGGTCCTCTTGAAGAGGAGGAACGAGACGGGGAGGACCAGGAGCAGGGCCATCATCAGGAGCATGATGGCGACGTTCGCCTGCTCCATGAGTGCCGTGACCCCGTAGATCGCAAGGACGTAGGGCTCGATCAGTGCCGAGGAGATGACCGGGAAGAGGAGGACGGCCGCTATCACGAGGCCGGTGATGATGTAGAGGGGGGCCCAGGGTTCCTTGAAGAACCCTTTCTCGACCCGCTCCGTGTTCCGGGTGACCGTGACGAGTTTGCCCATCCACTTCGCCCAGAAGAAGACCGTGACGGCGCTCCCGTAGGCGAGGATGGCGATGAAGACCAGGCCGAAGGGGACCTGGACGAACGCCTCGATAGCCGCCCACTTGGAGATCAGCATACCGAACGGCGCAAGGAACATACCGGCGATCCCGATGAACATCATCACCGCCATCTTCGGCATCCGGACGATCAGGCCCTCCATGTCCTCGATGTTACGGCTCCCGGTCCGCTGCTCGATCACCCCGGTTCCGAGGAAGAGGAGCGCCTTTGCGACGGCGTGGAAGACGATCAGGAGGATCGCTGCCCAGACGAGCATGTAAGTCCCGACACCCGCACAGGCGGCTATCAGCCCGAGGTTTGCTATCGTCGAGTAGGCGAGGACCGACTTCGCGTCGCTCCGGGATATCGCGATCGCGGATGCGACCAAGAAGGTCACTCCGCCGACGAGGCCGATGGAGAACCCGGCGAACGTCCCGGCGAAGACCGGCGAGAACCTGACCAGGATGTAGACGCCGGCCTTGACCATGGTGCTCGAGTGGAGCAGGGCCGAGACCGGGGTCGGGGCCACCATCGCCCCGAGGAGCCAGGAGGAGAAGGGCATCAGCGCGGCCTTCGTGATCCCGGCAAACCCGATCAGAACGGCCGGTATCAGGACGATGGCCGTGTCGCCCGAGGCGAGCACCCGGGCGAGATCGATGCCCCCGCTCGTCGCCTCAGTTGCGGCGAGGAGGATGATCGCCACGATGAAGGCGACTCCGCCGAGAAGGTTCATCACCAGGGCGCGGAAGGCGTTCTTCGTTGCCTCTTCGGTCTCCGAGTAGCCGATCAGCAGGAACGAGCTGATGGTGGTGATCTCCCAGAAGAAGAAGACCCACATGAGGTTGTTCGAGAAGACCAGGCCGAACATCGCGGCGAGGAAGGCGAAGATGACGAAGAAGAAGAACGTCTGCCGGTCGCGCACCTCCGGGTGGTGGCGGTGATACGTCTCCATGTACCTGACCGAGTATACGGCTATGAGGCTCCCGATCAGCCCGATGATCAGGGCCATGATGATGGAAAACTGGTCGATGAAGAGGTTGTTCGCCGCGTGAAGGCTCCCCGAGAACGTCATCTCGAGGTATACCACCAGCGCCGCCTGAACGACGGCTAGCAGGATTGCCAGGTAGTTCCTGAACTTCGCTCCCATGTAGATGATGAAGAGCGCAAGACCCATCTCGATGATTACCATGGCGAGGCCGACCGCCTCCGAAGGCGCGGCGAAGTAGACCGCGCCCTCGAATGCATACCGCATGAGCAGGTATATCGATGCCCCACCGATGGCGAGAGCCGAGAGGGCCACCACCGCGTAGCGAAGTGTCGTCCGCTTCACGAACAATAAAAGACACGCAACGAGGATGGGGAATACTATTAGGAAGAGCAGCGTCTGCACTATTGTCCCTCGTAGGGTAACTATGCCTTACCTACATTATTAATCATTCCAAAAGGAGCTACCTCTGTATCGGGCGCCGGGTCTCCCGCTACCCCTCTCTTCGCGGTACGACACGCCGCACCCCTCCTTCGTGATCGCCCGGGGCATCGCCCTGGTAGCGTGGGATGAAGTGGATGTGGACGTGCATGACGTTCTGCCCCGCGGCCTCACCGACGTTGACGCCGATGTTGTAGCCGTCGGGGTGCCGTTCGCGGTCGGTGAGTGCCCGGCAGTCGTCGATGAGCCGGGCAAGAGCCATTCGCTCTTCGAGTGTCGTATCGAAGTAACTCGCGACGTGCCGGAACGGGATCACCAGCAGGTGGCCGGGGCTCACCGGGTGGATGTCATGGCGGGCGTAACAGAGGTCGTTTTCGGCAACAATATCTTCGGGAGTCGGGTTGCAGAACGGGCATGGCATGACCACTGCTCCTGTCCGGATCACTCATGAGGCTTTTGGCTCAATACTCACGAACCCTGATCTCCGTGAATCGAACCAGGTGGGTGCAGATAACGGTACGGCCTCACGCGAGGAACGCGAAGCCGTGAAAAGAGCCGGTCTTCGGGTGTTGCCTGTTGTATTCTCACCCGAGCAGGCGGGCGAGGAACCGTCCGGGGAGGCCCCGCGAGAGGCCGATGGCGTGCTCGGTGCAGATCTCATGGCAGCAGTAGCACCGGATGCAGCGCGCAAGATCGATCTCTGCCCTGCCCTCGACGACGCTGATCGCCTGCACGGGGCAGATCCGTTCGCACTTCCGGCAGCCTATGCACGAAGAGGCGATCACGCCCGGCCGGGGGGCGTAAGTCCTCCCGAACCGCCGGACGACGGCCTGGACGACCCGCCGCCAGACGCCTGTCCGGCCGCCGGCGTAGGTCGAGGGTTTCTGGAAGTCCGGAATCGCGAACTCCGCGGGATCGTCGCCGACCGTCCGGAGACTCTCCGGGTCAAAGAGCCCGCGCGCAACTGCGCTCTTGATGGGCCCGATCTCAAGCGGGTCCATGCCGATGAGCCGCGCGAGGACGGTATCGACGGCCGCGTAGTCGCTCCCGGCGAGGATGACCCCGATCGTTCTCGGGCTCCCCGCCTGGGGGCCGTCCCCCTCCATCCCGACGACTGCGTCCACGATCTGGAGCCGGGGCTTCATGCACTCGTTGAGATCGACGAGCATCCTGCCGAAGGCGTACTCGTCCTGGAACCGGAAGTGGTAGACCGGTTTTTCCAGTCCAGGGATGAGCCCGAAGAGGTTCTTTGCGGCGCCGGTCATCCGCGTCCACATGTGGGTCTTCACCTTCGAGACAACCACGATTGCGTCGGCCTCCAGGGCCGGGGTGATGATGGGAAACTGTTTCACCGCCTCGCCTTCCGGGAACGAGACGATCTCGGAACCGGTATCGTAGTTCAGGGCGGCGCCGGTCTCCTCCGCCACTGCGGCAAACCCGCTCCGTGAATACCCCCGCCGCAGGTTCGCCTCGCTGTAGACGATCCCGGCGCCGGGGCTGTCGCCGATGACGACCCGGCACCCGTGCTCCACGAGGAGCCGTGCGACGGCGGCGACGACCGCCGGGTGAGTGGTGACGCACTTCTCAGGCTCCTGTCCCTGGAGGAGGTTTGGCTTGAGGAGGACCCCCGCTTCTGGCGTGACAAACCTCTCGATGCCGCCGATGAGATCGATCGCGCGGCGGACGGCCGCATCGACCGTCTCCGGCGTGTAATCATCGCACCGGACGACCGCGACGGTCGCATCCCTGCCGGCCACCTCACCCCTCCCCTAAGCGCCCGAGCGCCTCTTTTGCCGCGAGCATCGCCGCGCCCTGTTTGGTATTTGCTCGCCCCTCTCCGAACAAAATCCCCCCGACGGTCACCCGTGCGGCCCAGACCGGGCTGTTCCCCGGGCCGGTCTGGCGGAAGGCGTACTCGAGTTCGCCGAGATTTTCCCGGGCGACGAACTCCTGGAGCCTTCCGCGGTAGTTCCTGTGGGTGTCGCACCCCGCGATCTCCTCCTCGAATATCGCAAGCACCACATCCCGCGCCACGTCGAGGCCGCGATCGAGGTAGATCGCGCCGATCAGGGCCTCGAAGGCGTCGGCGACGATCGAGTCGGTCGAGACCTGCCCGCGTCCCCTGACGGCGGCGTCGATGCCGAGGCCCTGCCGCCGCACGATCTCGGCGAGTTTCGTGTTCCTGGTCACCTGAAGCCTTCGGTTCATCTCACCCGGCGGGAGGTCATACTCGCCGTAAAGGTGGTCGGCTATGACGAAGTCGAGGACGTAGTTCCCCAGGAACTCGAGCCGTTCGTTGTCCTCGAACGTCACTGCCGGGTACTCTCCCTGGTTCGCATACGACCTGTGGGTCAGCGCCCGGTCGTAGAGGGGGAGGGCGGTCTCGGTGAGATCGGTGATCCCGAACGGGGGGCGGGCGAGGAGCGCACGCACCTCACCTTCACGGTCGAGGGCGACGGGCACCGGGCGTCGGGTGAGTCTCTTCCCGTAAAAGCCGCCGATGCGGATCCTGGTCCAAAGGGTGGAGAGTTTCATCTTCGTCGGGTGCAGGGCGTCCTGCCGTTCTTCTTTATAGAATGGCTTATCTCTTGCTGGATAAACCTTTGCTGGAGACGGAGCATCCGGGAAACCTTTTCGTTGCCACCGAAGAGATACTTACTCGTGGTGCAGCCGGAAGTGGGCGAGGCGACCAGACACGTCTACCTGGACATCGAGTTCGGTTATGTCTACGGCACCTGCCGGACAGTCATGATGCCGATCGAGATCGGCGCGGTCGTCTATCGGCCGCAGGACGACAGCGTCCGCTACCTGGGCGAGCAGTTCTGTTACGACGTCGACGTCGAGATATGGAAGAAGGTGACCGACGAGTGCGGCAAGACCGCCGGCGTCGCGACGACCGTGGCGAACATAGGGCGCGGCGAGTACGGGATGCCCTACGATCACTTCTATCGGATCCCGGGCAACGGGATCTCCGCGGCAAAAACGACGGCACAAAAAGCGTTTGCCGATCTCCGCCTCTTCATGGAGTCGCAGGTCTCGGCCGGGGACGTCCCGGCGATCGTCGTCTTTGCCGCCAGCATGGAGAAGCGGGCCTTCCGTGCCGCGGACTTCTCGCTCGACGGGTGCATACTGGTCGACCTCCAGCGGGAGATCCGGCGCCATTTCGGGATGAAACAGGTCCTCTCCCTCGATCGCCTCGCCCGGCTCATCGAATTCTCCGCCGCCGATGGAACGGTCGCCTCGACGCACTTCAGGTACCCTGTCCCGCGGGATTGCCACCACCTCCTTGCCGCCCACCGGGGGATGGGCGACGCCGTCCGGACGTTCCTGCTCGCACGCGAGTTCCGGGAGAGGCTCCCGCTGTTCGAGGAGCGGATCCGTCCCCTGCTGGAGACCTGCGGGGACGACGGCGAGGAGGGGGACTGCCGGAAGGGTTCAGCCGGGAGTGCGGCGGGAGCCTGAGTGCGGAAGTCCTGTCAGGCGCTGTCCTTCACGGGAACTGTCTCTTCTCGATCCAGCGCGGGTTCGCAGACTTCGCCCTGCTCACGGCACTGCCCGGTCAGCAGGATCTCGACCTCGGTGCCCCCGGCGATGCTCCCGGTTCCTCTCGGGACGTGCAGGCGGGCGTTTGCATGCACCAGCGCCATCTGCGGCCCGGCCCCCCGTGGCAGGGGGGTCGCGACATACCCGTCGCCTGCCCGCGAGACGACGATCTGGACGAACTCGTCGTAATCGGGGTCCGCCGTGACCGTCCCGGCGAGCCGGGCGCGGAGGCGCTCTATCGGCGGGGGAGAGAATCCCCATGCCGCGAGCAGCGGGAGGGCGAGTTCCTGTGCGGCCGTCAGGGCGGCGATCGGGTAACCCGGGAGCCCGATGACCGGCTTGCCGTCGATCCTGCCGACGATCGCCGGTACACCCGGTTTCATCGCGATGCCGTGGACGAGCACCTCTCCGAGTTCGTCGATGACGGCGGCGGTGAAGTCGCGCGTGCCTGCCGATGAACCGGCGGAGATCAGGAGCATGTCGTTTTCGCGGATGCCCCGCTCGATGGCCTTCCGGAGCAGCACGGGATCGTCGCGGACGATTCCATAGCGGGTGCAGGTAGCGCCCGCCTCGCCGAGCAGTGCCGCGCTAGCGGCGGTGTTGCTCTCGACAACTCCTCCCGGGCCGGGGAGGCTCCCTGCCGGAACAAGTTCGCTCCCCGTTGGGATGAGGCCGACCCTCACCTCCCGCACGTCCACTACGGTAAGCCCGCAGGAGAGGAGCGCCCCGATATCAGAGGGGCGTATCCGGTGCCCGGCCGGGAGGATCAGGTCGCCCCGGCGGATCTCGGAGGCGGCAGGAAAGATATGCTCTCCCGTGAGCACCGCTTTCTTCGTGCTCCAGGCGCCGTCTCTCCCCACGACATCCTCGATCATGACGACCGCATCGTAGCCGGGAGGGATCGCGTTCCCCGTGTTCACCCGGGAGGCGTTCCTGAGCGGGACGGGGTTCCCGTCACGCGCACCGAGGGTCTCAGTGCTCACGACGGCAAACCCGTCTCTTGATGCAACGTCCTCTGCCGGGATTGTCAGGAATGAAGATACGGGCGCTGCCGTCACCCGTCCGGCAGCCCCGGCAACAGGAAGGGTGGCGATCCGGTCGGGGCAGGGGAAGGCCGAGCAGATCATCGCCCGGACCTGTGCAAGCGGTTTCACTGCGAGGCGCCGCCTCATCATGGCGTCATACCCGGGATCATCGCCTCTTCCCGGCGACATGGCCGCTTTCGCATAAAAAAAAGTTAGATCCGGGTGTAGATATTTGCATACACCGTCTTGCCCTTGGAGACCGAATGGCGTTCGCCGAGGTCTCCGATGTAGTGGGCAAAGTGGGCCTTCTCGCCGTCGACCTCCTGCTCCACCTCGCCTACCATCTTGAATCCCGGGAGCGGGTTCTCTATCGTTCCGTAGACGTAGATGTCGCCTTTCACCATCTGTCCGCCGACACGGCCTTTCGCGTTGCCTTTGATGACAACGGTGCCTCCTTCGCCGTGGGTGGAGACGTGGATGTCCGCGTCGCCGCCGATGATGATCGTCCCGCCGTTGATGAACGTGGCCGTGTCGTTGCCGACGTTTCCGGCCACCCGGATCAGCCCGCCTTTCATGCCGCGCCATTCGCCCCGGGGCGATGAACCCAGGTGGTGGTAGGCTTCTCCGTCAATGACGAGCTCGCCGCCTTCCATCCCGATGCCGCAGAACGAGTCGACGTTTCCTTTCACGTGGACTTTTCCGCCTTTCATCCAGCCGCCGATGTACATGTCGGCGTTGCCTTCGATGACGATCTCGCCGGCGGTCATCTGCTGTCCGATTCTTTTGACGCGGGTGCAGTCCCCGCGGAGGACGATCTTCGTCTCGGCCGCCGTCTCACCGCCGTTGCCTTCAACGGTGAAGTACTTCCCGAGCGGCCCCTTCTGTTTGCCTTCCCAGACGTCGAGAGCGGCTATCTCGGCGGCTTTCTTGCCTGCGAAGTTGTCTGGAGTGATGTTCTGCCCCTCGAGCATAAGTTCTGAGGGGTTGGTCAGGGTGAGGGTTACTGTCTTCATGCTTCTTATCGCCTCATTCTGTTGTATTGACCTCGATCACCCGCGGGTTGTGGAGGTGTTCCTCAAAGAGCGAGTAGTTGTCAAGTTTCACACTGTAGTGCCGGAGGAAGTGCTCGTAGATGTCTCTCTGCACCTGCGCGTTCTCCGGGACCTTCACGTCGACCCAGACCGTCCGCTTCGAGGGCTCCGCGACGATCTCACCGTCACGGATGGTCGTGACGCCGTCCTTGACGAGCCAGGCGCACCGGGCGAAGGCTTTCTCGATCGCTGCCGGGTCGGAGGGCATGTTCTCCGGGTTGAGGCCGTATATAGCAATATCGGCATCCATGCCGGGGGCGAGGCCGCCGTAGGTGTTGCTGATGCCGAGCGCCTTTGCCGGCCCTGCACGGGTCATCTGCGCGATCTCGTAGAGCGTGAGCTCACGGTCGATACTGTCGATGGAGGTGGCGTCGATCGTCCGGTCAAGCCATTTGAACGTCTTCATCGTCTCGTCACGTGCGGCCCTGCTCATCAGCCAGGCGATGACCTGCGGGTAGCGAGTGAACGGCCCGGCGTTCGGGTGGTCGGTGGTGATGAACGTCCGCATCATGTCCTTCGAGAAGAGGGCCAGTTCCAGGCCGACAGCCCACTGGATGGTGCAGACCTTGACGTTCGGGCTGTAGATGTAGGGGACGACGCCCGCGGCGGTCTCGAGTTCCACGTCGGTGTTCGCCCACTTCAGGTGGTTGAGGGAGCAGAGGTGGTGCTCGAACGGCCCGTCGGCGGTCATCGTGGTGGTCTCGTCGAGGGTCACCTGGCCCATATCGACGGTGATGTTGTCGTGGGCGTTGACGTAGTCCATCACGTCTTTTGCCCGGGACTCGAAGTTCCCCCAGGAGTCGCCGCCGTAGGAGTGGAACTGCAGGTGCGTGAGGTGCAGCACCTGCTCGCGGCCGAAGTTGTTCTTCGGGGTGTAGCCCTCGGCGAGTCTGATTGAATCGAGCGTGTCGGTGTAGTTGCCGGGGTTGCCCAGGTTGTTGCAGTGCAGGTGCACCGAGTGCGGGAGGCCGAGGTGCTCGTTCGTCTCGATGAGGCCTTTCACGATCTCTGCCGGGGTGATGTCGAAGTAGGGGACCGGGTCGTTGATGTTGACACAGTTCAGCCCCCATCCCCAGGCTTCGGATCCGCCGGGGTTGACGACCTTGATGCCGAACCCGCGGGTCGCCCGGAGAAGCCAGGCGGTGTATGCGGCGTTGTTCTCGATCTCGTGGTTCTTGAGATACTCGAGCGTGAACCAGTTGTTCCCGAAGACCGGCATCGCGGCGTTGTCGATGATCGGGGTATCCCGTATCTCCTCGTGGACGTGCGGGGAGTGGAGCGGGGGCATCGCCGCCTCGTTGACGAAGACGTAGCCCATCCGGGCGTAGTCGTAGCCCGTCTTGAACGTGGAGGGGACCGAGGAGCCCATCTCCATGCGGCTGCACGTAGGGGATTTGTGGGGGCTCTTGAAGAGCTTATCCTCCGGCCGGAAGAGCCGGCCGACGTTCACCTTCGGCCCGACCACGTGGGAGTGGACGTCAACGCCGCCCGCCATCACGGCCATGCCCGCAGCGTCGATCGTCTTTGGGGCGCTGAGGGTGCCCACCTCGACGATCTTTCCGTCCTTGACTCCGATATCCATGCGGTCGCCCTTGATCCCCTGAAGAGGGTCAAAGACAAACCCGTTCTTGATCAGTAGTTCTCCCATGCTTCACTCCTCCGCGCGGATACCCTGTGTGACGGCCTTCGCAGGCCCCTTCGCAGCCTCTTCCGCTTCCAGTTCCCCGAGCCGCTTGAAGATCCGCTCGAAGACCTCCTCGTCGTTGAGGACGCCCTCTGGCGGATCGATGACCTTGCGGTACTGGATCGGAACGTTGTCCATCCGGTAGACGATGCCCGGAACCTCGACCCCGACGATCCCTACCGGGATATGGAGATCGGAGATCTCGCTCGCCATGCAGATGTTCGGGTCGATGGTGATCCAGGGGTGCTTCCTGAGGTGCTTGACCGCCTCGATCGGGAAGTGCGCGCCGGCGTCCGTCCCTATGTTGATGAAGGCATCCACCTCGTCCCGCATCGCGAGATCGATGGAACTCGTCTCGCCGGGGTTCATGTAGGCGATGTCCTTCTTCGTCAGGTCGAGACAGTAGGGGTAGCCGAACTGCCATGACCAGACCGCGCCCGGCCCGGTGATGTTGTAGTGGCCCCGCATAGCCATGATCGTCCACTTGGTGAAGTCGTTCAAGTCGCGGGTCATGCTGATGGCGATGTCTACGTTGTGGTTCCGGCCGTCGGAGTGGCAGAGCCCCATCCCGTAGAAGACGGTGCCGAACCGGGCCTTCTTCATGATATCGACGACTTCAAGGATCTGTTCCCGCTTGATCCCGGCAACCTCGGCGGGGATCTCGTGGCCGCGGATGGCGGTGCGGAACGCGTTGAAGAGGTCGTAGTCGTGCCCCTGCTTCACCTGCAGGTAGATGTCCGCCACCTGGGCAGTGTCGGTGTGCCTCGGATCGATGACGACGATCTTGCGGCTCTTGTGGCCCTTGCCGGTGAAGAAGCCGCGGGGGAAGATCGAGTAACGGGACATGTGCCGCGGGTGGGCGTGTGCCGGGTTTGCGCCCCAGTAGACGATGACGTCCGCCCGGTTCTTGACCTCACCGAGGGTGCAGCTCGGGTATCCGTTGTCGAATATCGCAAGGAACGAGGACCCGTGGCAGATGGACGCACAGTTGTCGAGGACGGCTCCCGCCCTCTCGGCAACCTTGGCCGCGGCGGCCATGCCCTCGCAGTTGGTCGACCCAAACCCGTAGATCAGGGGTTTCTTCGCGTCGTAGAGGACTTTCGCCGCGTAATCGATCGCCTCGTCGTAGGAGATATCCTTATAGGTGCCGTCCGGCTGGCGGAGGCGGGGTAACTGAATCCTCCCTTCGGTTGTTGCATGGTGGAAGATCTGGTTGCCGATAGCGCAAGCGTTCTCCACCTCGAGGATCTTCTTTCCGTCGTCCGATACGGTCACGACAAGGTCGTCGCAGCAGACGCCGCAGTATGGGCATCCGACGTTCTCAACTTTCTTTGGCATTATTGATCACCTCTCCACATACCGACGGCCCCCTGAACGAGTTCGAGCGCGCTCTTGCGCCTTTCACCGTTCGCCGGTTCGACCGTCACGGGGAAACCGCTGTACTGGGGCTCCCCGGTCGCCTGGGTTCTCGGGGGAACGATCTGGTTCGCCCAGACACCCTGCGGGATGAATGCAAGGCCGGGATAGAGCGACTGACGTCCTTTGACGACCTTGACGATCACGGTTCCGCATTCACTTGTCACCTTTACCAGTTGGTTCGGAACCAGCTCGAGCGTCCTGACGTCGTTGTCGTGCATCTCGATGATCGAGCAGGCCTCGAAGTAGTCCGGGGTCGTTTTGCCCTTTTCCATCGCAACGCCTTCTTCGATGGAGCGCTGAGTGATCATGTTCAATGAAATTTCGTTCGCCATGGTTATGCCTCGATGTAGTTGGAATGGCCGACCCCCCGGTTCTCGGGGGGCCGGCCAGATGGGGTGCGGTAACCCAGGCAATGCCCATTATCGGGTACCCCGATTTTGGAGGATCTGCCGGGATTCTCCATACCCGGCAAACAGGGCCTTGCGATATGGTGGGATCCTGCTCGCCCGGGAAAACGAAACACCCGGACGGAGCGCCGGGCGGATCGTTTTGTCATAACTTGTAATGTTTTGTATTTAACCATTCCGTATTTGTAATCAACTAAAGATTACACAGTTTACATGTGGTTGTTTGGAATGAATTATTTTTTACTCGGGGGTGTTGCGCGGTTTACTGCAGAAAAGTCGTAGCGTGGGGCGGCGCCGGCCGCCGGTGCGGATAGCAAGAACGGGGGTGGTAGAGAGTTCGGAGATGAGCATGCCCCTCTCGTTGTCCGGGGCAGATTGGGCTGCGGAGGTATTATATAACTACATCCCTTCGTCTCCTGACTGCTGTCATGGATATTTAAGAAAAGACTGTCTGTATATCTGATTCTCCGAGATTCCTCCCCGGAGAAGATTAGGATTATATATCTTTATGTCCAACCTTAATGATCAGGTTCAATTGGGTACTTTTGATGAGCACTAATTTTAATTATTACTATTAGTGTTGCTTCCTGTAATATTTAATATGTCTGCTTTACAGCACCTCTCGCGGGCGATAACGCCTGATAGGCGGCGTTGAGGAATCCTTTTTAAGGAGCGGGTTCAATAATTCGATCAATCATATCCCGATTTTAAAATATCAGATTAGGAATATATTTGATATTAATATTATTTTTTGCAAAAAAACGCATCTTGTTTCGCAAATTTTATTAACAACTCTCCTTCTACTCTTATAGTCCCTTTTGGGACGTGCAGTAGCGGCCTTCAGGGATCCGGAACAGGCGACTGTCGTGATCCCTTGCATGAACGGAACGTATTGAACAAGGGTAAAAGGATGAAATACTATGGCTAAATACACGGAAACAATCGATCTCTATTCTGATGACGGGAAGCTGCTCAAGAGCGGCGTCACCCTCGACAGAATCAGCCCGCTGGTTAACCCGGCCACAGGTAAGATCATCGACCTGACCAAGAGAACGATCAGCGTAAACCTTGGCGGCATCCAGGATGCGCTCAAGGTCGGCAAGCTTGGAAAGGGCAAGATCAAGGGAAGAGAACTCGATCTCCCCATCATGGAGAACAAGGACGCAATCGTTGCCAAGATCAAGGAGATGATCCAGGTCACCGAGGGTGACGACACCGCGATCCTGGAGTTCAACGGCGGCAAGCTGCTGCTCGTCCAGGTCCCGACGAAGCGCCTGGTCAACGCGTCCACCTACGACGCCGCGATCACCTCGGTTGCAGCCGCGACCACCTTCGCGATCGTCGACCAGTTCAACGTCGACGCCTTCAATGCATCCACCGTCAAGGCGGCCTGCTGGGGCAGTTACCCCCACACGCAGGACATGGAAGGCGCGCTTGTCACGTCGATCCTTACGATCCCCCAGAACAACGAGGGTATCGGCTACGCGCTCAGGAACATTCCCGTCAACCACACCGTCATGATGACCGGCAGGAACGCCCTGCAGGGTGCAGCACTCGCATCCACCCTCGAGACCGCCGGTATCTTCGAGATGGGATCCGCGGTCGGACCGTTTGAGCGCGCCCAGCTGCTCGCCTACGGCTACCAGGGCCTGAACGCGAACAACATGGTCTACGACCTCGTCAAGGCGAACGGCCAGACCGGAACCGTCGGCACCGTCGTCCAGAGCCTGGTCGAGCGCGCCATCGAGGACAAGGTCATCGCTCCGGGCAAGAAGGGCGGGTACTTCCAGTTCTACGACACGAAGGACCCCATGCTCTGGAACGCCTACGCCGCCGCAGGAACCATGGCAGCCACCATCGTCAACTGTGGTGCCGGACGGTTCGCCCAGGCGGTCTCCGCGACGCTCCTCTACTTCAACGACCTGCTCGAACACGAGACCGGTCTCCCGAGCACCGACTACGGCCGTGTCATGGGTACCGCCGTCGGGTTCTCGTTCTTCAGCCACTCGATCTACGGTGGTGGCGGCCCCGGTATCTTCAACGGCAACCACGTCGTGACCCGGCACGCAAACGGCGTGGCTATCCCGTGTGTGGTCGCCGCAGCGGCACTCGACGCCGGAACCCAGATGTTCTCGCCCGAGAGCACCTCCAAGCTCTTCGCTGAGACCTACGGTAAGATCGACGTCTTCAACAAGCCGATCGACCAGATCGCGAACGGAGCCTGAGCGAGCAGAGATTCGAATGATGAACGCCGCATTTCCGCAGGCCCGGATTGTGCCTCTACGGATGCTCAAGCCCCGGACCGCAGAACGCCTGCTCAATATGCTTGCCGGCATCGCCGGCATCCGCCGGATGATGATCCACGGCCCCGGCCTGCCGAAGACCGTACCTTACGGGCCGGCACGAGGAAGTCCGAACCCTCACTCTGACCGCACAGCAATCCGCGTCTTCGATGCCGAGATTGCACTGCGGGTCCAGGTGGGCACGGTCATCCTGGAGGTCGAGGACGCCTCCGTTATCGAGGAGATCCGGTCGCTCTGCGACGATTTCTTTGTGGAGTTCCCTTACCTGCTCCAGGTGGGAAAGTTCATGAAGACCACCCCGACGCTCGTGGACTACGCGAGGTATGGGCCGGACGCCGATAGCTCGCTCATCGGTCTCACGGATCCCCGGAAAGGGGAGAGCCCGGTGATCATCCGGACGGACCAGTGTGGCGCATAAATCACGGAAATATGGCTGAAACTCATTCAAGACAGGAAATGGATAAGATATCAATCACTTTGAGGTGAATGGAAACATGGCATACAAGCCCCAGTACGGTCCCGGGACATCGATTGTCGCCGCGAACCGGCGCAAACAGATGGACCCCAAACAGAAGCTTGAGAAGGTTCGTTCAGTAACGGATGAGGACATCGTGCTGATCCTCGGCCACCGCGCTCCTGGATCGGCATACCCGACGGCTCACCCCCCGCTCGCCGAGCAGCAGGAAGTCAACTGCCCGATGCGCAAGCTCGTCAAGCCCACCGAAGGTGCGAAGGCCGGCGACCGCGTCCGCTACATTCAGTTCGCGGACTCGATGTTCAACGCCCCCTCGCAGCCCTACCAGCGGACCTACACCGAGATGTACCGCTTCCGCGGTATCGACCCCGGTACGCTCTCCGGTCGTCAGATCGTCGAGTGCCGCGAGCGTGACCTCGAGAAATACGCGAAGGATCTCATCGAGACCGAGATGTTCGACCCCGCTCTCGTCGGCATCCGCGGTGCGACCGTGCACGGTCACTCGCTCCGTCTCGCTGAAGACGGCATGATGTTCGACATGCTCCAGAGGAACGTCCTCGGCGAGGATGGTATCGTCAAGTACGTCAAGAACCAGATCGGCGAGCCCCTCGACCGTGCGGTTGCCGTTGGCAAGCCCATGGACGAGAAGTGGCTCAAGGCCCACACGACGATCTACCACTCGCTCGTAGGAACCTCGTACCGTGACGACACCGAGTACATCGAATACGTCCAGCGGATCCACTCGCTGAGAACGAAATACGGCTTCATGCCGAAAGAGGAGTGATTACAATGGCAAAGATTGAAAGATCCCAGAAGCTCTTCCTGAAGGCTCTCAAGGAGAAGTTCCAGGGTCAGGAC
Organism: Methanobacteriota archaeon; assembly: GCA_023393455.1. GTDB lineage: Archaea > Halobacteriota > Methanomicrobia > Methanomicrobiales > Methanoculleaceae > Methanoculleus. Next base: position 10,184 of record JAEWLJ010000013.1, on the reverse strand, counting down.
GTCGAGTCCGAGACCGCTGAGTTCTACAACTTCAACGGCGTCCGCCAGTCCCCCCGTAAGATGGAGTTCATGAAGGCAAGCCGCGCCGTCGAGATGGACCGCGGTATCTCCATGTATGACCCCGAGCGCTGCCACCTGGGCGGTATCCCGATGGGCCAGCGCCAGCTGATGACCTACGAGGTCTCCGGCACCGGCGTCTTCGTGGAGGGCGACGACCTGCACTTCGTCAACAACTCTGCAATGCAGCAGATGTGGGATGACATCAGGAGAACCGTCATCGTCGGGATGGACCTCGCCCACCAGACACTGCAGAAGCGTCTCGGTAAGGAAGTTACCCCCGAGACGATCAACGAGTACCTCCACATCCTGAACCACGCGATGCCCGGCGGCGCCGTCGTCCAGGAACATATGGTCGAGACCCACCCCGGCCTCGTCGACGACTGTTACGTCAAGGTCTTCACCGGCGACCAGGAACTCGCGGACGACATCGAGCCCCAGTTCCTGCTGAACATCGAGAAGCTCTTCCCCGCAAAGCAGGCCGAGGAACTCAAGGCCGAAGTCGGCAAGAGCATGTATCAGGCGATTCACATCCCGACCGCGGTCTCGAGGACCTGCGACGGTGGAACGACCTCCCGGTGGTCTGCGATGCAGATCGGTATGTCTTTCATCGCCGCGTACCGCATGTGCGCCGGTGAAGCGGCCGTCGCTGACCTCTCCTACGCTGCAAAGCACGCAGGCGTCGTCAACATGGGCTCGATCCTGCCCGCCCGGCGTGCCCGTGGTCCGAACGAGCCCGGTGGCATCAAGTTCGGTCTCTTCGCCGATATCGTCCAGGCGAACCGGAAGTACCCCAACGACCCCGCAAGGGCTGCCCTTGAGGTCGTCGGCGCCGGAACCATGCTCTACGACCAGATCTGGCTCGGCTCCTACATGTCCGGCGGTGTCGGATTCACCCAGTACGCGACCGCGGCCTACACCGACAACATCCTCGACGAGTTCACCTACTACGGTATGGACTACGCCAAGGACAAGTACGGGGTCGACTGGAAGAACCCGAGCCCGAACGACAAGGTCAAGCCGACCCAGGAGATCGTCAACGACCTGGCAACCGAGGTCACCCTCAACGCCATGGAGCAGTACGAGCAGTTCCCGACCATGATGGAGGACCACTTCGGCGGTTCCCAGCGTGCCGGTGTCATCGCTGCCGCGTCCGGTCTGACGACCTCTATCACGACCGGAAACTCCAACGCAGGTCTGAACGCCTGGTATCTCTCCATGCTCCTGCACAAGGACGGATGGTCGCGTCTCGGCTTCTTCGGCTACGACCTCCAGGACCAGTGCGGGTCCGCGAACTCCCTCTCCATGGTCTCCGACCGTGGTCTGATGGGCGAACTCCGTGGTCCGAACTACCCGAACTACGCGATGAACGTCGGCCACCAGGGCGAGTACGCCGCTATCGTCGCCGGGGCCCACTACGGCCGCAGCGACGCGTTCTGCTACAGCCCGCTCGTGAAGGTCTGCTTCGCCGACCCGTCCCTGAGGTTCGACTTCGCCGAGCCCCGTCGCGAGTTTGCGAAGGGTGCCATCCGCGAGTTCATGCCCGCCGGCGAGCGTTCGCTCATCATCCCGGCGCGGTAAATCCCTCCATACCCCTTTTTATTTGCACGTCCTCATAACCCGCGATCGCAAGCATTCCTGCCGATCAGCTGGAGAAGGTGGAGCGAGTGGTTCTCACTCGCCCACGTATTATGAGGCTGAACTTCTGTAGCATGACGTTCGCTATTTTTATAATACTTTATCACATAGTCCGGCCTTCCTGCCCCGGAATGGCCCGCCCCGGCCGGCGGGAGGCGCGCGGGGATTTAGATGTGGCGCGTGGTGTTGGTGGGCGAAACCCCGGCTGCAGAGATGCCCTATACTCGGGGGTGCCTGGAGACCCGGGCAAGTTTGAGAATCGGAGACTAAAGCCCGAAAACGGATTTCAAGGGGATATCGCCATTGGGGGAGGGGCTCGCGGGGAGGGCGGGTCTCCCCCCTCCCCTGTCTCCATCGCTTATGAAAGCATGTGACCCCCACCCCGCCCGGCCTCCGGCCTCCTCCCCCGCCCCTTGGGGCGGGGGCAGTGCGTGGCGATATCCCTACGGTCCAGTGTATGGAGTATTCCCACGGATCTAACCTGCCCAGTTGATCTAGAAATCCGTTTTCGAGATTTTGCATGGCCATTACCATGTTCAGGGGAAGCCGCTCCTGGCCCATATCCGGCACCCGTGCAAACCCTCATTCAACCAGCACTTTCGCCTCACAGCCCACCAAACCCCCTATATCGCCGGACCTCCAACACTCTCGTAAGAAACCGGGGAGGGGACTTCATAGAGTGACAACCGGCGGCAGGATCGTCCTGCACGTGGATATGGACAGTTTCTTCGCCTCCGTCGAGATCTGCCGCGCCCCGTCCCTTGCCGGAAAGCCGGTGATCGTCGGCGCCGACCCCAAGGGAGGGGCGGGCCGCGGGGTCGTGAGTACCTGCTCCTATGAGGCCCGCCGCTACGGGGTGCACTCCGGCATGCCCATCTCCCGGGCATACGACCTCTGCCCGCACGGCGTCTACCTCCGGGCGGATCACCCGTTCTATGCCGGGGTCTCAGAAGGGATCATGGCGATCCTCGCCCGGCACGCCAGCCGTATCGAGCAGGTGAGCATCGATGAGGCCTACCTCGACGTCAGCGATGTCGGGAGTTTTGCGGCGGCAAACGCGCTTGCCAGAGCGATCAAGCAGGCGATCCGGGATGAGACCGGGCTCACCTGCTCGGTCGGTGTCGCCCCGGGCAAGGCCGTGGCGAAGATCGCCTCCGACTACCAGAAGCCCGACGGTCTGACGGTCGTCCTCCCGGATGAGGTCGCCGGATTCCTCGCCCCCTTGCCGGTGGGAAAAGTGCCCGGAGTCGGGAAGAAGACCGGCGAAGAACTCCGGCAGATGGGCATCCTGACCGTCGGCGACCTTGCATCCTGCGATGTCCAGGATCTCACCGCCCGGTTCGGGAGACACGGCATCCTGATGCACCTCCTCGCCCGGGGGATCGACGACGGCGAGGTGCAGGGGAGGGAGGGGTGCAAATCCGTCTCCCGGGAGACGACGTTTGAAGCGGATACCGCCGACCCGTCGATCCTCGGGGGGACCCTCGCCGACCTCGCGGACGACGTCGCCCGGACGCTCCGTGCCGAGGGCCTCCGGTGCCGCACCGTCACGGTCAAGGTCAGGTACCGCGGCTTTCAGACGCATACCCGGTCGAAGACGCTCCCGCGATTCACCGCCGACCCCGCAGCGATCCGGCAGGCCGCGTCCGGGCTGCTTGAACCGTTCCTCAACGACGAGCCCGTCCGGCTCATCGGAGTCAGGCTCTCGACGCTCGAGGGCGGGCGCACCCGGCAGGCGTCGATCGACGAGTTCCTCTCCCCCTGACCTCGCGCTCTTGACGGCCGGTGGAACCGGGCGAACCTACCTCTTATCCCATCCCGAAACCCACCCTCTTCTGATCGTGAGCACCGAGATTCAACTCTGCCTGGATGCGTTTGACCGCTCAAATCCTCCCCTTTGCGGAGACGATCCCGGCCGGAACGGTTTTCGCCGGCTCTGCTGCCGGTGCCCGTTTGCCGTGAGGCGGCCCCTCGTCTACTGCGAACGGTTCGAGATCCCCATCCGGGCACGGGACAAGTATGGCCTCCCGGGGTGGAAGGAGATTCGGAGCGCCGTGCTTGAACGCGACGGGAGCGAGTGCACCGTCTGCGGCGGAGAGCAGGACCTCCACATCCACCACATCGACCACGACCCCACGAACGACGACCTGGAGAACCTCATCACGCTCTGCGGCATCTGTCATGCCCGGGTGCATACCGAGCTCCGCCGCGAGGGAGGTGCCAGGCGGGTGGCGCGGGTGATTCCGGCGGCGCGGCATCGTTTGGAGTGAGGCACCCGGCAGGACTCCCCCGAAACCCGGCAGACCTACCTGCCGGGTCCGGCTACAGGGGTAACGGTTATATTATATGCGCGCTACCAGTTGCCTGACCATGGGGGGAATGTCCGGCGTGAACATTACAGAGAGACTCTTCGGCAGGAGTAAACCCGAAGGCCGGGATGGCGCCTGCACCGATTCCACAGTGAGCAGAAAAGCCGTCTCCCTTGCCCAGAAAGGGCAGTTTGGGGAGGCAATCGACTGTTTCGACCGGGTGCTCAGAGACGATCCGGCGAATGTGAAGATGTGGAACAACAAAGGGGTCTTTCTCGATCTCCTCGGTAGGGACCAGGATGCACTGGACTGCTGGGAGAAGGCACTCTCGATCGACCCCAATTTTGCTCCTGCCTGGGTCTCCCGGGGGATGCTGCACCGGCGCCGCAACCGGCTCGAGGAGGCGCTCGCCTGCTACGACCGGGCGGTGGAACTCAACCCGGACTCCGCGGTCGCCTGGTACAACCGGAGCGGCGTCTTCGTCGCGATGCACCGTCTGGATGATGCGGTCGCCTGCTACGAGCGTGTTCTCGCGATCGACCCCCACTTTGTGGCAGCCTGGACGGATCTCGGCTACGCCCACTTCCTCGGGCACCGGCATGAGGAGGCGGTCGCCTGTTACGATCGCGCCATCGCCGACGATCCCGGAAGCGTTCGGGTCTGGAGCCTGAAGGGCGGCGCCCTGTACGCGCTCGGCGAGTACCGCAAAGCGCTCGAATGCTTCGATCAGGTGCTCTCGATCGACCCGAAATACGCCGCCGGATGGAGTATGAAGTGCAGCGTTCTCTACCACCTCGGGATGTACCGGCACGCGCTTGTGTGCGCCGATAAAGCGCTCGAGATAAATCCCTCCTGCGAGCTGACCGGGCAGGTCAGAAAGATGCTTCTCTCCCTCACCCGGAATTGGTGAGGGGCCCCCGGATCGTTTCGGAAGGTTGACGCCGAAAGACGTCCAACCGTGAATCGCTACGCCGGGAACTCTCCCCTTGGGGGAGACTCCGACCGTCTATTATCCGGCGCGGCCAACAGGTGGATGTAATCCATGCCGACCGATCAGATCCTTATAGGTACGTTCTCGCGGATCACCCACCTCTCGCGGAAAGCGCTCCGCCTCTACGACGAGCGGGAACTCCTCGTCCCCGCGGCAAGAGACATCTGCACGGGGTACCGCTACTACACCTATGCACAGGTCGAGCGGGGCATCCGTATCCGAAACCTGCTCTGGCTCGGGTTTGGCCTCTCCGAGGTGGAAGCCATTCTCGAGGCACGGGAACGCGGCGATGCCGTGATGATCCGGGAGCACTTCGCACGACGTCTCGCCGCAACCGAACGGGAGGCCGGCCGGCTGCATGCGATTGCAGGGGCCCTGCGCAAACAACAGCAAGACCCGTTCAACGGAGGATTCAGTATGTCGATCACCGAACCTGTTATCAAGGATATCCCCACCGTGCGGGCGCTCAGCCTCAGGGAGCGGGGTAGTTACCAGGAAACGATCCCGAGAATGATCAGAGAATTGTTCACGTACGTCTGTCCTGAAGACGGACAGCAGCCGGCTGCAAGGATTGCCGGGCCGGTCACGTTCGTCTGCCATGACGAGGAGTACCGGGAGACGGACGCGGACATCGAGGTGGCGATCCCGATTACAGGGTCCTTCAGCCTCGACGGAACCGCCGTCGAGGTCGTGAACCTTCCGGGCGGCCGGTTCCTCTCGGTACTCCACACGGGCCCCTACCCCGGGGTGGGGAAGGCATACGAGCGGCTCTTCGCCTACCTGAACGAGCACCGCCTCGTCCCGGTCGGCCCCTCACGGGAACTCTACCTCAACGACCCCGCCGAGGTGCCGGAAGAGGAGCTCCTGACCGAGGTCCAGTTCCCGGTGGAAGACCTCCCCCCGTCCTCCTGAAGGGGAGTGGTCACTCTCCCGCGACCTCGAAGATGTGGTGCCCCCACCCCGGGATGTCGAGGAAGAGGCCGGGCGAGAGGAGCCCCTCGCCGTCCCGGTCGTATACCGCCTCTCCCATGAGATCCCGGAGCCGAACGGTCTTTCCCGCGAGATCGCCCCAGGGGAGCGGGACGTAACACTGGCCCCGGTCGGGGGCGTAGTTGACGGCGACGATGAAACGCTCTCCTTCGCGCTCCCGGGCGAAGGCGATATACCCGTCGTGGGAGGGGTTCCCTTCCCAGGCCGGGTTGCAGTCGAGGAGCCGCCACTCGCCGTCCCGGAATGCCGGCAACCGCAGGCAGGCAAAGAGCCGCCGGTAGAACTCTTCTATGGCCGGGTCGACCGGCTCCTCCGGCTCCCGGCAGAGGTGGACGGGGGTCTTTCTCTGCCGCCCGGCAAACTGCCCTTCGTGAAAGAACCGAAGACCCGGGGAGAGGAAGGCGAGGACGGCGGCGGCCTGGTGCTGTTCCGGCAAAAAGACCGCCGCGGCCCGGTCCTCGTCGTGATTTTCGAGGAACCGGACGGACTTACCCTGGTATTCAACATCCGCCCAAAAATGCTCCCGCACCGGCCGTGCCGCTCCGTTCCGGAGCCGGTCGTAGAGTCGTTTATCGTAGGTGTAGTCGAACCCCTGCTGCTGAAGCGCCCATTCGAGGTCCCAGTAGACCTCCGCCATGAAGATGAAGTCTGGGTGCTCTTTTCGGACGCTATCGATCGCCCGGGGCCAGAACGGTTCCATCTCCCGCCCCCAGGTCCGGCGGAAGACCTCCGGGAGGACGAGCATCGCCATATCGCACCGGAGGCCGTCGCACTGCCCTCCAATCCTCTGCAGTACGGTGGTCATCGCGTCCTGTAGGGCCCGACTACCATAATCGAGTTGCAGGGTGTCGGGCCAGCCGCCTGAGTAGGGGTCCCGGCCGTGGGCGAGGACGGCCGATCCGCCGGGGAGATCCATCCGGACGAACTCCTGCGGCCGGCGGGTGAGTTCCTCCTCCGTGCCGCGGACGTAGTAGTCCGGGTGGTCGCGCACCCAGGGGTGGTCGGGTGCGGTGTGGTTCGGGACGAAGTCGAGCATCAGGAGGAGCCCCTCTCTGTGCAGGCGTTTCCGGAGCCGCTCGAGTGCCTCCGGCCCCCCGAGGTCGGGGTGGAGCGAATAGTCGGTGACGGCAAAGGGAGAGCCGCAGATGTCCTCCTCCTGGAGGTCGGGGAGCACGTCCCGGTAGCCGCGGAGCCACTCCTCGTTCGAGCCCGAGACCCGCCGCCCGGCCTCCCCGGTCTCCCAGGCACCCATGAGGTAGACCCATGAAAAGCCGCACCGGGCGAGCCTCGCGAGCCAGGATTCGGGGATGTCGTCGAGCGTGAGGCGGCGCCCGGCCTCCCTTCCGAGGTGGCGGAGCAGGACGCGGGCGTTGACCTCGTAAAGAAAGGGGTGGCGTGGAGTGTGGGTATTCATGACATCCCCCCGGATCCCGGTGCGGATAGAGGTATCCCCGGTGAGGTGTCACCCTCGTTCATCAGACAGCGGAATGCGGGTCGTCGTCCCGCAACGTCTTCTCCGCCCGCCCCCGGCAACGACGGCGTCACAAGCCGGTAAATGATCCGTGTCCATATTCGAGTGAGAGTATGGATCCGGGGCTTCCCTTATTCTTATCCGCACGGGGTCGCTGCCGCTCTCTCGTCGAGCGGTCTGGACCAGATGCTCATGTCCTCAAGGGAGCCGCATATGTTGACGCAGCTGGCAACCGTCCCCGCGTGGGTGTAGCCCGCCCGGGCAAAGACGATGTTTGCCGGGTATGAACGGGCCCGGGCTATGGCGAATGCGGTCTTTATCCCGAGTGAACGCATCTTCGTCTCCATCTGCCGCAGGAGGTGGGCCGAAAACCCACGGCCCCGGTATTCCGGCAACGTCGCAAACCCGGTCATCTCCGCAAATCGCCCCTCCGTGTCGACGGCGGCAGAGGCGATCGCGGTGATCTTCTCGCCGTCGCGGATGCAGAAGCAGTGCAGGTTGTGATGCATCTCCCTTACGAGGTAGGCCGGGTCGTGGGCGGGGACCGGGTATGTCGCGAAGACCTTCCGGTAGATGGCCGCGAGCGCGGGGGCATCCGCCGGCGTGGCAGGGGTGCAGGCGATGCCGGGCTCGAGTACCGGGCTCTCAGAGCTCCTTCGGCCCTTCTCTTCGGCAACCGCAAGGACGTCATCGATCCCGTCCTGCCAGCCGCTCTGGAGGGGGTCACGGTAGGCTGCCATGTAGAAGCCGTCCACCTCTCCCCGGTAGAGCCCGGGTATCCGTGCCCGGGGGTGGTAACCGGACGATATGAAGTGGCCGCATGCCGGGGCGGGGATCCGTGCGAATACCCGTGAGTATCCCCGGCATCGTGCAAGCGCGAGGAGCCGGCCGGCGATCCCGGGGAGATCTGCTGAATCCAGGCGGAAGAGGTAGGCCCGGTCGTTGAACGGGCCGTGGTGGATCAGGCTCCCTCCGAGCATCGCGTTGGTGTCGGCATAGGCGCCCTGATATGGGCGAGATCCTGTCTGCCCCTGGCGTTCTGGAGGAGTGTTCTTTGCCGGGTGCCGGGTTGTGGTCTTCGGGGCACCGGTGCGTGATCGATATACCTTTTGATTTTTCTGATCCTGTAAATAGCCAAACATTGTTTCCTGGTATTACTATTGTTTTCACAATACATAATGGATCTCCTATATCCTCCGACCTGTGTTATGGGCTCCCCCCATACACTTTCACCCCGCGCCCGGCATCGGTTCTTCCCCCCACGGGCCGATGCTTCCGGTATGTCGACGCAAGAGCAGAAACTCGCCTACCTCACCGCCGCCGGACGGTTCGACATCTGCAGCCCGGGCGAGTGCCTTCAACTCCTCCCTGTCACGGTCGAGACCCGAAGGACCTCTCAGGCGTCGAAGATCCTGCCGGTCCCGCTCGATACCCTTCGCGCATCTCAGGAAGCCCTCGGCGATCTCGAGGACCCGGACGGGCGAACCGTTCTCGCCCCCTACATCTCCTACAACCGCCGGACGGGCGGGTGCGGGCGGATGCTCAAGATGCTCCTCAACGGCACCTGCTCCTACGACTGCGCCTACTGCCCTGTCCGTACCCGGCGGGAGCCGGTGAGTTTCTCCCCGGAAGAGTTCGCCGATACCTTCCTCCGTCTCTGGCGGGACGGGCTCGTCGAAGGACTCTTTCTCAGTTCCGGCATCCCCCGGGACGTCGACTGCGTGATGCACGATATCGTGGAGACGGGAGAGATCCTGCGCCGCCGGGGTTACGACGGCTACCTTCACCTGAAGATCCTTCCCGGTGCAACCCGGGCGGATATCCACGACGCTGCCCGCGTGGCCGACCGGATCAGCATCAACCTGGAGACGACGTCGTCCGACCGCCTCGGGGGCATCGCCGGGGTGAAGGACTACTGTCAGGACATCCTGAAGCGCCAGTCATGGGTGGCGGAGGAGAAGCCCGGCGGCCACACCACGCAGATCGTCATCGGGGCTGCGGACGAGACCGATGCAGAGATCCTCTCCTGCATCGCCGACCAGTACCGGCGGGTCCGGCCGTCACGGGTCTACTTCTCGGCGTTCCACTCCCTCCCCGGTACTCCCCTCGCGTCGCACCCCGACACCCCGGCATGGCGGGCGCGGCGGTGGTATCAAGCCGACTACCTGCTCCGCGACTACGGTGTTGCGGCCGAAGAACTCCGGGCCGCTCTCGACGAGGATGGGTTCTTCGGAGATCGCGACCCGAAAGTGGTTCTCGCCGCCGGGAACGCACCGGTGAACGTCAACCTTGCCCCGCGCCGCGACCTCCTCCGCGTCCCCGGGATCGGCCCCAGGGGCGCGGACCGGATCCTCAACCTGCGGAGGGTGCGGCCGTTCTCCGGCCCGGCCGACCTCGCCCGTGCCGGCATCCGGGGGAAGGCCGCTGCGCGCCATCTCACGTTCGGCGACCGGGAGACCATCCAGACGAAACTCTTCGCGTAACTGCTGATCCGGTCTTTGAAAATAGGTGGGGTTACCTGATCTTCCCGAACTCCGTGCTCACGTCTGTGGCCGACCGATAACTCCGGTCCTCGAACCGCTCGAGCGCCGCGATCACGACCTCCGGCGCATCGTTCTTCCGGGCGTGGGTCATGAGATCCTGCCTGCCGGCCGGGTAGTCCATGCCCTTGAGGTAGACCTGCAGGTCGGCGGCCGAGAGGTGCGCAAGAGACGGTGCCTCCGCCCTT